>JAKAFK010000120.1 GCA_021817985.1 Pseudomonadota bacterium | reverse complement strand
GGACGTTTTGCATCGATCATCAGCCCGACGCGGAAGGCTATGTATTCATTGCAGGCGGCATCGGAATTGCGCCTATCCTGTCGATGCTGCGGACGCTGGCCGACCGCGGCGATGGCCGTCCGCTCGTCCTGTTCTATGGCAACAGGGTGTGGGAACGCGTGGCCTTCCGCGAGGAGTTGGAAACGTTGGCGCAGCGACTGTCGCTGCGCGTGGAGCATGTGCTGCTCGAGCCGCCGGCGGACTGGAGCGGTGAGCGCGGCTTCATCAGCCAAGAGGTTCTCGCACGCCATCTGCCGGCTGCGGGGATGCGGCTGCAGTATTTTCTCTGCGGGCCGACGCTGATGAGCCTCGGCGTGGAGCGCAGCCTGGCTGCGCTCGGCGTGCCGGCCGCGCACGTGCATTCCGAAATCTTCGACTGGGTGTAACCGCAATGCTGCGCAAAACGCGTGCCGAACTGCTCGCCCTGCTCACTGCGGTGCTGGTGGTGCTGCTGGCTGCACTGTTCGCCCGGCTGCGCAATGTGCCGACGCCGGCCAAGCCTCCACCCGACGACACTGTGGCGGCGGCCGCGGCAACTGTCGCCGATCCGCGGCTTGAAGAAGGCCAGCGCGCCTTCGAGCGCTTGAATTGCATGATGTGCCACGCGATCGCCGGGCGTGGCAACCCCGCTAGCCCGTTGGATGGCATTGGCGGTCGCAAGGATCCGTCGGCGATCCGCGCCTGGGCCATCGGCACCGGTGCCGCACGCGAACAACTGCCGGCCGACACGATAGCGATGAAGTCGCGCGCCGCCGGCGATCCCGACCTCGATGCACTCGTCGACTACCTTGCGCATCTCAAGTAGCATCGCATGGGAACACGCAGCCGCGGCAACGCGCCCCTCAAGCTAGGGAAACACTGAACAAGTAGCCACGTGAGGCGGCGTTGAATCCAAATCGAGACAAAATCGTGACGCGAATCGAAATTTCATCGGACAGCACATCGTTGCGGGCCAAGAGGGCGGGCTATTTCTCCACTTCCTACTCATGCCGGACGAACCTCTCCCGTGAGAGGTCGTCCCCATTTGTTGATGTTGAGCATCGCCAGCATGGCGAAGGCCCGGTTGGCATTCTTCGCCAAGCCGCGATAGCGGACCTTGGCAAAGCCCCAGAGGCGCTTCAACGTCAGGAACGGGTGCTCGACCTTGGATCGCACACTGGACTTGCGCCGATTCGATTCTTTGTCCGCCTCGGTCAGGGGGCTGTTTCTGTAGGCGCGTTTGTTGGTGAAGTCCTTCGCCTTCGGCGCAATAACCTTGAGTCGCTCCCGCTGCTGCTTTCCCCGGTAGGCGCTGTCACCGTAGAACCGAGTCTCCTTGCCATGCAGCAGGTTCGGCACTTCGTGGCTGTCATGGACATTCGCAGCGGTAACGCTTGCACTATGGATCAGGCCGGTCTGACTGTCTGCCCCGATGTGCAACTTCATGCCGAAGTGCCACTCGTTGCCCTTCTTGGTTTGATGCATCTCCGGGTCTCGACTCTTCTCCTGGTTCTTGGTCGAGGGTGGAGCGGCGATCAGCGTCGCATCCACAATCGTGCCGCCCGAGAGCTTCATCCCATTGGCCAACAGCAATTCGCCTATCTTGGCGAACATCGCTGCGCCAATTTTGTGTTCTTCCATCAGGTGACGAAAGTTGAGGAGGGTTGTGGCATCGGGCACCCGCTCCCGGCCAAGGTCAATGCGGCAGAACTCCCGAAACACCGGCACATCGTACAGGGCGTCTTCGCAGGCTTCGTCGCTAAGATTGAACCAGTTGGCCACACAGTACATCCGCAGCATGCGCTCCAGGCCGAGCGGCGGTCGTCCATTCCCCGCCTTCGGGTAATGCGGTTCGATCAAGGCGCAGAATTCCGCCCACGGCATCAAGCTTTCCATTCGCGCAAGAAATTCCGCCTTGCGCGTCGCCCGGCCGTGTTTCTCGAATCCTTTTGCCGCCGCCAGCGTCATCTGTTTCATCGTCTTAACCACTGTTATCGCAACCCTTCGTCTGACTCCATGCAAACGAAACCGTTCACCACTTATTCAGTATTTCCCTAGTCGTTGACAGTCCGTTGTTTGGAGTGCTCGCCGTCTGATGTGGGTCAAAAATGTGAGTTCCAGTTTGTCGGCGAAAGCTGCACTCATGGCAGCGCGGAATCGAGCAATTTCGCAGATGACACGGCTACAACCTCACCTTCGGCAAGAGGCCGCCACATCTCGTCGGCAAGCGGAACGCTGGCGATCACAATCCCTCCTCGCTCCCGGCGCTTAACGACTGAGAGGAAGCTATCAAAGCCGCTTTGAGGAAGAGTTTCTCGGGGATGGTTTCAAAGATAGTTCCCTCTACCTCGACCGTTCGACACTCTGATGTCCCACAGACGGAGCAACAGGGGCTACTTCCGACGCTTGCACCGAGCCATTCCTCCATTGGTCTCCCCGCAATCCAAATGCGGTTAGATTGTAAGCGCTCTATTGACCACGTCTGGCACTGAGGTGCTGAGTCGGTAATGATCGTGTCCAGGTAAATCAAGGTGGACACCTATGACAGAGAAAGACACAGAGTTATCGAGGAGCCTGGTGGTTGGGCATAAGCGGGATGGTCGCTGCTGCTACGACAAGGAAGCGAAGCGAGAATTGATCGAGGCCTGTCTGCGACCTGGGATATCGGTAGCACGGATGGCGCTGCAGCATGGGATCAATGCGAATCTTCTGCGCACCTGGATAACCCGACATCAGCGCGGAGGCCAGTGGTCGGTGGCGCCCCAGGTCTCGGGGAATAGCGCGCTGGCCAGGACATCACCGTTCGTGCCGGTGGTTCAGGTTAAGGCCGGCGCAAAGGCGAGTCCATTGAGCTTGGGCGCGGAAATGCCCAATGGCGTCAAACTCGATCTGAGCAATCTCGGCCTGGACGAGCTATCGCTGATTCTGAAGCTGCTGTGCCGATTGCCATGTTCCGGCTCGACGCAGGGCTGAAGGTGTTCCTTCACCGGGAGGCAGTGGATGGTCGGAAGAGCATCAACGGTCTGGCCACGCTGGTGGAGCAGGCGCTGGGGCTGAACCCGTTTGCGGCAGCGGTCTACGTCTTTAGCAACCGGCGGCGAAATCGGGTGAAGCTGTTACTCTGGGATCGTACAGGCTTCTGGTTATTGATGAAGCGGCTGGAAGCAGACCGCTTCGTCTGGCCGAGGGAGGCGGCAGTAGTCGAACTGACGGTGGAGCAACTGCACTGGTTGCTGGAGGGAATCGATCTGTCGGCGATGCGCACCCACCCGGATCGAAATTATTTGCGCGTAGGGTGAACGCGATTGGGCGTCGCTGGTCTAATCCCACGATGGCGACCACAACGATCACGACCGAAGAGTTGAACGCGCTGATTGCCGAGCGCGATACGCTTCGTGGCGCACTTCGGGTCGTAACGGTTGAACGTGATCTTCTGCAAGAACGGCTCAAGGCATTTTTACACCAACTCTTTGCCGCCAAGAGCGAAGCCCGTGGGACTGAGCAGCGTGATCTGTTTCTCAACGAGGCAGAGGCGCTGGCGCCGACCGCGGACACCGCTGTTGCGCAGGAAGAGGGACCTGATGACGGAATCGAGGTGGCTGGGCACAAGCGCAAGAAGCGCGGGCGCAAACCCCTCGATCCTTCACTGCCGAGAGAAGTGATTCGGCACGAGTTGCCGGAATCGGAACGGACCTGCCCGCATGACGGAACGGCGTTGGTGGAGATTGGTGCCGAGATCAGTGAGCAGCTCGATATCATTCCGCAGCAGGTGCGGGTGATCCAGCACCAACGGGTCAAGTACGCCTGCCCGTGCTGCGACCAGGGCATCAAGGTCACGCCGGCGCCAGCGCGGATCATCCCCAAGGGATTGCTGACGGAATCGGCCCTGGCCTGGGTGGTGACCTCCAAATATCAGGATGCACTGCCGCTGTACCGCCAGGCCGCCTTGCTGGGGCGATTCGGCGGGGATATGTCGCGCACCACGCTGGCGGCAAGCGTGGTGCGTGTGGGTCAGGCGGTGCAGCCGATCATCAATTTACTGCGCGACCATCTGCTCGACGCTGACCTGGTGTTCGGCGACGAGACTGTGATCCAGGTGCTGAAGGAACCGGGTCGGGCGGCACAGACGAAGAGTTATCTCTGGGCGCAGATGAGTGGTACCGGTCCTCCGGTCCGATTGTTCCACTATGCGCCGGGGCGAGGAGGAGCCCACGCCACGACCCTATATGCCGGGATCAAGCCAGGAGCGGTGCTGATGACCGATGGCTACGAGGTCTATAACGGGATTGCCGCGTCCAGCGCACTTATCCATCTCGGATGTTGGGCTCATTGCCGACGGTATTTCGTCGAGGCCGAGGCGGTGATCTCGAAACAGGCTCGTGGCCCAGGTCAGCCCGCGACGCAGTTCATTGCGGCTATTGCCGAGCTCTATGCCATCGAGTCCAAAGCCCGAGACCTATCGGCGGAGAAACGTCAGCAACTCCGAACTGAACACAGCCGGCCTGTGCTGGCGAGAATCGAGGATCTCCTGCTACGGCATTTGCACAGCGTGCTGCCGGGCAGCCTGCTCGGCAAAGCGTTGCATTACCTGTCGTCCCAGTGGCCAAAGTTGATCCGTTATGTCGAGCGCGGAACCTACCCGATCGACAACAACGCCTGCGAGAACGCGATCCGCCCCTTCGTTGTCGGCAGGCGCAACTGGCTGTTCTCCGACACCGTCGGTGGCGCCAATGCCAGCGCCAATCTCTATTCTTTGATCGAGACCTGCAAGGCGAACGCCATCGACCCCTATTCTTATCTCGTTGCCTTGTTCCGAGCCCTGCCGTTGGTAAGAGTTGCAGATGACTACGACGCCTTGCTACCCTGGCGCTTGGTACGCTCCGTCACCTGAACGGACCGTCATCACGCGGCTAGAAATTCCCCTCCGCGGTCAATGGCGTCGTTAATAGACCGCTTACGTTAGATTCCGATGGGTTGGCCTTGAACGACCTCTCATCTATCTCCCTTATTTCGAGACTTGGCTCAATGTCCAATGGCCGAAGGGACTGTTTGAGTTTTTCGACTGCGCGCTGCATCTCTTGATAGGTGGCGTTGCAGCGATCACACGTCCTTCCCTCGGAGCTCACAAGTCTCTGCCATACGATCGGTAGCGGTTTCCTCGGTACGATCTCCTTTTCCTGGCGGCTAAAATAAAATGAAAGGGCTAGCTGGAAGTGGGCGAAGCCTGCCGTAAGCCAGTCCCTCGCGACGCAATGCTAGGTTGCGGGTTTCAATTCGAGTTTCGTATCAATTCCCGCAATCGAATCACCCCAACAGGCTCATCCCTGAGTAGCGGAACGACAGCATAACGGTGAGCATGCTGACCGGCAACAGCATTGATTTCGCGAATTTCATTCGCGGCCCTTTGACGCAGCAAAGCTGATTTTGCTGAAGTTGCTGCCACGCTGGAATTGATAATCCATGCCCAGGGTTCTATCCCCGCCCTGCGCAAATCGGCTTGCAGGGTTGCTGCTTCCAGTACGGGTGTGGTTTCGGCAAGCGTAACGATCAGCACCTTGGTCTGCTTGGTGTGCTGCGACTGCATCATCGGCGTC
>JAKAFK010000053.1 GCA_021817985.1 Pseudomonadota bacterium | reverse complement strand
ATCGGGGCTGGCTGGCCAAGGCGCGCGCGATTTCCACGCGCCGCCGCTCCCCTCCCGACAGGCTCATGGCCGGATGTTCGCGCAGGTGGCCGATGTGCAGTTCGTGCAGCAGCGCGTCGAGATGCTCGTCGATTTCCGTCCGCGAGAAGTCCTGCAGTTCGAGCACGGCCCGCACGTTTTCATCGACGGTGAGCTTGCGGAAGATGGACGCTTCCTGCGGAAGATAGCTGAGCCCCAGGCGGGCACGCCGGTGGATCGGCATATGGGAGAGGTTGTGGCCGTCCAGCTCGATCTGCCCGCCATCCACGGGCACCAACCCCACCATCATGTAGAAGCACGTGGTCTTGCCGGCGCCGTTGGGCCCGAGCAGGCCGACCACCTCGCCGCTTGCGACGGAAAGCGAGACGTCGCGCACCACGCTGCGTGCCTTGTAGCGCTTATGGAGTCCGGTGACTTTCAGTTCGCTCATGGCGTGCCCGCCTCCGGAGCGGGGGCGGGTGCCGCGCCCGCCGGGGCGTTGGCCGGCGGCGGGGTCTTCTTCGGCTGGATGACGGCATGCACGCGGCCGCCCGTTTGACCCACCCCTCGGGTCACGCCGCCGATGACCTGAAAAAATTGCGTCTGGGAGTTGTAGGAGATGTAGCTGCCTTGCACCTCATTCTTGCCGCGCGTCAGGATGGCATGGCCGAACAGCTGGGCCAAGCCGGTCTGCGCATTGTACTCGATGCGGCTGGCATAGCCTTTGACGTACTCGTCGGAGCCGGGACGCTTTTGACGGAAGTGGGCCGGATTGCCCCAGACCGTTCCGTGCTCGAAGGCGTTGTTGGCATCCTGCTTGACCATGATCCGGTCGCCCTGGATCACGAGCGAGCCCTGCGTGAGCACGACGTGGCCTTGATAGATGCTGATGCCCGTCGCGTTGTTGACGGTGACCGTATCGGCCGCCAGCGTGATCGGCTGATTGGCGTCGGGGTTTTCCGCCATGGCCCGCAGGGGAAGGCACGCGGCCAGGAGGGCGAGGGCCGCGACCCGAAGGTGTGCGCGGAACCGGGAAGTCAGCTTAGTGGATCTTGGCATAGCGAGCCTTGACGCGAGACAAGAGTTTGAGGATTTGGGTCTTGTTGTTCATTTCCATGCCGACCGCCGTGACCCGCGTGTTCGTCGCGACGATGGTGACCGCCTGATTGGTGGTGGCGATTTTCTGGCGGGGCACGAGATGCAGGAAGCTGGTGGTCAGCGTCGTGGCGCCCTGGTGGTCATAGGGGGCGCGCACCACCCGGACGTTGCCGGTGAAGTCAACGTCCGTGCCGTGGCTCGAGAGCCATCCCCGGTCGGCGGTGATGCGCACCGGCGCCCCGTTGCTGGTGAAGCCGGAAAAGTCGGGAAGGGTGAGCGCGGTGCTGTCGTCATCGGGGTAGTGCACCATTTTGGCCGCCGCGAGGCTGTAGGTGGGCCGCCCGTCGGAGCCGAGGTTCACCGCGCGGAAATCGTCGATGTAATAGTCCGGGTCATGCCGGGCATGGTGGGCCTGTCCGCCGGCGCCGGCCCGCACGGCGCGGTCGAGCCAATACGAAAGGCCCGCGGCGATGAGCATCAGCACGACCGGCAGCCAGGTGGCGATGATGCGCTCCTTCATACCCGGTAGGCCGCCATTTGCGCATCGAAGGTGTGCTGGGCCTGCATGACCAGTTCGCAGACTTCGCGTGCGGCGCCGCGGCCCCCCGGCCGCTGGGTCACGTAATGCACATGCGCCTTCACGAGTTCCGGCGCCGCCGGGACGCAGACGGCGAACCCGACGCGGCGCAGGACGGGCAGATCGATCACATCGTCGCCCATATAGCCGGTTTGCCCGGGCGCAAGCCCGAGGCTGGCGATCAGCGTTTCATAGGCGGCCAGCTTGTCTTCCACGCCCTGATGCAGGTGCGCGATGCCCAGGTTGGCGGCGCGGTGCGCGACGCACTGGGAACGGCGTCCGGTGATGATCGCGAGCTCGACCCCGCTCGCCTTGAGCATTTTCATCCCGTGCCCATCGAGCGAATTGAATGCCTTGTATTCCTGCCCGTCGTCTCCCAGATAAAGGGTGCCGTCGGTGAGCACGCCGTCGACGTCGAAGATGAACAGTCGGACGTCTTTCGCCTTGTTCAAGAGTTCGCTCATGGGCTTTCCCGCGACCTAGACGACGCCGGCGCGCAAGACGTCCAGCATGTTGAAGGCGCCGAGCAGGCGGCCCGCCTCGTCGACCACCAGCAGCCCGTTGACCTTGCGGCTTTCCATGAGCTGCACGGCCTGCGCCGCCAGGCTGTCGGGCCGGATGGTGAGCGGGCTGCGGGTCATGACCTGGGTGATCGGCGTGGTGCGCAGTTCCACGCCCATGTCCAGCGTGCGCCGCAAGTCGCCGTCGGTGTAAATGCCGATAAGGCTTCCGGCGTCGTCGACCACCGCCGTCATGCCCAGCCCCTTGCGCGACATCTCCAGCAATGCATGACTGACGAGCGCATCATGCGGGACCTTGGGGATGGCGTCTCCGCCGTGCATGATGTCCCGCACATGCACGAGCAGGCGCCGGCCCAGCGCGCCGCCGGGGTGGCTGCGGGCGAAGTCGTCCGGTCCGAAGCCGCGTGCATCCAGCAGCGCGATCGCGAGGGCATCCCCGAGGGCGAGGGTGGCGGTGGTGCTGGCCGTGGGCGCGAGCCCCAACGGGCATGCTTCTTCCGCAACGGAGGTGTCGAGATGGACGTCCGCCGCCCGCCCGAGCGATGAGCGGGCGTTGCCGGTCAGCGCGATGAGGCGCGCACCCTTGCGCTTGAGCAGCGGCACGATGCTGACAAGCTCTGCGCTTTCGCCGGAGTTGGACAGGGCGATGAGGACATCGTCGGCGGTGATCATGCCGAGATCGCCGTGGCTTGCTTCGGCGGGATGGACGAAAAAGGCGGGCGTGCCGGTGCTGGCCAGGGTCGACGCGATCTTGCGCGCGATGTGCCCCGACTTGCCGATGCCGCTGACGACGACCCGTCCGGCGCAGTGTAGAATGATCTGCAGGGCCTCGACGAACTGCTCGTCGAGCCGCGGAATCAGGGCCTCAACGGCGGCGGCCTCGGTGCGCAGGACCCGGCGGGCGAGTTCGAGCGCCTGCACGGCGTCATGGGGAGGGGAAAGGCTCTTCTGGTCAGCGGAAAGCGTCGACGGCATCGTGATCTCAATTGCGTGGAATGACCCGGCCGGTTTTCCTGGATTCCGGGTGGCGCCGGACGCGGAGGGCGACTCGTTTTCCGGCGCGCCGCGTGGATTCCAAACGAGTGACTCTTGGGGCAAAGTGCCTAAGCATAATACAGACGGCAGTCTCGCTCAAGCGGTGCCCGTTCGGGCTGTCAGCGATGACAAGGCGGCACGGGCGCTTCCATGACCGAGGCGAGCTCCGCGTCCGTCACGCTGCCGCTTGTTCTGGCGCTGCTGGGCACTGCGGTCCTGGCGGTGGCGCTGTTTCGGGTGATCAAGCTGCCTTCGCCGATGGGCTATCTGCTGGCCGGGATGCTGATCGGCCCCCATGCCTTGGGGTGGGTTCCGGCCGGTTCGCAGACGCACCGGCTGGCCGAATTCGGCGTGGTCTTCCTGATGTTCAGCATCGGCCTCGAATTCAGCCTGCCGCGGCTGCTCGCCATGAAGGGGGTGGTCGTCGGGCTTGGGGGCGCCCAGGTCATGACGATTCTCCTCCTGGTCTTGGCGATATCGCCCCTCCTGGGCGTGGGCGTGACGGCGGCGATCGCGCTCGGCGGCGCCGCGGCCATGTCCTCGACCGCCATCGTCGCGAAGGTCCTGGCCGAGCGCCTGGAGCTGCAATCGCCGCACGGAAGACAGATCATCGGCGTGCTTCTGTTCCAGGACCTCGCCGTAGTCCCCCTGCTCATCCTGCTTCCCGTGCTGGCCCACCGCGCGCCCTGGCCGGCCACCGAGCTGGCTTGGGCCGCGCTCAAGGCGGGGGCGGCGCTTGCGCTGTTGCTGGTGCTCGGGCAGCGGCTGATGCGTCCGTGGTTCCAGTTCATCGCCCGGCAGCGCTCCTCCGAAATTTTCATGCTCAATGTCCTGCTGGTCACCCTGGGGCTGTCCTATCTTACCGAATCCGCCGGGCTCTCCCTCGCGCTGGGCGCGTTCCTCGCGGGGATGCTGATCTCCGAGACCGAATACCGCTACCAGGTCGAAGACGACATCAAGCCGTTTCGCGATGTCCTGCTGGGACTGTTCTTCGTCGGCATCGGGATGCTGCTCGATCCGCGGATGGTGTTCGAGCACATCGGCGTCGTGCTTCTCGCGCTGGCGATTTTCGTGGCCATCAAGGTCGCCGCCGGGGCAGCTCTTGCGCTTTTGTTCGGCAACGAACTGCCGGTCGCGATGCGCACCGGCCTGGGCCTTGCGCAAGGGGGCGAGTTCGGCTTCGTGCTGCTTTATCAGGCGGGCCGCTTGCACGTGCTGCCACCCGGTCTCCTGCAGCTCTCGCTCGCGGTGATGCTGCTGTCCATGCTGGCGGCGCCCTTCATGGTCCAGAACGCCGACCTCATCGTCCGCTGGTGCTGCGGCGGCGAGTGGCTGGGAAGGGCGCGCGAGCTGCACGAGGTGGCGGTGCGCAGCTTTGGCGTGGAGGGTCACGTGATCATCTGCGGCTATGGGCGCAGTGGACAAAATCTGGCGCGCCTCCTGGAGCAGGAGGGCATTCCTTTTGTCGCGCTGGATTTGGACCCGCAACGCGTGCGGGAGGCCTCGGCGGCGGGCGAATCGGTCGTGTACGGCGACGCGGCGCGGCGCGAGGTGTTGATTGCGGCGGGACTCAGGCGTGCGCGCGCGCTGGTGGTGAGCTATGCCGACGTGCGGTCGGCGATGAAGATCCTGCATCATGCCCAAGAGCTGCGGCCGGACCTCGCGGTCGTCGTGCGCACCCTCGACGATGCCGAGCTGCCGGCGCTCCTCAGCGCGGGCGCGACCGAGGTGGTGCCGGAAGTGATGGAGGGGTCTTTGACGCTGGCCTCGCATGCCTTGATGCTGCTCGGGGTGCCGCTGGCGCGGGTGCTCTCGCGCGTGCGCGAGGTGCGCAGCCAGCGCTACGGACTGTTTCGCGGTTTCTACCGCGGAACGACGGACGCGACCCTGGAGCAGAGCGAGGCGGCCCAGCCGAGGCTGCAGACGGTCTGGCTTCCCGACGGCGCGGCCGCCGTGGGAAAGACGTTGTCCGAAGTCGACCTGGAAGCGTTCATGGTCGAGCCGATCGCCATCCGTCGGCGCCACATTCGCGGGTTCGATCCGCAGCCCGACACGCGCCTCATGGTCGGTGACGTGCTGGTCCTGCGGGGCACGCGAGACAACCTGGCGGCTGCGGAGATCCGCCTGGTGCAGGGCTGACCGGCGGCCGCGCTGCCGGTGGCGGGCACCGCGGCGGCCGTCTTCACCCGCCGTGCCGGAAGTCCGGATAGATCAACATGCCCCCGTCGACGGCCACCGTGGTGCCGGTGACGTAGGAAGCCAGATCGCTCACCAGGAAGGCGGCGACCTGGGCGACCTCCTGGGGTTCCCCCGGACGGCCCATGGCGATCTTTTGATCCAAGTCGGCCAGGCCGCGCGGGTCGCTCCAGACGTTTTCGTTGATGGGCGTCTTGATGGCCCCCGGTGCCAGCGCCACCACGCGCACGCCTTTGGCGGCCGCTTCCTGGGCCACCGTCTTGGTGAACATGGACAGGCCCGCCTTGGCGCTCGTGTATGCGCCGTAACCGGCCCAGGGGATGAACTCGTGCACCGACGTGATATTGAGGATGACGCCCCGCCCCTGCGCCAGCATCCGTTGCAAGGCTTGTCGCGCGCACAGATAGGGGCCGGTGAGGTCGATGGCGAGCGTGCGTTGCCACTGCGCCGGATCGGCGTCGGCGCAGAAGGCCCGGGTGCCGTCGGAGCCGGCATTGTTGATCAGGATGTCCAGGCCGCCGAGCGCTTGGTCGACGGCCTGGAAGAGCCGCTCGACGTCTTCCGGGTCGGCGACGTCCGCGGCGACGGACACCGCCGTGCCGCCGGCCTGTCGGATTTGCGCCACGACCCGCGCCGCGGCGTCCTCGTCCTTGCCGTAGTGGACGGCCACGGCCGCGCCGGCCTGGGCGAGCACGCGGGACATGGCCTGGCCCAATCCGCCGCTCCCGCCCGTCACCAAGGCCTTTTTCCCCGTGAGATCAATGTGCAGCATCGTGGCCTCCTGAAACGTCGATGGTGAAATCCTCGCCCTGCCAGCGTCCCGCGTCCGGCCAATAGAAGGTGAAGCGCAAGGTGTCTCCCGCCGCAAAATCGTCCGTCGACAGGCGGGCGAGGTGCCCGAGATCCCAATCCTCCGTGGGGGTATCCACCCAATCGGGGTGATCGTTGCGGGTCCAGTGCACGATTCCGGGATCCGGTAACAGGAAGCGGAGCTCCTGGCCCACAGCCACGCGATTCGGATGCTGGCGCCGTCGCCAAAGGATGAAATCGGCCTGCGGGCGCTTGCCCTGGTAGCGCGCCCAGGTCCGGGGCGGGCGATCCACGGGCTGGCCGGCCATCCGGCTCAGGCAAAGCTTGATGAACTCGGCGTGGGCCCAGACCAGCGGCATCGCCGAGCCGCTGGGCTTCCCTGGGTGCAAATCCCGCGCGGGAATGGGATCGTCGTCCCAAACCTGTTCCGGCAACAATCCCCCCGACCCGGTCATGGCCGCCATCGCCTGCAGATAGGGCAAAGGATCCTCTCCGAGGAGCAGGGCGTAATGTCCGCGCTCCCCGACCAGGAGAGGCCAGCCGCGCCCCCGCCCGGTGCCGTCGAAGGGGCTGCCGTCGCGATGCTCCCCGTAGCCATCGCCGTTATAGCGGTGCCACGTCGGGCCGGAGGGGGTCTCAATCTTGAGCGTGCGATCGATGGCGGCGACACTGCTTGCCACGCAAGGATCCCGGGCGCTGCGCAGGCCGTAACGGCACAACTGCAGGAAATCCGTGCTGATCTGTTCATCGGCGGGCGGTGCCGCACCGTGCTGGCGGTTCCTGATGAGCAGTTCCTCGCGTTTGGCCCCGTCGCTGAACAGCACATCGTCGGGGGCCGCACGCAGGTAATAGCCCCGCACGCCCAGGCGCTGCGCCAGGGCGGTGCCCTCCGCAAAGCACCAGTCCTCGACATGGGCATTCCAGTAGTCGGCCAACATGAGGGCCAGTTGCGCGGCCTTGCCGGAGAGGAACGATGCGCCCTCGACCAGGGCGGCAATCGCCACGGCCAGCGTGAAGGTGTTCACGCCGGGGTCTTCCTCCCAACGGTCCTGCCCGGTGCATGGTCCCTCGTGGATGATGAAGCGCAGGGCGCGCCGGATCATGGGCAATACGGGTATGCGCCCCAAGGCGCCACGCTCCCGGAGTTGGGAGGCGAGCAGAATGGGAAAACCGGCTTCATCCAGCTGAATCCCTTGCCAGAAGGGCTTCCCCCCGAGCCATTGGTTTTGCAGCCAGTGCCCGTCGTCCCTCTGGGTGGCCAGGAGGTAGTCGAGCACGCTACGGGCGTCGTCCAACAGATCGAGGGCGACGAGCGCCCCCGCCGTTTCCACAAGATCCCGCGTCCAGACCAGGTGGTACCCTCCCAGGCTGGCGTTCGCGGCGCCCCACGGGATGCTAAGACTTGCCACCATCGCACCCGGGGAGCTCTTGTCCTCGTGCACCTTCAGAACTGTCGCGGAGCGCCGCAACAGGCTCTGGCAGGAACCGGGAAGGGCGGCTTTCCCCCCCTGCGGCATCTTGAGGCCCCGGGACCAAGCCTGCCAGCCTTCCAGGTAACCGGCCCACGCCGCGTCGAAGCCCGCCATCAGGCTGGCCCACGCGACGGTGGCCGCCGCCTCTTTGCTGCTGGACCAGCCGATGGCCAGCGTACCTTGGGAGGGCAGGGCGGCGGTCAGTGCCACCTCCCCGGGACCTGCCTGCGCAAACGACCATGTCATGCGGTCGTGCTGATCGAAGTCCTGCCAGCCGTCGCTGGCCCCCACTTCTCCGGCGGAACGCATCCCCAAGGCCGGCCTCCCCTCCCGGTCCCGTGCTAGGAGGGCCAGGCCGAAAGGGGCCTCCTCGGCCCAGAGTACCGGGCGTCCGTTCCACTCGCCCGCCCAGGCCTCGTTATGGACATGCGTCTCGCCCAGACGCGGGGCGAGCAGGGCAAAGACGCCCAAAGGGTCAGGGCTTTGCAAGGCGAAATCCACCAGCAGGCATTCCCGGAGCGGGTCAGTGCAGATGCGCAGCTGCAAGGTGAAGCGATCATGATGGTGGGTGATGGTGGCGGCGGGGATGGCATCGTCCGCCCATTGAAGCGCGTAACCGGGATTGTGCTTGACCTCGACCCAAAATCCCTTGCCGTCGCCCACAAGGAATCCCAGATCCCGGATCTGAGGGATGTCGATGCGCGGATAGTAAACCTCGGTGACGATACCCTTGGCCACCGTAAACCATACGCGACTGCCAGCCACCGCTGTGCCCACGAGGTCCTTGCGCGCGCCCGTCCAGACGGGTGCGCGCCAGCCGGGCGAGGGCGCCTTGCCGGCGGGAATGACTTCTTTCGGTTCGCGTTCCATGAGCGGTCCCCGCAGTTCTTTGAATCGCAGTCAAGGCCGTGGCCGAGGAAGAGGCTGAATCGGCCGACGCGCGGTGCCGACCGCCTGGCAGGCGGGCACTGACGCGTCGGTCCGGTGGCGCACGCCGGGAGCAGCCGGAAAGCGTCCAGGCAGCTTCCGCTTAGGGCAGAACAGTTAATATAACGACGGCGAAATGGGCAACAAGTTCCATGGCCCACGCCAAGGAATCGGAGATGGCGGTCTTTCGAAGCGCAGCCGTCGCGCACGGCGCAAGGGGTGCTGTGTACCGTTGTGCCTTGCGACCGGCGGGCAACGGCCCGATCGGAACGGGGGCGGCACCGGCTCATCCCGTGCCGAGGCGGGAAGCGGACTGCGGTAATGGGCCGGCCGGACCTTGCGATGCGCCGGCCCGCCATCGCTATGCATGCGTCATGACGGGTGGCATGCCGCGAGCGGGTGTGATAGGGTACAAGGCTCGAATACACTATCGGGCTCGATGGCCTCCATGACCGACGCTGACCGCACCCCCTCGCCCGCATCGCCTGCCCAGCCCTACGCGTCACTGCATCCTGAGGTCATACTCGATGCCGTGGAAGGCGTCGGTTTTTCCTGCGACGGGCGGCTTTTTGCGCTCAACAGCTTTGAGAACAGGGTCTACCAGGTGGGCGTTGTCGACGGCGATCCCCTGGTCGCAAAGTTTTATCGGCCAGGCCGCTGGTCGGAGCCTGCGTTGCTCGAAGAACATGCGTTCGCGCAAGCGCTGGCCCGCCGCGAGATCCCGGTGGTCGCCCCGATCGCCGACGCACAAGGCGCGACGCTGCATGCGCACGGAGGGTTTCGGTTCGCCCTGTATCCTCGCTGCCCGGGACGTGCGCCCGAGCTGGACGATCCTGAGACCTTGCGCTGGATGGGCCGCTTCATTGGGCGCATCCATGCCGTCGGCGCGCTGGAGCCCTTCACGCACCGCCCTTCGCTTGATCTGCGGACTTTCGGAGAAGAGCCCAGTCAATTCCTTCTTGCCCACGATTTTCTTCCGGCGGACCTCAGGGCGACCTATGAGAGCGTGGTCGCGGACGTGCTGGAGCGGGTACGCCGGTGCTATGCGCGCACCGGCCCGGTCCGCGTGATCCGGCTGCATGGCGATTGTCACCCCGGCAACATCCTGTGGAGCGAAGGCGGGCCCCACTTCGTGGACCTCGACGATGCCCGCATGGGGCCGGCCGTGCAGGATCTGTGGATGCTGCTCTCAGGGCAGCGCGACGAGATGAGCGCTCAGTTGGACGCGATCATCGAGGGATACCGTCTGTTTTACGATTTTGATCCGACCGAGCTTCAGTTGATCGAGCCGTTGCGCACCTTGCGGATGATCCATTACGCTGGCTGGCTCGCGCGGCGTTGGGCGGATCCGGCGTTCCCCGCCAATTTTCCCTGGTTCAATACTCAGCACTATTGGCAAGACCACATCCTGGCCTTGCGGGAGCAAGCCGCCTTGTTGGATGAGCCACCGCTCGCCTTGGGCGTGCTCGGGCGATAGCGTTCCCTTGGGGGAAATGCGGTCGCACTCACTGCCCTTGCGTTCCCGTTCGAATTTTTGCTATCGGGATCAGCATGCACGTGTTGCGTAGCATCTGCGATGAAGTCCACGCCTACCGCACCAAGGACGGATCACTGATCCGCGAACTGATGCACCCGGACCGCCACGGCAACGCGCGCCAGAGCATGGCTGAGGCGATCGTGGCGCCCGGTGGCACGACGCTGCTGCACAGGCACGGGGAAACCGAAGAGATCTATCCGATTTGCGCCGCAGTACTCCAGCCATAGCGATTCCCGAACCGGCTTTGCGCTTGGCAAACAGTGGGCGTCCATATATGGAGTAGTTCATCACTTCATTGCCGGCGAGGGCGTCATGCGCCTCGCGGGCGAGACCTTCCCGGTTTGCACCGGAGACACCGTTTGCATCCCGCCGGGAACGCCCCATGCCCTGCACAATCCTGGCCCCGAGCCGCTGCGACTGCTGTGTCGCTGCGCGCCGCCGTATCGGCACGAAGACACCGAGTTGCTCGAGTAGGCCGCAGCTGCACAGCGGGCGATGGCGGCTGGATGGAGGCCCACGGTGGAAGCGGGGGCAATTTCCCCCTTGGGGGGCACCCGCCGGATCATGCCATCGGCGTGCCTCCTGGCGGTTCGGCGGGACCCCCGCGGCCCTCAAGACGGAGCGCGCTCGCCCAGGCCCGGTTCGATGCGGCTGCGCAGAAACTGGACAAACGCCTTGAGCGGGGCCGGCATGTGGCTCCCGCTGGTGTAGTAGACGTACCAGCTGTCGTAGGTCGGAGACCAGTCGGTCAATAGCGGCACGAGCTGTCCTTGCGCGATGTCTTCGCGGATATACGCCTCGGCGATATAGCCCACGCCAATGCCGGCCCGGGTGGCCTTCACCATGAGGTCGACGTCGTTGACGATCAGGGGGCCGTGGACCGCGACCTCGACCTTTTTCTGCTCCTTTTCGAATTCCCACGGCAGCAGCAGCTGATTGCTGCCCCGGAAGCGGATGCAGACATGCGCCTGCAGTTCATGCGGACTGGTCGGCCGCGAATGGGTGGCGAGATACTCGGCGGATGCCACCGCCAGAATGCGTGACGGGGGCGTCGCCGGGACCATGACCATATCCTGCGCGATGAGCCGCCCGTAGCGGATGCCGGCGTCGAAGCGTTCCTTGACGATGTCGACATTGCGGCTGTCGACCACGATGTCGAGCTGGATGCCCGGATACGCCGCGAGAAACGTTTTCAGCAGGGGCGCGAGCACCATCTGCGCGGGAATGGCCGAGACGCTCAGGCGCAGCGTTCCGACGGGGACATCACGGAAGTCGTTGACCGATTCTATCGCCGCATTCAGTTCCTCGAAGGCGGGGCGTATGCGGGCCGCCAGATGCGTTCCCGCCTCGGTGAGGCTCACGCTGCGGGTCGTGCGATGCAGCAGACGCAATCCCAGCCGCTTTTCCAGCGTCCGGATGGTCTGGCTCAGCGTCGAGGGTGCAAGCCCCAGCTGGGCGGCGGCGCGCACGAAGTTGCCCTGCTCGGCGACCTGCAGGAACGCCCGCAATTCAGCGAATTCAGTGCCGCGCATCCCTGGAATCTCCCACCGGCGTGAACGTCGATTATGCGGATATGCAACATAATGAATACGGATTATTAAGTATTATCTTTACAATGGATGTCAAGTAGAATCTCATGCATCGGATTGGCGAAAGGTTTCACGAAATAATGAAGGGTACTCCCGAAGGCCGAGAAGGGCTGCGGCTGCGGCTGCTGATCGGCGGCACGCTGGTCGCCTTGGTCGTTGCCGCCTTGGCCTATCTGTTGGGGGGGCGGTATGTGTCGACCGACGATGCCTACGTGCAGGCCGCGCGCGTCGACATCAGCGCCAATCGCGAGGGACGCATCGTTCGCATCGACGTGACGGACAACCAGCGCGTCCGGCGCGGCGAGCCGTTGTTCGAACTCGATGCGCGCGAAGCCGCCATCGCGGTGGCGCAAGCCCGGGCGAGGCTCGCCGCGAGCCGCCTGGACATCGCCGCGCTGGAGGCCGCCTATCGCAGCCGCCAAGCGGCGACGCGCGATGCGCTCGATCGGGTCGCCTACCGCAAGCGCGAGCTGGCCCGTGTACGCCAGCTGGCCGCCCGGGGCATCGCCTCGCAAAGCACCCTTGACGAAGCCGTCCACGCCGCAGCGGCGGCGCTCGCCCAGGCGGACGCGGCGGCGCAGGAGCAGGCCCGCGCGGCGGCCCTGCTGGGCAACAACCCCGCCTTGCCGATCGACGAGCATCCCAGCGTCAAGCTCGCGAAGGCCGCCCTGGCGCGCGCCAAACTCGATCTGTCCTACATGGTGGTGAGGGCGCCGATGGACGGCGTCGTCGCCAAGGTGGAGGGCGTGCAGGTGGGCGACTACATCAAAGCGGGCGTCCCGTTGTTCGCGCTGGTGTCTTCCCGTGACGTCTGGGTCGAGGCGAATTTCAAGGAGAACGCCCTTGCCAAGCTGCGGCGCGGCCAGGCGGCGTCGATCGCACTCGACGCCTACCCCCGCCAGCATTTCGAGGGTCGGCTCGAAAGCTTCAGCCCCGGCACGGGGTCGAGTTTTTCGCTGCTGCCGCCGGAGAATGCCACCGGAAACTGGGTGAAGGTCGTGCAGCGCTTGCCGGTGCGGCTGTCCATCGAGAACGATGATCCGAATGCGCCCCTTCGCGCGGGCTTGAGCGCCGAGGTCAGTGTCGATACTGGCCAGGCGCGGTGGCAGGACCTCTTCTGATGGCCGACGAGTCCACCGCACCGCCGATCGAGGCCGTCATCGAGGAAGCGGGTGAAGGCGCCGCGGTTCCCCAACCGCCGCACGAGGCGATGCCGGAGGTGGGCCTCAACCGCGCATTGATCACGTTTTCGATCATGGCCGCGACCATCATGCAAGCACTCGATTCGACGATCGCCAATGTCGCGCTGCCCCGGATGCAAGGCTCGCTTTCCGCCACCGAAGCCGAGACCGCCTGGGTGCTGACGTCCTACATCATCGCCGCCGCCATCATGATTCCGCTGACCGGTTGGCTTGCCGGACGTTTTGGGCGCAAGAAGGTGTTCCTCATTTCCATCGCCGGATTCACGCTGACGTCCGCCTTGTGCGGCCTGTCCAGCAGCCTGCCGGAGATCGTGATATTCCGTTTGTTGCAGGGCATGTCGGGCGCGGCCTTGGTGCCGCTGTCGCAAGCCGTCCTGTTCGACATCAATCCGCCCGAACGCCACGGGCAGGCGATGGCGGTGTGGGGCATCGGGGTGACGCTCGGGCCCGTGCTCGGGCCCGTCCTGGGCGGCTATCTGACGCAGAACTACAACTGGGGCTGGGTCTTCTTCATCAACGTGCCCGTCGGCATCGTTGCCTTCCTCGGACTTTCGGCCTCGATGCCGGAAACCCACAAGCATTCCGAGCGGTTTGATTTCTTCGGCTTCATCACGCTGGCGCTCGCCATCGGGGCCTTCCAGTTCTTTCTGGATCGCGGGCCGGAAAAGGACTGGTTCAGCTCGCGCGAGATCATCGTCGAGGCCGCCGTGGCCGCCCTGGCGTTCTATTACTTCCTGGTGCACACGGCGACCCATCCCCGTCCTTTCTTGAGCCCCCAGTTGTTCGCCGACCGCAGCTTCGTCACCGCCAACGTGCTCATCTTCCTGGTCGGCGTCGTCTTGTTCGCGACCCTTGCCCTCATTCCACCCATGCTGCAGAACACGATGGATTATCCGGTCTTCGCCAGCGGACTGGTGACGGCCCCGCGCGGGGTCGGCACGATGATCGGCATGATGGTCGTCGGCCGCCTCGTCGGCCGTTGGGATGCGCGGGCCATCATGAGCATCGGCCTGGGCCTTACGGTGTTTTCGCTCTGGGAGATGACGCAGTTCGACCTGTTGATGGACAGCCATCTGGTCATCATCTCGGGCCTGTTGCAAGGCTTCGGGATCGGGCTGACCTACGTGCCGCTGTCGACGCTCGCCTTCGGCACGCTCGCGCGGAATCTGCGCAACGAGGGGACAGCATTCTTCAACCTCCAGCGCAACATCGGCAGCGCCATCGGCATTTCGGCCGTGCAGGCGCTGCTCGTGCGCAACACCCAGGTGGTGCATGCCTCGCTCGGCACGCACATCACGCCCTATAACCTCGGCAGCCTGGCGTTCGCCGAAAGCGGCTTGAATCCCCATGGCCTGGCCTCGCTGCTTCGTCTCAACGGGCTCATCACCCGCCAAGCCTCGATGATCGCCTATATCGACGACTACAAGCTCATGATGGTGCTCACCTTGGCGGTCATTCCCCTCCTGTTTTTGCTGCGTCCGCCGCGCAAGGCGGGGAGTCAGGAAATGGTGGTTCTCGAATGACCGTCCGGATCGGGGTGCTGGGTGTTCTCGCGGCGGCCACGCTGACCGCCTGCGCGGTCGTGCCGCCCACCGCCCACCCGTTCGTCCCCACCCCGCAGGCATATGCGTCTCCCCACGAGCTCGTTTCCCTGCGCCAGCGCGTGAGGCTGGACCATCAGCTGCGTTCGGCGTGGTGGACATTGTTCGGCTCGGGCCCGCTCGATGGCCTGATCCGGACGGTCGTCGCCGGCAACCAGGACCTGCGCGCGGCCCGGGCGCGACTTGCGGCGGCCAGAGCCGCCGTCCAGGCGGGAAGGGGCGCACTCCTGCCCCAGGTCGCGCTGGGCGCGCAAGCCGGGCGCCAGAAATACGGCGTCGCGCTGTTCGGGCCGTCGCAGTTCAGCATCCCCCCGTTCAACTACTACGAGGCGGGCCCTTCCGCCACCTGGACGCCCGATCTGTTCGGCGCGCAGCGCAATCAGGTGGCGCGCCTTCAGGCCCGGGCGGATTATGAGTTGCACGAGCTCGAGGCCGCGGACCTCACGCTCACCGGCGAGGCGGTCGCCGTGAGCCTCGACATGGCGGAAGCCTTGGGCGAAAGGGCTGCGGTGCGCCGCATCGTGGCCGAGGATCGGCAAACCCTGGGCCTCGTCCAGGCCGCGCGCGCCATCGGGACGGCCACCGAAGTGGCAGTGCTCTCCGCCCAGGCGCAGCTCTTGACGGACTCTGCCCGGCTCGCGCCCCTGGCGCGCCGGGTGGCCGCGGACTCGCACGCGCTGTCCGTGCTCGCCGGGCGCCTGCCCACGGACTGGACGCCGCCGCGCCTCGGCCTGGATGAGTTCAGGGTGCCGTCCGACCTGCCCTTGCAGGTGCCCTCGCAACTCCTCAGAAACCGCCCGGACATTCTGGCGGCGCAGGCGAATCTCAAGGCGGCCGCGGCTGCCGTTGGCGTGGCCACCGCCCATCTGTATCCCACCGTGACCCTGAGCGCGGACATGCTGGCGGAGGCCTTGACGCCCGCGGCGCTGTTCGGGCCGGGAGCGGGCGCCTATTCCCTGGCCGCCGGCCTCGCGCAGCCGATCTTCAGCGGCGGCACCTTGAGCGCGGAAAAACGCGAGGCACAAGCCGCCTACCGCGCCGCGGCGGCCCAGTATCGGCAGACGGTGCTCAATGCGTTTGGCCAGGTCGCGACGGCATTGACCTCGCTGGCCCATGACGACGCCGCGGCGGCGGCCCAGAAAAACGCCTACCGGGTCGCTCGCCGCACGGCGCGGCTGGCGGTTGCGGCCTACCGGCTCGGCAGCATCGGGCTCTTGCGGGTGCAAGATGCCCAGCGGGCCGCCGCGGCCGCCCGGCTTGCGCTCCTCCGGGCCGAGGCCAGGCGCGCGCGCGACGCGGCACGCCTGTTCGTGGCGGCCGGCGGGGCGAAGCTCGGGTCGTGACCCTTACCGGAAGCGCGTCGCGCTGTCCGCCAATGTCGCCTGAAGCGTGCGCTGCGGCGCCCAATGCAGCCGTTCGCGCGCACGCCCGCAGTCGAGCGTGAGGGATCGGTTGATGCCCTGCAGCCAGGCAGGCTCACCGCCGATGCCGGCGATGGCATGGGCGAGCCGCAGGGCGAGGCCGGCGACCCGGGGCGGGAGCGGGCGTGCGCCAGGGGAAAGCCTGAGGAGCGCGTCGCGAAAGGCGAAGCGCTCGGGGCCGGCCAGGTTGAAGGGCCCGGCGGCGGGAGCCGAAAGACTCGCCACGATGGCATCGGCGACATCGTCTTCATGCACGCATTGCAGCATCGGCTGGGGATCCGGCAGGCGCACGTAGAACGGCTGGCGCAGCAGGCCCTTGAGCAGGGGCTGCGCATGCGGGCCGAGGATCACGTGGGGGCGCAGCCGGATGGCATCGGGGCGGCGGCTTTCGAGGTACGCCTCCACGGCCGCCTTGTGGGCGGCATAGCGGAAGCCGGGCAAGGGCCGCAAGGGGGCCTCCTCGGTGAGCGCCTCGCCGTGCCCGTACACCGCCGCGCTCGACAGGTGGACGATGCGCTCGACGCCGGCGGCGGCTTCGAAGAGCCGGATACTGCCCTGGACGTTGATCGCCGCCATCGCCGCCGTTGAGGTGCGTCCCTTGAGGACCACGAAGGCGAGGTGCACCAGCGCGTCCGCGCCTTCGAGCAGGCGCGGCAGGCCGGGGTCGCGGATATCCCGCGCGACGGCGGCGAATTTGTCATGGCGAAAGGCGCAGGGCTTGAGATCGATGCCGGTCACGCGCGCAATGTCCGGATGGGCGCACAACTTGGGCAGCAGTGCGCGCGCGAGGCAGCCGCTGGTACCGGTGACCAGTACGTTCATGCGCTGGCCTGCGGCCGGCTGAAGGCGGGCATGACCTCTTGGGCAATGAGCCGCAGGGACTCGCGCACGGTGTGGCTCGCGGCTGCGCCGGCGGCGACGGCGAGAATCAAATGAGTGACGCCGGCCGCTTCATACTTGCGCAAGGCCCGAATGCAGTCGTCGGGCGTGCCGGCCACCGCCATGCCGAAGGCCTCGAGCAACGGGAGATGAATGCCGCGCGCCATGAGCGCGCGGAAGCGGCCCAGTGCATGGAAGTGCTCGTAGCTCGGGTAGAGGGACTCCAAGACCGGGCGCGTGGTTTCGAGCAACTGCCGGTAGAACCAGGTGAGCGACTGGGCGGCGACGCGTTTGGCCTGCGTGCGGTCGGGCAGGCAGACGATCCCCACGGTCATGCCGATGCGCGGCGCCCCGGGCCCGGTCCACGCCGCCTGGAATGCGGCGATGTCGTGGCGTGTCATGAGCCATGGCTTGAAGGGGCCGGCGAGCACGCCTAGGCCCTCTTGCGCCGCGTAGGCGAAGCTTTGCGGGCTCACCGCAGCACTCCACAGCGGCGGATGGGGACTCTGCACGGCGTGCGGGAGGATGTCGACGGGCTCCCCGGGAGGGATCGTGACGGGTTCGCGCTTGAGGTGGGCGCGCACCAGGGCGAGCGTCTCGGCGACGCTTTCGCGCGAGTGCCCCATGGGACTGCCGAAGACGGCAAATTCCTTCGGCGAGAAGCCGCGCCCGATGCCGACTTCGAGGCGCCCGCGGGTGAGGATGTCGAGCGTCGCGAGGCGCTCGGCGACGTGCACCGGGTGATGCAGCGGCAAGGGGATGACGCCCAATCCCAGGCGGATGCGGCGGGTGCGCTGAGACAGCGCCGCGATGAGCAGGTCCGGCTTGGAGAGATGGGAGTAGCCCCGCATGAAATGATGTTCGACGAACCAGGCGCCGCGAAAACCCAATTCGTCGGCGAGGATGATCTCTTCCATCGTCTCCTCATAGGCCTGGGCCTCCGAGCGGGAGAGGAAAGGCGGCATGGCCAGTTCGTAGAAGAGGTCGAAATCCATGGGCGATGCGTGCGAACTCGAGGATGGCAGGCAAATGACGATCGTTCGAAATCGGCTTCGGGTCTCGCTGTTCACGCGGGTGGCGCGTCGACAGGCCGGATCCTCAAAGTGTATCATGGCCGCCGTGATTGACTCAGAACGCGAGCAAGGCGAGGCGAATGCATAGCGTGGTTTGCATCAAACAGGTGCCGGACAGCGCCCAGATCCGGGTGCATCCGGTGACCAACACCATCATGCGGCAGGGTGTGCCGGCCATCATCAATCCGTATGACCTGTTCGCCCTCGAGGAAGCCTTGCGTCTCAAGGACCGCTTCGGCGGCCAAGTGACCGTGCTCACCATGGGCCCTCCGCAGGCCGAGGCGGCCTTGCGCAAGGCCCTGTCGTTCGGGGCGACCGATGCCGTTTTGCTCACCGACAAGGCGTTTGCCGGGGCCGATACGCTGGCCACGAGCTGTGCGCTCGCGGCGGCCTTGCGCAGACTCGACGAGCGCGAGCCGTTGGATGTGGTGTTCACCGGCAAGCAGACCATCGACGGCGACACCGCTCAGGTCGGACCGGGCATTGCCAAGCGGCTGGATCTGCAGCTTCTGACCTATGTCTCGCGCATCGTCGAATTCGATCCTAAGGGGCGGTCCATCACCGTCGAGCGCCGGGCCGAGGGCGGCGTGCAGGTGCTCAAGACGGCGCTCCCCTGTCTCGTGACGATGCTGGAAGGCACCAACGAGATCCGGTTCGGCACGCTTCCCGACCTGTTCCGCGCGGCGCGCGTCCCCGTCGAACAATGGGACCGCGCGGCCGCCGGCATCGTCGATGTGACCAAGATCGGCCTCAAGGGGTCGCCGACGGTCGTCTCGAAGGTGTTCACGCCGACGCCCCGGACGGACAGGGCGCAGATGGTGGAAGTGACCGACGGCAACCTGGCCGCCGGCGCGGCGGAGCTGATCGCGCGCATGGTGTCCCGTCTGCCGGCGCTCGAGGAAGCGCTCGCCAAGCGCGCGTGAGGAGGTCATCATGAGCGAAGCCCCGCAGGCCCCCGTCAAACGAAAGCGCAAGATCGTCCTGGACGAACGGCTGCAGGCCTACAAGGGCGTGTGGGTGGTCATCGAGCATGAGCGCGGCCAGGTCCATCCGGTTTCCCTGGAGCTTCTGGGGGAGGGCCGCAAGCTGGCCGACAGCCTCGGCACCGAGCTGTCCGGGGTCGTGCTGTGCGCCCCCGGCACGGACGGTCCCGCGCTGTGCCGGGAAGCCTTCGAGCATGGGGCCGACCTGTGCTACCTGATGCAAAGCGAGGTCCTGACGGCCTACCGCAACGCGCCTTTCACGCAAGGCTTGTCGGAGCTCGTCAACGTCTATCAGCCGGAGATCCTGCTGCTGGGTGCGACCACGCAGGGGCGGGATCTGGCCGGCAGCGTCGCCACCACGCTCGCCACCGGCCTCACGGCCGATTGCACGGGCCTTGCCATCGATCCGGAGAACCGCAGCCTCCTTTCGACCCGTCCGACGTTCGGCGGCAGCCTGCTGTGCACCATCGTCACCTTGTCCTGCCGGCCGCAAATGGCCACCGTGCGGCCCCGCGTCATGGCGATGCCGGCGCGCGTCCCCGGGCGAAGCGGACGCATCGTGGCGCATCCGCTGACGTTGAAGGAGGAGGACGTCGTCACCAAGGTGCTCGCGTTCATTGCCGACGATCGCCGAGACACGCCGCAGCTGCCCTATGCCGATATCATCGTGGCCGGCGGCCGGGGGTTGGGCAAGCGCGAGAACTTTCAGCTGGTGTGGGATTTGGCGCGCGTGCTGGGCGCGGAAGTCGGCGGCTCGCGCCCGGTCGTGCAGGCCGGGTGGCTGGAACTCGACCGGCAGGTCGGGCAGTCGGGCAAGACGGTCAGGCCCAAGCTCTACATCGCGGCGGGCATCTCGGGCGCCATTCAGCATCGGGTGGGGATGGAGGGCTCGGACTGCATCGTCGCCATCAACAACGACCCGAGCGCGCCCATTTTTGGGTTTGCCCATCTGGGCATCGTGGCCGATTGCGTGAGTTTTCTGCCCGTGCTGACCGAGGCATTCCAGCAGAAGTTGGCGCAGATGAAACGCGTGGGCTGAGGAACACCAACGTGGCAGAAACCTTCGACGCCATCGTGGTTGGCGCAGGACCGGCAGGCAATGCGGCGGCCTATACGCTCGCCCGAGCGGGCCTTGCGGTCCTGCAGATCGAACGGGGCGAGGCCCCGGGCGCCAAGAACGTGCAGGGGGCGATCCTTTATGCGGATGCGCTGGAGCGGCTGATTCCGGATTTCCGGGAGGAGGCGCCGCTGGAGCGCCACATCATCGAACAGCGCATGTGGGTCATGGACGACGAGTCCCATATCGGCACCCACTTCCGTTCCAACGACTTCAGCCGGCCGCCGCACAACCGCTACACGATCATCCGGGCAAAGTTCGACAAATGGTTCTCGAAGAAGGTGCAGGAGGCGGGTGCCCTGGTGATCTGCGAGACCACGGTGACCGGGCTGTTGCGCGACGGTGCGGGGAAGGTCATCGGCGTGCAGACCGACCGTGCCGATGGCGCCGTCTATGCGGAGGTGGTGGTCATCGCCGACGGCGTCAATTCCCTGCTCGCGCGCAAGGCCGGCTTCCGCTCCGAGCTTGCGCCCAAGGACGTGGCGCTGGCGGTCAAGGAAATCCACTTCATGCCCAAAGAACTCGTGGAGTCCCGCTTCAATGTTCAGCAGGGGCAGGGGGTGGTGATCGAGATGATGGGGAAGATCACCCAAGGCATGATGGGGACCGGCTTTCTGTACACCAACACGGACTCGATCAGCATCGGCGTGGGCGTGATGCTCTCTGACCTCATGGAACAGCGCCTGACCCCTTATGAGCTGCTGGAGCACACCAAGGCCCATCCGTCTGTCCGGCCCTTGCTGGAGGGCGGGGAGATGAAGGAGTATGCCGCCCATCTCATCCCGGAAGGGGGCTTCCGCGCGATCCCCCGGGTCTGGGGGGATGGCTGGCTTATCGCGGGCGACTCGGGCATGTTCGTCAATGCGGTGCACCGCGAGGGCTCCAACCTGGCCATGACCACCGGGCGCATGGCGGCGGAGACCATCATCGATCTCGCCCGGGCGGGCGCCCCGATGGACGCGGAGCATCTGGCGGCGTACCGGCGCCGCCTCGACGACTGCTTCGTGATCAAGGATATGAAGAAGTACAAGGACCTGCCCGATATCTTCCACGCCAACAACCAGTTCTTCACGACCTATCCCGAACTGGTCAACGGTGCCGCGCGCACCATGCTCACGGTGGACGGGGTGGACAAGCGCTCCAAGGAAAAGGAAATCTTCGCCTGTTTTCGGGAGCGCCGCTCGTTGTTCGGCTTGCTGGGCGATGCGTTCAAACTGTGGAGGGCCTTCCGATGAGCGCGGGCAAGGTGGAGGAGAAGCTCTTCCAGAACCGCTATGTGATCGACGCCGGGCACCCCCACATCCGCATTGTGGACCAGGCGCGCTGCCAAAGCGGCTGCCGGCAGCCCTGCCTGGTGTGCTGCCCCGCCGGCTGCTATACGCTGGACGGGAGCGAGGTGGTGCTGATCACCGACGGCTGTCTCGAATGCGGGACGTGCCGCGTGGTGTGCCTCGCCCGTAATCTAGAATGGGAGTATCCACGCGGTGGCTATGGCATCCAGTTCAAATTCGGCTAATCCCGTCCAGGCCTTGAGGCTGGGCCGCGCGGTCCTCCGATGCCAGGAATTGCGCGATGCATCGACTATTGCACGAGATGCCCGTGGTGCGATCCGTCCGGAACATATAATATTAGAATCTTCTGATATTCACAGCGCCGTGCAGCAATGCTAGAATCGTGCCCTTTCAGGGTAATCAACCAAAAGAACTGCGACCCTTTATGTCCCCTCTCGTCGAATTGACGGACGTCGCCTTCGCTTATGGCGAGCGCCCGGTGCTCTCGGGCATCAACATGGCGATTGCGCGCGGCAAGGTGGTCGCCATCATGGGTGGCTCGGGCAGCGGCAAGACCACGCTGTTGCGGCTCATCGGCGGGCAGTTGCGGCCGCAGGCGGGGCAGGTCAAGGTGGCCGACCGCGTGGTGAGCGAGCTGCGCTCGAGGGACTTGTACCGCTTCCGGCGCCGCCTGGGCATGCTGCTGCAGTTCGGCGCCCTGTTCACCGACCTGTCGGTGTTCGACAATGTGGCTTTTCCGTTGCGCGAGCACACCCGCCTGCCCGAGAGCCTCATCCGCGACCTGGTGCTCATGAAGCTCCATGCGGTGGGCCTGCGCGGTGCGCGCCAGCTGATGCCTGCGGAGCTGTCCGGGGGCATGGCGCGGCGGGTGGCGCTGGCGCGGGCGGTGGCGCTCGACCCGATGCTCATCCTTTACGACGAACCGTTTACCGGCCTCGATCCGATTTCGCTTGCGGTGATCGGCAACCTGATCCGCCGGCTCAACGATGCGCTGGGCGCGACCTCTATCGTGGTGACGCACGATGTGCATGAATCGCTCGCCATCGTCGACGATATCTATTTCGTCTCCGAAGGACGCGTCGTGGCGCACGGCACGGCGGCGCAAATGAGCGATTCGGAGCTGCCTTTCGTGCGCCAGTTCGTCCACGGCGAGATGGATGGGCCGGTGCCCTTCCAATACACGGCGCCCCCCTATGGGGAGGATCTGCGGTTGGGACGGCCATGATCGACTGGTTCTTGGATACCTTCGGGGGCGTGGGACAGCGCGTCTTGCATGGCGTCCGACGCCTGGGTTACGCGACGCGCTTCTTCCTCTTGACGCTCGCCAAGTCGGGGACGAGCTTTGCGCGCTTCGGCCTCGTCGTGAAGGAGATCTATTCGGCCGGCGTCCTGTCCTTGGTCATCATCCTGGTGTCCGGCCTCTTCGTCGGCATGGTCCTGGGGTTTCAGGGCTACAACACGCTGGCGCGCTATGGGTCGGAGAGCGCCCTCGGGGTGCTCGTGGCCTTGTCGCTCGTGCGCGAGCTGGGGCCGGTGGTCTCCGCGCTGCTGTTCGCCGGGCGCGCGGGATCGGCGATGACGGCGGAGATCGGGCTGATGAAGGCGACCGAGCAGTTGGTGGCGATGGACATGATGGCGGTCGACCCGGTCGCGCGTGTCGTGGCGCCCCGCCTGTGGGGCGGCATCCTCTCGATGCCGTTGCTTTCCGCCATGTTCAGCGCCGTCGGCGTCTTCGGGGGCTATCTGGTCGGGGTCGTCCTGATCGGGGTGGACGAGGGATCGTTCTGGTCCCAGATGCAGGCTGCGGTGGACTTCCGGGAAGACATCGTCAACGGCGTGATCAAGAGCATCGTCTTCGGCATCGCGGTCACCGCCATCGCGGTCTTCGAAGGCTATGACGCCCCGCCCACGGCGGAGGGCGTCTCGCGTGCGACGACGCGCACGGTGGTCACTTCCTCGCTGGTCATCCTGGGGCTCGACTTCATCATGACGGCTTTCATGTTTCGGGGGTAGGCAATGCAGCGAACGACGCTGGACGTATGGGTGGGCTTGTTCGTCGTGGGAGGGCTGGCGGCGCTTCTGGTGCTCGCGCTCAAGGTGGGAAACCTGAGTGCGTTTGGCATCTCCCATAGCTACACCGTTTATGCCGATTTCGGCAACATCGGCGGTCTGAAGGTGCGGGCGCCGGTGAAGAGCGCGGGAGTGGTGGTGGGGAGGGTCTCGGACATCGAGTTCGACAACAAGACCTACGAGGCGCGCGTCTCGCTGAACCTCGATGCGCGGTATCATTTCCCCGTCGACAGTTCGGCCGACATCCTGACGTCCGGCCTGCTGGGCGAACAGTATGTGGGCCTCGAGCCCGGCGCCTCGAATCGGGTTCTTGCGGCGGGCAGTACCATTCGCCTTACGCAATCGGCCGTGATTCTTGAAAATTTGATCGGGCAGTTCCTGTTCAACAAGGCCCAAGGCAGCTCCGGCGCGTCCGGGGCCGCAGGACAATAATCGATGGGGAAGGTCCGGATGGGCGCGTGCAGGCGCTTGCCTGACCTGGACAAATTTGGAGAAAGGACCAAAATGGCTTTTCGGGTAATGTCGGTGCTCGCCGCATGCGTGTTCGCGGTTTCCGTCCAGGCGGCGCAGATCACGCCGCCCGACGTGCTGGTGAAGTCGACCGCGCAGCACGTCATCGCGCTGCTCAAGGAGACGCAAGGGCATGACCATCAGCAGCGCAAGAAGATCCTCGAAACGGTGGAGCCGGATTTCGACTTCACGCACATGACGCGGCTCGCGGTCGGACGCTATTGGCGGCAGGCCACGCCGCAGCAACAGGCGGCTTTGACGCAGCAGTTCCGGGCCCTCCTCGTGAACACTTATGCCAACTCCCTGTCGCGCTACCGCAACCAGACCATCCAATACAAGCCGCTGCGGCTCCAACCCGGCGCCACCTATGCGACGGTGCGGACGCTGGTCGTAGAGTCTGGCGGACAGCCCATCCCCATCGACTACGACATGCAGAAGATGCCGAACGGCTGGAAGGTCTACGATGTGGTGGTCGACGGCGTCAGCCTCGTGATCAACTACCGCAGCTCCTTCGCAGACGAAATCCAGCGATCCGGGATCGATGGCCTGATCGGCGTGCTGCAGCGCAAGAATGCGGCCTTGGCGGCCGACGACCGCGGCGGCTGAGCATGATCGTTGTCGACGGCAAGGGGCGCTACCGGGTCGACGGGCCGATGACCCTCGACCACGTGGCCGCCCTGCTGGACCAGGGGCACACGGTTTTTGCCCCGGACGGCCCGATCGAGGTCGACCTCGGCACGGTGGGCGAGGTCGATTCCAGCGCCTGCGCGCTGCTGCTCGAATGGCTGCGGCATGCGCGTTCGCGCGGCCAGGAGATCCAGTACCGCAATCCGCCCGCCAATCTCGCGACGCTTGCCTCCCTTTACGGCCTGTCGAGCCATCTGCCGCTCCTCGATCCCCGCGCGGCCGGTACGCCTGCGCCATGACGCCGGGAGGCGATCATGTCCCGGCCATCCGCGTGCAGGGCGTTCACAAGCATTTCGGATCGCTCCATGCGTTGCGCGGGGTGGACCTTGCCATCGAGCAAGGGGAGTTCTTCGCACTGCTCGGTCCCAATGGCGCCGGCAAGACGACGCTGATCAGCATCCTTGCCGGGCTGGCAAGGGCGGATGAGGGGCGCGTGGAGATCCTGGGCTTCGATGTCCGGCACGACTATCGGCGGGCCCGCCGGGCCCTGGGCGTGGTGCCGCAGGAACTGGTCTTCGACCCCTTCTTCACCGTGCGCGAGTTTCTCACCCTTCAATCCGGCTATTACGGGCTTCGCCACAATGAGGCATGGATCGAGGAACTGCTGCACCATCTTGACCTCACGCCCAAGGCCGACACCAACATGCGGAACCTCTCCGGCGGCATGAAGCGGCGTGCGCTGGTGGCCCAGGCGCTCGTGCACAAGCCGCCGGTGATCGTGTTGGACGAGCCGACTTCGGGCGTCGACGTTGAGCTGCGCCATTCCCTTTGGCAATTCATCCAGAGGCTCAACCGCGAGGGCCACACGATCGTCTTGACCACCCATTACCTCGAGGAAGCCCAGAATCTGTGCACGCGGGTGGCGATGCTCAAGCATGGGGGCATCGTGGCGCTCGATGCGACGGAGAGCCTGCTTCGGGCCACCCAGGAGCCCAGCCTGCGCCTTACGCTCGTGCCCGACCGGCTTCCCCCGAGCCTCGCGCCGCGCTTGACGCTGCAGGAGAAGGGGGTCTATACGCTGAGCCTGCGCGACTATGCCCAGACCGAGGAGGTGCTCAGGGTGCTGCGGGAGGCCGGCGTGCGCGTGGCCGACATGAGCGTCGAGCGGCCCGATCTGGAGGACGTCTTCGTGCAGATCATGAGCAGGCATTAGGCATGCAGGGTTTTTCCACGCTCTTGTACAAGGAGCTGCTGCGCTTCTGGAAGGTGGGCTTTCAGACCATCCTGGCCCCGGTCGTGACCGCGCTGCTGTATCTGCTCATCTTTTCGCATGCGCTGAAAGGTCGGGTGCAAATCTATCCGGGCGTCTCCTATACCGCGTTCCTGGTTCCCGGCCTCGTCATGATGTCCGCCTTGCAAAATGCCTTTGCCAACAGCTCATCCAGCCTCATTCAATCCAAAGTGATGGGCAACGTCGTCTTTCTCCTGCTGCCTCCGCTGTCCTACCCGGAGATTTTTCTCGCCTACACGACGGCCGCGGTGATCAGGGGGGTCATCGTGGGGCTGGGCGTGTTCGCCGTCACCCTGGCGTTCACCCATCTGCCTGTGCGAGAGCCCCTGTGGCTCGCCGCCTTCGCCGTGCTGGGCTGCTCGATTCTCGGGGCGGCGGGTATCGTCGCCGGCATCTGGGCGGACAAGTTCGACCAGTTGGCCGCCTTCCAGAATTTCATCATCGTTCCCCTGACGTTCCTGAGCGGCGTCTTCTATTCCATCCATTCGCTGCCCGCCTTTTGGCAGGCGTTGTCCCGGTTCAATCCCTTCTTCTACGTGATCGACGGGTTCCGCTACGGCTTTTTCGGTCTGTCCGACGTGAGCCCATGGACCAGCTTCGGGGTTGTGTTCGGCTTCTTTTTGGCCTTATCATTGCTCACCCTTCAACTTCTGCGGTCGGGCTACAAGCTCCGATTCTGATTTCCAGTCATGACCAGCCCAAGCGACATCCAAAGTTATATCGAGCGCGGTCTCCCGTGCCTGCACGTGACGGTCGACGGCGACGGACACCATTTCGAGGCCGTCATCGTGAGCGAGGCCTTCCGGGGCAAATCGATCGTCCAGCAGCACCAGCTTGTCTATGGGGCGCTGGGAGATCGCATGCGCCAGGAGATCCATGCGCTGTCCATGAAGACGCTGACGCCCGAGCAGTGGGCCGCGCGCGGCTGAGCCCGCGAGGCGTCATCGATCGATCCCGCTTTCCCTTGCATCCCACCTCGAGCCACTAGCTAAGAACGTCTATGGATCAGCTCCTCATTCAGGGCGGCGTGCCCTTGTCCGGCGAGGTTCATGTCTCCGGCGCCAAGAATGCCGCATTGCCGATTCTGTGCGCGGCGCTGCTGACCGGGGACAGCCTGTCGGTGGACAACGTCCCGCAGCTTCGCGACATCCACACCATGCTCGGACTGCTGGAGCAGATGGGCATGCAGGTGGCGCGGGAAGGCACTGCGGTGCGATTGTCCGGCGAGAACCTTCATCATCTCGTGGCGCCCTACGACCTTGTGAAGACCATGCGGGCGTCCATCCTGGTCCTCGGGCCCACCTTGGCGCGTTGCGGACAGGCCCGGGTCTCTTTGCCGGGCGGCTGCGCGATCGGCTTGCGGCCGGTCGACCTGCACATCAAGGGGCTCGAGGCGATGGGGGCGACGATTCGCATCGAGCATGGTTACATCGAGGCGTCTGCACAGCGGCTGCGCGGCGCACGCATTTTCATGGATCTCGTCTCCGTGACCGGCACGGAGAACCTCATGATGGCGGCGGCCCTCGCCGATGGCGCGACCG
>JAKAFK010000052.1 GCA_021817985.1 Pseudomonadota bacterium | reverse complement strand
CGCCGCCGACGACTACCTCGCCTGCCTGCGCGCCGTGTACCGTTGGGCCTCTTATGTGACGGTCAACATTTCGTCTCCCAACACCAAGAACCTCCGGCAGCTCCAGCACGCGCAGGAACTGGGCGCCTTGCTCTCAGCGCTCAGGAGCGAGCAGGCGACCCTCGCGGCCACCCACGGCAAGCACGTCCCCCTGGTCCTCAAGATCGCGCCGGACTTGACGTCGGACGAGCTCCTGGCCATCGCGGACTTGTGCCTGGACCACCACATCGAAGCCGTAATCGCGACCAACACCACGGTTGCCCGCGACGGGATCGAAGGCATGCGGCATGCCACCGAGTCGGGCGGCTTGAGCGGCGCACCCCTGCGGTGCCGTTCGACGGGCATCATCAAGCAACTAAGCCTCGCCGTGCGGGGCCGCATCCCCATCATCGGCGTGGGGGGCATCATGAACGGATTGGATGCCCTGGAAAAGATCAAGGCGGGCGCAAGCCTCGTGCAGCTCTACAGCGGGCTGATCTATAGAGGGCCCCGACTCGTAGCGGAAGCGGCCGCCGCCTTGTGCAACGGGATATAGAATAATCTATAAGGGAACAAGGGCCATGCGGGCACAGCCCGCAACCGACCGCGAGGGCGCCTCATGCGAATCGGCATCCCAAAGGAAATCAAGGACCACGAATTCCGTGTGGGAGTCACGCCCGCAGGGGTCTCGCGGCTTCGCGCCGAGGGCCACGAAATTCGCGTCGAATCGGGAGCAGGCGCGAAGATCGGCTTTTCCGACGACCGCTACCGGGAGGCCGGCGCAACCCTCTGCCAAACCCCCGAGGACGTCTATGAAGCGGGCCTGATCATCAAGGTCAAGGAGCCGCAACCCGGCGAATACCCTCTGCTGCGCGAAGGCCAGACGCTGTTTTGCTACCTCCACCTGGCCGCGTCCGCCGATCTCACGCGCGCGCTCCTCGAACGCAAAATCATCGGTGTCGCTTACGAAACGGTGACCGATGCACAAGGCGGCACGCCGCTCCTCCATCCCATGTCGGAGATCGCGGGCCGCCTCAGCGTCCAGGCCGGCGCGACGACCTTGGAGATGGCTCACGGGGGCCACGGGACCCTGTTGGGCGGCGTTCCCGGCGTACCGCCCGGGCGCGTCGCCATCCTGGGGGGAGGAACCGTTGGAGCGAACGCCGCCAAGATCGCCATCGGCCTGGGCGCCGACGTCACGCTGCTGGACGTAAGCGCCACGCGCCTCAGATACCTGGACGATATTTTCGGCCCCCGCCTCAAGACCAGCTATTCCGATCCGGAAACCATCGCCCTGGCGGCACAGGACGCGGACCTCCTCGTCGGCGCCGTGCTCATCCCGGGTGCACGCGCCCCGAAACTGCTGACCCGCGGGATCGTCCAGACGATGAAGCACGGATCCGTGCTGGTCGATGTCTCTATCGACCAGGGCGGGCTGTCGGAGACCTCACGGCCGACCACGCACTCGCAGCCGACCTATGTCGAGGAAGGCGTCGTCCACTACTGCGTGACCAACATGCCAGCGGCCTGTGCGCGCACCTCGACCCTGGCGCTGACTCACGTGACCCTGCCCTATGCGCTGCGGCTTGCGGGCCAGGGCGCTGAACGCGCATTGCGGGCTGACCCCTGGCTGCGCAAGGGCCTCAATATGTACCGGGGCACTCTGACCGCCGCAAGCGTCGGCGCCGACTTGGGATTTGACTTCAGGCCTCCGGAAGAGGTGCTCGGCCCATGAGCCGTGACTCAACCCGCGGGCATCCGCCGGCAGTAGACCTGCCGTGCGCATGGTTGCAACAATGCATGCCGCAAGCGATAATTCCCCAAAATATTAGCGCTCGTTAATAGGGCATCATGCACAGTTATCTCATCCTGTTGATCGGTGCGGTATTCGTCAACAATATCGTGCTGGTCAAGATCCTTGGCCTTTGCCCTTTCATGGGCGTCTCCAGGAAGCTGGAGACCGCGGTGGGCATGGGAGCGGCGACCACTTTCGTCCTCACGCTGGGCTCCGGCACGAGCTACTTGATCAACCAGTATCTGCTGGGCTCGGATCTGGGCTACCTTCGCACCTTGTCATTCATCGTCGTGATCGCTGGCATCGTCCAGTTCACCGAGATGTTCATCCGCAAGGCGAGCCCCGTGCTTTACCAGGTGTTGGGCATCTATCTGCCGCTCATCACCACCAACTGTGCGGTTCTCGGCATTCCGCTGCTCAACGTGGAGGAGAAGCACAATTTTCTCCAGTCGCTCATCTTCGGCATGGGGGGTGCGGTCGGATTCTCCATGGTGCTGATTGTTTTCGCCGGCCTGCGCGAACGCCTCGAAGGCGCCGATGTGCCGAAGCCATTCCGCGGCTCCGCCATCGCCATGGTGACGGGCGGCCTGATGAGCCTTGCTTTCATGGGCTTCAACGGAATGGTGAGATGACAGGACTCGGGCTGCCCGTCCCCTCATGCTAGCCGCTCTTTGGGTCATGGCCGGGTTGGCCGTCGTATTGGGCGCCGTGCTGGGCTTCGCGGCGGTGCGCTTCCACGTCGAAGACAATCCTCTCGTCGAGAAGATCGACGCCATCCTGCCGCAGACGCAGTGCGGCCAGTGCGGCTTTCCCGGCTGCCGGCCCTATGCCGAGGCGATTGCCAGCGGCGCGGCGGACATCAACCAATGCCCGCCCGGCGGGGAACCGGGGATTCGGAAATTGGCCGAGCTGCTGGGCAAGGAATTCAAGCCGCTCAATGCCGAGCATGGCGCGCCGAAGCCCAAGTCGGTCGCCCTCATTGACGAGCAGGTCTGCATCGGCTGCACCCTTTGCGCCCAAGCCTGCCCGGTCGACGCCATCGTCGGCGCGGCCAAGCAGATGCATACCGTGATCGTCTCCGAATGCACCGGTTGCGAACTGTGCGTCGCGCCGTGCCCGGTCGATTGCATCCATATGGTGCCGATCGGCGAAGAAATCGGCACCTGGAAGTGGGATCCGCCCGACTACTCCTATGGACCCACCGCATGAGACCTCTGTTCCGCTTCAATGGCGGCATCCATCCGCCGCAGCACAAGAGCGAATCGGCCGGCCAGGGCATCGTCCCGGGACCGCTTCCCAAACGCCTCGTGCTGCCCCTCCACCAGCATATCGGCGCGCCCGCCAAGGCCATCGTCAAGCCGGGCGACCGGGTGCTCAAGGGGCAGATGATCGGACAACCGCAGGGCCCGATCTCGGCGGCCGTGCATGCGCCGACATCGGGCACCATTCACGCGGTCGGCCTGCACGCGCTTCCCCATCCATCCGGCCTGCAGGATCTTTGCATTGAGCTGTGGCCCGATCAGGAGGACCGCTGGATCGACCGGCAGCCCATCGAGTATCGCGAAAAGGATCCGACGCGTGTGCTCGATCATCTGCGCAGTGCCGGCGTGGTCGGGCTTGGCGGCGCTGTGTTTCCGAGTGCCGTCAAGCTCAATCCGGGCCCGCCCGGACGCGTGCCCACGCTCATCATCAATGGCGCCGAGTGCGAACCGTGGATCACCTGCGACGATGCGCTCATGCGGGAGCGCAGCGGGGAAATCGTCGAAGGCATCCTCATCATGCGCCATCTGCTCGATGCGCAGGAAATCCTGATCGGCATCGAGGACAATAAGCCGGAAGCGGCCGCCGCGATGCGGCGAGCCGCCGCGGCAAGCCCCTTCCCGATGGAGGTGGTGGTCGTGCCGACCGTCTACCCTACGGGGGGCGCCAAGCAGCTCACCCAAATCCTGACCGGCAAGGAAGCGCCCTCCAGCGGACGCTCATCCGACATCGGCGTGGCGTGCTTCAACGTCGCGACGGCCTACACCGTGCACCGGGCCGTCAATCACGGCGAACCGGTCCTCTCGCGCGTGGTGACGGTCACCGGAAACGTCAGGCAGGCGCGCAATTTCGACGCGCTCATCGGCACCTTGCTGCCCGACCTTGTCGCCCTGGCGCAACCCAAGGACGACACCGACGGGTTCATCATGGGCGGACCACTGATGGGGCATCGGCTGCCTGCGCTCGACGTGCCGGTGGTGAAGGCCATGAACTGCCTCATCGCCACCTCGCCCGCGCTCTTCAAGCCAGCGCCCAGGCCGATGCCTTGCATCCGTTGCGGCCGGTGTGCGGCCGCCTGTCCCGTCAAGCTGCAGCCGCAAGATCTCCACTGGTTCGCAAAGGCCTCCAACTTCGGCAAGGCGCAGGAGTATGCCTTGTTCGATTGCATCGAATGCGGCTGCTGCAGCTATGTTTGCCCGAGCCACATTCCCCTGGTACAGTACTTTCGTCACGCCAAGGGCGAGATTTGGGCGCGCGAGCGGGAGAAGAAAGCCGCCGACACCGCCCGGGAACGGCATACGTTCCGGGAAGACCGCCTGGAACGCGAGAAAAAAGAAAGAGCCGAACGGCTCGCGCAGAAGGCGGCCGCGGCCACAGCCCAGGCCGCAGGAGACGGCGCGGCTGCCCAGTCCAAGGAGGACGCGTTGCGCGCGGCCATCGAGCGCGCGAAGGCGAAAAAGGCCGAGATCGTGCCGAGAAACACCGAAAACCTGCCGCCGAGCACCTTGAGCGAGATCGAAAAAATCGAGGCGCGGCGGGCCCAACTGCGCGAAGCGGCGGCCACCAAGTCCCTTGACCAAAAGGAGGACTGAGCCTCAAGGGTATCAGGCCCGACGTCGGCTCCCCAACAACCCATGCGTCTCGATTCATGAGCTCCCCCTACATCACCCAGCCCACCTCCGTCAACGCCCTCATGCTGAGGGTGCTGGGCGCGCTGGTCCCGGCCATCGGCGCATACGTGTACTTCTTCGGCCCGGCGATCCTTGTCAGCCTCCTGCTCGCCAGCGTGACCGCCCTGCTGTGCGAGGCGGCGATGCTCAAGGTCCGCCACTATGCCGCCGATGCCTTCCTGGTCGATGGCAGCGCCATCGTGACCGCCTGGCTCCTCGCCCTGTCCATGCCGCCCCTCGCGCCCTGGTGGTTGGTCGTCGTGGGCACGGCCTTCGCCATCGTGGTCGCCAAACACCTTTACGGCGGGCTGGGCAGCAACCTCTTCAACCCGGCGATGGTCGGCTATGCCGTCATGATCGTCTCGTTTCCCGTCCCGATGACCCATTGGGCCGCGCCGGAAACCCTGGCCGCCGCGCATCTTTCCTTTGCGCAGGACCTCCGTTACATGTTCGCCGGCGTGCTGCCCGACCATCTCAAGCTCGATGCGGTGACCATGGCCACTCCATTGGACACCCTTCGCACCCAGCTCAAGCTCTCCCACACGCTCTCCGAAATTCGCCGCTTGCCCATTTTCGGGACCCTGGGGGGCATCGGCAGCCAGACCGTGGCCCTGATGTACCTGCTGGGCGGCCTGTATCTCCTGTTTCAACGGGTGATCACCTGGCACATCCCGGTCGCCATGGCCGGCGCGCTCGCCTTGGTTGCCGGCACGCTTCACGGCATCGACGCAGACCACTATGCCTCACCCGGCTTCGAGCTCTTTACCGGCGGCGCGATGATCGGCGCGTTCTTCATCGCCACCGATCCGGTCACCGCGCCGACGACCCCTAAGGGCAAGCTCTGGTTCGGCGCGGGCATCGGGGTGTTGACGTATTGCATCCGCACCTTCGGCGGCTATCCCGACGGCGTGGCCTTCGGGGTGCTGCTCATGAACATGACCGTCCCCCTGCTGGATGCCTATACGCAGCCACGCGTGTTCGGCCACGCGGAGAAGGAGACGACCCGGGGGAAGCCGCAGTGAGCCTCTCCCCCTTCTGGACGCCGGCGCGCGCCGTTACCGTGTTGCTGGCCTTCGCCTTGATCGGCACCGGAGTGCTCGCCTACACCTACGCGATTACCCGCTCGAGAATCGAACACAACGAGGAACTGGCCAAACTCTCGCTCCTCGCCCAGACCCTCCCCCGGGACCTGTATGACAACAACCCGGTCGAAGACACGGTCATGGTCCCCCCCGACGATTTGCTGGGCACGAGCGACGCGTTGCCCGCATACGTCGCCACCAAGAACGGCAAGGCGACCGCAGTGGTGCTCCAGGCCATTGCACCCGACGGCTACGGCGGGCCCATCGACCTGCTGGTGGCGGTGCGCGCCGACGGCGAGATCACCGGGGTACGGGTCGTCTCCGAGCATGAGACGCCCGGCCTGGGCGACTATATTGAAATAACCCGAAGCCCATGGATTACGCTATTCGACAAGACCTCGCTGGCGCGCATCCCGGATGACGGGTGGCGGGTGAAAAAGGATGGCGGCGTGTTCGCCTACAGGACCGGCGCAACGATCACGCCGCGCGCGGTCGTGAAGGCCGTCCACCATGCCCTGCTCTATTTCAGGCAGCATCGGCAGGCGTTGCTGCACCCCCCGAAACGATTGGAAGCCACTCATGAACGACACTGAAGTCAGTTACGCCGAGATCGCCAAGAACGGCCTTTGGAGCCAGAATACAGGCCTCGTCCAACTGCTCGGCATGTGCCCGCTCCTCGCCACCAGCACCAGCATCGTGAACGGCATGGGCCTGGGGCTTGCCACCGCGCTGGTCATGAGCCTGAGCAACGGCACCGTGGCCGTCATCCGAAACTTCGTGCCGGTCGAAGTCCGGATTCCCGTGTTCATCATCATCATTGCGGTGCTGGTCACAATGGTCCAGATGTTGATGAACGCCTTCGTGCATCCGCTCTATCTGGTCCTGGGCATCTATATTCCCCTGATCGTGACCAACTGCCTGGTGCTCGCTCGCGTCGAGGCATTCGCCTCCAAGAACCGTCTGCTTCCGTCCATGCTCGATGGCCTGAGCATGGGCTTGGGGCTCACCGGGGTTCTCGCGGTGCTCGGCGGCATGCGCGAATTCTTCGGTCGGGGCACGCTGTTTTCCGGGATCGACAACGTGGTCGGTCCCTCCGGCAAGGATCTTGTGCTCCATGTCTTGCCTCATTACCAGGGCTTTCTGCTGGCCACCTTGCCGCCCGGCGCCTTCATCGGGCTGGGCCTGCTCATCGCCTTGAGAAACCACCTCGTCAACCGCAAGGTCCCGGCACCGGCGCTGAAGAGCGAACCGGGAATGGAACCGAGCAGCGCCTGATGCGCCGCCGGGACGACCACAGACAAAGGGATCTGACATGGGCATCCACTATCCCTTCAGCGGCAAAGCCGACCGGGTCACCGTGTTCAGTTTCTACGAACGGCTGGGCCTCGCACCGCCGCTCCAGGAAAAATACTATCAATGGTGGTACGATTGGGCGAAGGCTTTCGTGCGGCAGGATCCGGATCTCCGGCTCAGCAAGGGGCCCGAGTTCAGCCGCTATCCTTATGGGCAACACGCCCAAAGAGACTTCCATCTGCATGACTGTCAATGGAGCACGACGCTGCTTGAACTCGGCCAGTTCATCGACAATGCCATTCTGCCCAGGCTGGATGGCACGGCCCTCGAGGCGCTTGAGCGGCAACACGCTCAACTTGTTGCAGCGCTCACGCAGGAGGCTCGCGCCCGCCCGCGGCAAGCCGCACCGGAAATCGGATATTTCCGCCACACTTGAAAGGCTGGCGCCTGGGCCCCGGCTCCTTGGGGTGTGCCGGGCGGCCCCTTTCGATCCGCAGACCCGTCGATGAACGCACTCAAGCGCCGCGAGATCTTTCAACGCTTCGCCAAGGGCAACCCGAACCCCAAGACCGAGCTCCTCTATCGCACGCCCTTCGAGCTGCTGGTCGCCGTGATCCTGTCCGCCCAGGCGACCGACAAGGGGGTGAACCGCGCCACCCGCGCGCTTTTCGCAGCCGCCCCCACCCCCGAGAAGATGCTCGCGCTCGGCCAAGCAGGGCTTGAATCGCACATCTCCAGCATCGGCCTTTATCGAAGCAAGGCCAAGCATCTTCTGCAGACCTGCGAGCAGCTCCTCGCCCACCATCAGGGCAGGGTACCCGCCACGCGGGAAGAGCTGGAACGCCTGCCGGGCGTCGGCCGCAAGACCGCCAACGTCGTGCTCAACGTCGCATTCGGCCAGCCGACCCTCGCCGTCGACACCCATATTTTCCGGGTCGCCAATCGCACGGGCCTGGCACCGGGCCGCACCCCGCTCGCGGTCGAGCAGAATCTCCTCAAGCACGTCCCGAAGCCCTACCGCCTCCATGCGCACCACTGGCTGATTCTCCACGGCCGGTATGTCTGCACCGCACGCCGGCCGAAATGTCCCGAATGCGGGATCGCCGATCTGTGCGACTATCGGGCGAAGACGCTCGCCCCATTGGAAGTACTGTCTGTCCACGAGTCCCTCGCGCCCCCGGAGACCGGGACATGAAAGTGGCAACCGGCCTTGCGCAAGGCTATTCAGCCGACGCCCATGTGGCCGCGCGGGCCGTCGCTGCCGCGATGGAGAAGGCCGATCTCGCCATCGTGCACAGCGTCTTGCTGTTTCTGACCCAGGAATTTGCTCGCGACCCGCACCCGGCCATCCTGGCCGCCTCTAAGACGGCCAACTGCACCCAGGTGATGGGTGCCACGGCAGCCGGCATCTTCACGGATGAAGACTGGATCCTCGACTCGCCCGCCGCGGCAGCGATGGTATTGGGCGATGGTGTCTGGCTGGAGCCGCGCCTTGCCGGCTCGCACGAGGAGCCGGTGCTCTCCCTCGCCGCGCCCCCTGCCCTGGATGTCGCCTGGCTGTCCCAGCCGGGCTTGCGCTTCGGCGGCGTATCGGGCGACTCGACGGGTCGCGGCCCGTTCAAGGTCTGGGGCAGCGGCAAGATTGCGTCGGCAGGCCGTTGCGACGCGCTCATCCGGGGCGCGCGAGGCGCCATCGACGTCTCACAGGGCATACGCGCGCTCGGCGCGCCGGCGGAAGTGACTGCGGTCAACGGCCACGACCTGCTTGCCCTCGGCACGCAGCGTGCCCTGGATGTCCTGTCGCAGGAACTGCCCCCGGAAGTGCGGGAATTGGATCGCATCCCGCTCCACCTCCTGATGGCGGGTGTGGTCTTCGGGGAACCCACCACCGCGGTGGCCGACGGCCGATTCCGCCTCACGCCCATCATCGCGGCGAATGCCGATGATGAATCGGTTACGCTGTCCACGCGCCTCCATCCGGGCGAGAAGCTGTTCTGGGCCGTCCGCCAGCCCTCCGCCGCCGAACACAGCATGCGCGGCATGCTCGATCGGCTCGCCAGCCGTGTCGAGACGCCGCGCTTCGGGCTGTTCTTCCCTTGCATGGGCCGTGGCCCGTATTTCTATGGCGGCGTCGACCGCGATCTCGACCTGGTCAAGGAGCGCTTCCCCGCGATGCCTGTGATCGGGTTCTACGGGAATGGGGAGATCGGTCCGCTGCAGGGATTGAGCCAACTCTTCCAATACTCCGCCGTGCTCGGCCTGTTCTCCGAACATGTTTAATCCCAGCCGGGCCGATGCACGTACCTTCTTCTTCGAGACTTGGCGCAAACATAAGGCGGGCGCCCCCCTGTCCCCCCTCGAAGGCATGCTCGTGGACATCCTGCTCGCGCATCCCGAGTACCACTGCGTGCTCGACGAGCCCGAGCGCTCCATCGAGCAGGAGTATTTCCCCGAGCAGGGCGAAACCAACCCGTTCCTGCACCTCGCGATGCACCTCGCGATCATGGAGCAGGACTCCATCGACCAGCCGCCCGGGATCAGGCGCGCGTACGCAAATTTGGCGGCCACCCGCCAGGACGCCCATCAGGCGCAGCATGTGATCATGGAGTGTCTGGCCGAGACCATCTGGCAGGCACAGCGCCACGGCACCGACTTCGACGGCGCAAGCTACCTGAAGTGCATCGAACGCGCAGGCACCCGCCCGCTATCGCGCGGGTAGGCGCCCATCTCAATATTTGGTGCGAAGGCCCCGCTGGCTCGCGAAATAGGCGGCGAGATTCGCCTTGGTCCGCGCGGTCAGGCCCGCCGCCATCGCCTTCATGATGGGATTCGTGCGCTGGCCGGTCTGATACTCGGTCAATGCCTGCACGATATAGCTCGCGTGCTGCCCCGCAAGCCGCGGGTACTGCGACAGGGTGCTGTTGCCCCCGATGCCGTGGCACGCCTCGCAGGTCACCGCCTCCGCCTTGCCGGCAACGGGATTTCCCTGCACCCCTTGGCACGCGCTCAAGGTGGCGCAAAACACGCAGGCGGTGAGCAGGGGATGGCGGGTCATTTCTTGCCTCCGTAGTAGGCTGCGAGATCGGCGATGTCCTGCGGCGAAAGGCTCGAAGCGATGGCCCTCATGTCGGGAAAGCTGCGTGCGCCCGACTTGTATTCTTCCAACGCCTTGACGATATAGGCGGCGTGCTGCCCCCCCAGCTTGGGCACATCGTAGACTTTGGGATAGGCGGTGCGATAATCCTTGATGCCGTGACAGCCGGCGCACATCCATTTCTTGAGCGCGCCCGCCTGCGGATTGCCAACGATCGGCCGTGCCCAGCCCGGTTTTCCGCCCATCAGGGTCAAGATCAGGCAGCACAATGTGAAATAGCGCTTATTCATGCGCACCCCCGACGATTGATGCGGGTCTGGCCGGGACAGGCACAACCAACGGTGTGCCGCCGCTTGCATGCCCTATCGTGGTATCGCCAAACGCCGCGCTCGCGGGCCCGCCTAGTCCTTGCATTCGCCAAGCGCAAGGTGGGCCGGTGGAGGCGGCCGTGACCGGATGTGGTCTTAAGAAAATCCGACCAGAAGACTATGCTTTTTGGTCAGTATAGCCGACAGCCGCCCCGTTACAATGATTGATGAGGCGAGCGCATTTGCGCCTCGCGCCCGGCCGCCCTCCTCAATCCTGCGATGACCGCCGGGGAGCCCGATCCGGCTCGCGTGTCATCAATTCATCACACGCCCTTCCTATACTGGATGCCACCTCCGGCATCCTGAGACTGAATGCCGGGCCAGCCGAAGATTCGAACAGACGAGGATGCATGGTCGTGTTGTCCGAGGGGTCGCTTATGTTCGCCCACCGCCGCAAAACCATTGGGGAGGAGCGCGAATTGTTCGCACAGGTCAGGGAAATAATCGCAAATCGCCGTCTCACCGCCGTGTTCCAGCCGATTGTCGCGATGGAGCGCGCCGAGATCATGGGCTACGAGGGACTGATTCGAGGGCCATCGGACAGTCCGCTGCATGCGCCCATCGCCCTGTTCCAGGCAGCCCAACACGCCGGGCTTTCGGTGGAACTCGAGCGCACCTGCCAGAAAATCGTTCTCGAAACCTTCGCCGCCCTGGACCTGCCCGCCAAGCTCTTCCTCAACGTCAACCCGGAATGCCTGCTCGGGCCGACATCGCACCGCATCGAGACGCTGGCGTTCATGCAGAATCTGGGGCTGAGTCCGGAACGGGTGACGATCGAGCTGACCGAAAGCCAGGCCACGTTCGATTACTCCCTGTTGCGGGAAAGCACCCATTACTATCGCGGCCTCGGCTTTGAAATCGCGATCGACGACTTGGGAGAAGGTTTTTCCAGTCTGCGGCTATGGTCCGAACTCGGCCCCGATTACGTCAAGATCGACAAGCATTTCATCCAGCAGGTCAACCGCGAACCGGTCAAGCTTCAGTTCGTGCGCTCGATCCAGCACATCGCCGAGAACTCGGGGGCGCGGGTCATCGCCGAGGGCATCGAAACCCTGGCCGAGCTGATGATCGTCAAGGATCTCGGCGTCGCCTTCGGACAAGGCTATTTCATGGCCAGGCCGCTCGCGCAACCTGTCCTCGCGATGCCGGCGGAAGTGACCCACGCGCTCCTGCAACCCGGAATCAGCGTGTACCCGCACGGCGTCTCCCATTCCCGGCAGTTTTCCGCCGAGAAGCTGCTGACCCCGGCGCCGCCCGTCACCCCGCACACATCGAGCGCCGAGGTGCACAAGCTCTTTACCGACAATCCGGATCTCCACCTCATCGCGGTCGTACGAGACGCCCAGCCGGTCGGCCTCGTCAGCCGACAGCGCATCATCGAATCATTTTCCCAGATGTATACGCGTGAGCTGTACGGGCGCAAGCCGTGCGAACGCTTCATGGATCGTGCGCCGCTCATCGTCGACAAACGCATCAGCCTGCAGGATTTGAGCCACCTGGTGGTGACCCTGGAGCGCCGCTACCTGTCCGAGGGGTTCATCATCACGGACCACGGTCGCTACGTGGGCACGGGCACCGGCCACGATCTCATGCGCGAGATCACGCAGATGCAGATCGCCGCCGCGCGCTATGCCAATCCCCTGACGCAACTGCCCGGCAACGTGCCGATCGACGAGCACATCGATCGCCTCCTGGAAAGCCAGGCGCCCTTCACCGCCTGCTATTGCGACCTCGACTTTTTCAAGCCGTTCAACGATCGCTACGGCTATCGGCGCGGCGACGATCTGATCCAGCTGACCGGCAGGATCCTCGCCCACGCCGTCGATCCGGAGCGCGATTTCGTGGGGCATATCGGGGGAGACGACTTCATCATCCTGTTCCAGAGTGCGGACTGGGAAAGACGCTGCCAAGACGCACTGGTCAGCTTCGATCAGGCGACACCGTCATTTTTCTCCGGCGAGGACTATGCCCGGGGCGGCTATGTCACCGAGGATCGGCGCGGACAGGAGGTGTTCCATCCGCTCACCAGCCTTTCCATCGGCGCAGTCCAGGTGGAAGCGGGGGCGTTCGCCAGTCACCACGACATCGCGCGCGTTGCGGCCGATGCCAAAAGACAAGCCAAGAAGGAATCCGGCAGCACCCTCTTCATCGACCGCCGCCGACACCATCCCGCGCAAGCGCCGGAGTGCGCGACCGTCTAGGACGCACGTCCGGTGGCCTCGGCCTTGGCGGCTCTCCCCTGACCGTGCCCACCGACCTGGCGCCGTGCCGCCATGGCCCTGCCTGCCGAAAGCCCCCGCTGAGACCATACGAAGAATTGCCTGGAATCGTATTCCGCGCGACCGGGTTCGGGCTTGCCAAAGGCACTGGAATTCCGCATAATTGGTAGCGTTGGTCTTTTTTCGCCAACTTTGTGTGAACCCGCCCAATCCCGTGCGCCTCAGCGAAGAATAGAAAAAGCCGTTCATGAGCATCGCGCTCTTCCAGCCCATTGATATCGTTCTGATCATCATCGCGTTCTGGCTGACGCTCGGCCTCCTCAGTCCGTTTTCGCATCGCAGCGTCGGGCCGGTCACCCGCTGGGTGATGCCCGCGAGCGCGTTGGCCTCCGGCGCGCTGCTCGCCGCCGGCCTCTTCGCGCTGGCGCAGCCGCCGGAGACCGCCATCTTGCCGCTCGGGCTGCCCGGTTTGCCGTTCCATCTGCGGCTCGATCCCCTGTCCGCCTTCTTCCTGGTGCTCGAAGGTGGCTCGTCGTTCGGCATTTCCCTTTATTCGGCCGGCTATTTCCAGCAGATGAAGCCGCGCCAACTCGGCATCCTGAGCCTCGAGTACCATCTGTTCCTGGCCAGCATGGCGCTCATCTTTCTTGCAGACGACGCCTATCTGTTCATGGTGGCCTGGGAACTCATGGCCCTGTCGTCCTATTTCCTGGTGACCACCGACCACGAGGTTGGCGAGATCCGCGCCGCCGGTTATCTTTACCTGCTCATCGCCCACATCGGGGCGCTGGGCATTCTGCTGTGCTTCGGCGTGCTCCATGGCACCCACGGCGACTACACGTTCGACTCGATGCGAGCGGCGACGCAAACGCCTTTCTGGGCCACGGTGGCGTTCTTGCTCGCCCTTTTCGGTTTCGGCGCCAAAGCGGGCATGCTCCCGCTCCACGTCTGGCTGCCGGAAGCACACCCCGCCGCCCCGTCCCCCGTGTCGGCGCTGATGAGCGGGATCATGCTGAAGACGGCCATCTATGGCCTCTTGCGGGTCACCTTCGACCTGCTCCACATCCAGATCTGGTGGTGGGGGGCGTTGACCTTGGGGCTTGGGCTCCTGAGCGCACTGTTCGGCGTCCTGTTCGCGGCGGTTCAAACCGACATGAAGCGGCTGCTGGCCTATTCGTCGATCGAGAACATCGGCATCATCCTCGTCGGGGTCGGCCTGACCATCCTGTTCCATGCGTACGACATGGGGCTGCTCGCCGCCCTCGCACTGGCGGCAACGCTCTATCATGCCCTCAACCATGCGTTCTTCAAGGGACTCTTGTTCCTCGGCACAGGCTCTGTGCTGCACGCGACGGGCGAGCGCAATCTCGGGCGCCTGGGGGGCCTCATCCACCGCATGCCGTGGGTCGCGGTGCTCTCCCTCGTCGGCGTGCTTGCCATGGCCGGCCTGCCCCCGCTCAATGGGTTCGTCTCGGAGTGGCTCATGCTGCAGGCCTTTCTGTTGACGCCCAGCGTGCCGCACGCCTACCTCAACATGATGGTCCCGATTGCCGCCGGCGCGCTGGTCCTCGCGAGCGCGACCGCCGCTTACGTGCTGGTAAAGTTCTACGGCATAGTCTTTCTCGGGCAACCCCGCGAGCCTCGCCTGGAGCATGCGCATGACGCGGGATGGTGGGAGCGCGCGGGGCTTGCGTGGCTTGCCTTGGGCTGCATCCTCCTGGGGCTGTTCCCCGTCTTCGTGATCATCGCGCTCGACAACGTCACCCAGTCGCTGGTCGCCCAGGGCCTGGCCGCCAGCGCGAGCGCCCATGGCTGGTTCTTCCTCACGCCGGTCTCGCCCGCGCGGGCGAGCTACAGCCCGGTATTCTTCCTGGGGGTGGTCCTGCTCGTGGTGGTGCTCACGTTTCTCGCCGTGCGCCGGTTCTACCATGGCCGCCTGCGGCGCGACGCCCCCTGGGACTGCGGGTTCCCGGCCCAGAACGCGCGCATGCAGGACACCGCAGAGGGGTTCGGCCAGCCGATTCGGCAAATCTTCGAGCCCGCCTTCAAGATGACCCGGCAACTGCCTTCGGCCTTCGACGAACACCCGCATTATGCGGTCTCGGTCGCCGATCGTTTCTGGTATGCCCTCTATGCCCCCATTGCGAGGCTGGCGGAAAGGATATCGGGGCTCATCGGGCTCATCCAGCACGGACGCATTCACCTGTATCTGCTATACAGTTTTGGCACCCTCCTTCTTCTCCTGTTCTTCGTCCGATGACGCACACCACCGGCATCCTCTTTCAATTGGCCCAGTCCGTCGGCGTCGTGCTTCTCGCGCCGCTGTGGCTCGGCTGGGTCAACCAGTGGCGCGCGTGGCTCCAGAACGGGACGGGCCCCGGCGTGCTGCAGCCGTATCGCACCATGGGGAAGCTCTTTGCCAAGGACGCCGTGCTCGCGCACAACGCTTCGCCCCTTTTTCGCGCCACACCTTATATCCTCTTCGGATGCATGTGGCTCGCCGCCGCCATCGTCCCCATCCTCGCCACCGACCTGCCGTTTGCGCCCGCGGCGGATGTCATCGCGCTGGTGGGTGTGTTTGCCCTCGCCCGCGTGTTCATGGCCCTCGCCGCGATGGACGTGGGCACCGCCTTCGGTAGCTTGGGCGCACGCCGCGAGATGCTGGTCGCCTTCCTCGCCGAGCCGGCGCTGCTGATGGTGTTCTTCAACGCCTCGCTCATCAGCCATTCGACCTCGCTCACCACGATCGTGGGCGTGCTCGCGCACCGGCAGTTTGCCATCTATCCGGGCATGGCCTTCTCTGGGGTGGCGTTCGTCATGGTCCTGCTCGCGGAAAACGCCCGGATTCCGGTCGACAATCCGGCCACCCACCTCGAACTGACGATGATCCACGAGGCCATGATTCTGGAGTACTCCGCCCGCCATCTCGCCCTCATCGAATGGGCGAGCGCCCTCAAGCTCCTCACCTATACCGCCATCGGCATCGCCTTGTTCCTGCCTTGGGGCATCGCCCCAGCAGGGGACTGGGGCGCCCTGCCGCTGTCGCTCGCGCTGCTCGCGCTCAAGCTGTGCGTGCTGGGGGCGGCCCTGGCCGGACTCGAGACCTTGTCGGCGAAAGTTCGCATCTTTCGGGCGCCGGAATTTCTCGGCACGGCTTTTCTGCTCGGCGTGCTGGGCATGCTCAACTACTTCCTGATCGGCGCATAGGCCCATGGTCGCCCCCCTGTCCTCGCAACTGATCAATCTGTTCGCGGCACTTCTGCTTCTCATCGCCTTCGCCATGCTGTCCCAGCGCCGCGTGCTCTCGCTCATCAACCTGTATGCGCTGCAAGGACTCGTGCTCGCGCTCAGCACGGCCACTGTGGCCTATTCCACCCACCAGGAGCACCTCTACTATTCCGCCGGCCTCACCCTTTTCCTCAAGGTGCTCTTGCTGCCCTGGATTCTGCACCGGCTGATCCGCCGCCTGAACATCAAATGGGATGTCGAGACGCTCATCAATATTCCGACCACGATGCTCCTGGGGATCGTGCTTGTCATCATGGCCTTCAACGTCGCACTGCCCATCTCCCAGATGGCGGGCACCTTCACGCGCGCCACGCTGGGCATCGCCACGGCGAGCGTGCTGCTCTCCTTCCTGATGATGATCACGCGTCGCAAGGCGGTACCCCAGGTCATCGGATTCTTGTCCATGGAAAACGGTCTGTTCTTCGCGGCGACCAGCGCCACCTACGGCATGCCCATGGTGGTCGAGCTCGGCATCGCGCTGGACGTCCTGGTGGGCACCGTGATTCTCGGCATCTTTTTCTTCCAGATCCGGGAAGCCTTCGACAGCCTTGAGCTCAGACATCTGGAACGGTTGAGGGAAGATTAAGTGGAAATCGCATGGGTACTCGGCGCCCCGCTCCTGGGCGGACTGCTACTGGCCTTCTGGGGCGCGAGGCGCTGGGCCGCGGAGCTCAACGCGTGCGCCAGTTTCTTCACGCTGCTGGCCGCCGCCGCGCTGACCGTCCATATCATCGAGCACGGGCCCATGCTTCGCTTCGGCCAGCAATTCTTTGTCGATTCCTTCAATGTGTTTCTGGTGGCGCTGACCGCCTTCGTAGGATTCACGACTTCGCTCTTCTCCCGCCCCTACATGCGCATCGAGCAAGAGCACGGCAAACTGACCCCCAACATGCTGCGCCTCTACCACAGCATGTTCCAGCTCTTCATCTTCACCATGCTGCTCGCGCTCCTGACCAACAACATGGGAATCCTGTGGGTCGCGATGGAGGCGGCCACGCTCACGACCGTCCTGCTGGTGAGCCTTTACCGCACGCCGTCCAGCCTGGAGGCCGCCTGGAAGTATTTCATCTTGTGCGGCGTGGGCATCGCGCAGGCGCTGTTCGGCACCATCTTGCTCTATTTCGCCTCGGAAAAACTGCTGGGTGCCGGAGGCCAGGCCTTGCTGTGGACCCACCTCGACACGATTCGAACCCAGCTCGAGCCCACGGTACTCTCGCTCGCTTTCGTCTTCCTGCTGGTGGGCTATGGCACCAAGGTCGGGCTCGTGCCCTTGCACAGCTGGCTTCCGGATGCCCATGCGGAGGGCCCCACGCCGGTGTCCGCGGTGCTGTCGGGCCTGCTGCTCAATGTGGCCCTGTATGCGGTCATCCGCTGCAAGATTCTGGTCGATGGTGCGCTTCAGTCACACCTGGCGGGCGACCTCATGATGGGATTCGGACTCCTGTCCGTCGTCGTGGCCGCGTTCTTCCTGTCTCGCCAGAAGGACATCAAGCGCCTATTCGCCTACTCTTCCATCGAGCACATGGGCCTCACCACCTTTGCGTTCGGCATGGGCGGACCCGTGGGCACCTTCGCAGCCCTTCTGCACATGACCGTCCATTCGCTCACCAAGTCGGCCATCTTCTTCACCGTGGGGCATGCCGCCCAAAAGGCCGGGACGCAGTCCATGGACCGCATCCGCGGACTCATCCGCCAAAGCCCCACGATCGGCTGGGGCCTCATTCTGGGGACGTTGGCGATTCTCGGCATGCCGCCTTTCGGCGTCTTCACCAGCGAGTTTCTGATCCTGACGACCGCCATGCATCATCAGCCCTGGGCCACTCCGTTCCTGCTCTTGTCACTGGCCGTCGCGTTTGCCGGGATCTTCGGCAAGGTTCAGCCCATGGTGTTCGGCGAAACCACCGTGCAGCCTCTGCCCCACCGGCCCGCGCTGGTCCCGGTTTTCGTGCACCTGGCAGCCGTCTTGACGCTCGGCCTGCTCATCCCGCCTTATCTCGTCAGCTGGTACCATAGCGCAGCGGCGCTGATCGGCTAACCCACCATGAAGACTTCGCCCCCGCCCATCGCCTTCGAAGAACTGGCCAGCGCCGTGCCCGTGCGCCGCGGCCAAGTTGACCCGGACACCTGGGTGGCTCACTGTGCCGCCGTGCGCGAGGGCGGCGGCCGTTTGGTTGCACTATGGGGCGCCGATGAGCGCGCACACTCGGGAAACTATGCGCTGCATGCGTGTCTGGCCGAGCGCCAGGGCCTGACGTGGCTCACGCTTGCGCTGAACGATGCGGCGACGAGCTACCCCAGCCTGCACGCGATCTTTCCGGCCGCCGCACGTATGCAGCGCGCAGTCCGCGATCTTCTCGGGCTTCAGGCGCACGATGCGCCCGACAGCCGACCATGGCTCCGCCACAACGCCTGGGGGGAGCACCAGTTTCCCTTGCGCAAGGATTTCGATGCCGCCACCGCCGTCGGCCAGCCAGACGATGGCTACCCGTTTGTGCCGGTGAGCGGCGATGGCGTCCATGAGATTGCGGTCGGCCCGGTCCATGCGGGCACGATCGAGCCGGGCCATTTCCGCTTCTCGGTCGTCGGAGAGAAGGTGCTCCGGCTCGAAGAGCGCTTGGGCTATACGCACAAGGGCATCGAAAAGCGCTTCGAAGGGCTGAGCGTCGAGGAAGCAGCGCCCCTGGCCGGGCGGATCAGCGGCGACTCAACGTCCGCCTATGCATGGGCCTATGCCATGGCCGTCGAAAGCGCCGCCGGCATTTCCCTGCCGGCGCGCGGCGTATGGCTGCGGGCGCTGTTGCTCGAACGCGAACGCATGGCGAATCATCTGGGCGATCTGGGGGCGCTGGGCAACGACGCGGGCCTCGCCTTCGGACTGGCCCAGTTCTCGCGCCTCAAGGAAAACGCGCTGCGCGCCAATCAGGCGATCTTCGGCCACCGCTATGCCATGGACGCGATCTGCCCGGGCGGGAGCGCGGTCACGCTCGACGGCGCGGGTGCAAGCCGCCTCCTCCATGAGCTCAACGTATTGGAAGACGAGGTCCGCCGACTCAAGCACATCTACGACGAACACGCCGGCCTCCAGGACCGTCTCTTGACGACCGGACGGGTGACGCCCGCCCTGGCGGCTCAGTTGGGGCTGTCCGGCCTCGCGGGGCGGGCGAGCGGACAGGCCTGGGATCTGCGCGTCCAATTCCCCCATGCCCCCTATGACCAGCTGGATACGCGCATGACCACCCACCGGGCCGGCGACGTCGCCGCGCGGGTGACGGTGCGCATGGAGGAACTGCTCGAATCCCTCAGGCTCTGCCGGCTGATCCTGCACCGCATGCCCCCCGGCCCGGTGGCCGTGCCTTGCCGAATTCCACCCGGGCGGCGGATGGGCGTCGGCTGGGTCGAAGGCTGGCGCGGAGAGGTCCTGGTCGCCTTGACGCTCGACGACGACGGACGCATCGAGCGGCTGCACGCCCATGATCCGTCCTGGCAGAACTGGCCCGCGCTCGAACATGCGATCATGGGCAACATCGTGCCGGACTTTCCGCTCATCAACAAATCCTTCAACCTGAGCTACAGCGGGCACGATCTTTGACATTGCCCGCCGCTTGAGGACGACAAGACATGCTCCACCTGCTGCGCCAAATCCTACGCACCGGCATCCGGACCGACGCCTATCCGGCTCCCGACGACACGATGCGGGTCAGGGCCGCGCAATTCGAGGCGGCGGTGCTCAAGCGTTTCGGGCGAGCGGCCGCGATCCGTCATGTGGATGCCGGATCCTGCAATGCTTGCGAACTCGAGATCAATGCGCTCAACAACCCGTACTACAATTTGGAAGGGCTGGGCATTCATTTCGTCGCAAGCCCCCGCCACGCCGATATACTACTCGTCACAGGACCCGTTTCGCGCCATATGGAAACCGCGCTCAAGCGAACCTATGATGCGATGCCCGAGCCGAAATTCGTGGTGGCGGCGGGCCGCTGCGCCGGGGATGGCGGCGTCTTCGGCACCAGTTACGCCTGCCTTGGCGGGGTGGGCGACGTGATCCCCATCGATGTCTTGGTGCCTGGCTGCCCCCCGACGCCCGAGGATCTCATGCGCGGCATCCTGGCCGCGATCGCACCGGGCCAGGGCAAGACGGCTTTTGGCAGTGCACCCACTGAGGAAGGTACGAATGGGCTATCGCCTCTCGAAAATCTACACGCGCACGGGGGATGACGGCAGCACCGGGCTTTCCGACGGCTCCCGCCTCAGCAAGGACAGTCCGCGGATCGAGTGCATGGGGGAGGTCGACGAGCTCAACAGCCAGATCGGGCTGGTGGCTTCGGAAAACGTGCCGGAAGTCGTTGCCCGCTGCCTCGCCGATATCCAGCATGACCTGTTCGACCTGGGCAAGGAACTGAGCTGTCCCGGGACGGCCTCCTTGTCCGAGGCCCGGGTCGCGCATCTGGAGACGGTGCTGGACGCACTCAACGGCTCCCTGCCTCCCCTGAAGGAATTCGTGCTTCCCGGCGGCTCGCGCACGGCGTCCCTTGCGCATGTGGCGCGCGCCGTCTGCCGCCGGGCAGAACGCCGACTGGTCGGTCTTGGCGGCATCGAACCCATATCCGGCACCGCCCGTCGATACCTCAACCGGCTGTCGGATCTGCTTTTTGTGATGGCCCGCTTCCTCAACCGCGAAGCCGGGCGAACGGAAGTCCTGTGGGACCCGCGGCGCGGCGGCCCCCCGGACGTTCAGGCGGGAAACACCCCGGTGGACAGATAGCGGTCTCCGCGGTCGCATGCAATCGAGACAATGACGGCGTCGTCGACTTCGGCGGAAAGCTTGAGCGCGGCGGCCAGCGCGCCGCCCGAGGAGATGCCCGCGAAGATGCCCTCTTCGGCGGCCAGTGCGCGCGCCGTCGCTTCGGCCTCCCCCTGCGACACCAGCCTCACCTCGTCCACCCATTTCGCGTCGTAGATCTTGGGTAGGTAGGCCTCGGGCCATTTTCGGATGCCGGGAATGGACGCGCCTTCCGCAGGCTGGACGCCGACGATGCTCACCTTCGGATCCTGCTCCTTGAGATAGCGGCCGCAGCCCATGATGGTGCCGGTGGTCCCCATGCTGCTCACGAAATGGGTGATGCGCCCGCCGGTGTCGCGCCAGATTTCGGGCCCCGTTCCCTCGTAATGCGCGCGCGGATTGTCGGGATTCGCGAACTGGTCCAGGATGTGACCGCGGCCCTCGCGCTCGAGCCCCCTGGCCACGTCGATGGCCTCCTCCATGCTGCCCGCACGCGAGGTCAGGATGATCTGCGCACCATACGCGCGCATGATGCGCCGGCGCTCCTCGCTCATGTGCTCGGGCATGACGAGGATCATTTTGTAGCCACGGATGGCCGCCGCCATGGCCAGGGCAATCCCGGTGTTGCCGCTCGTCGCCTCGATCAGGGTGTCGCCCGGGGCGATCTCGCCGCGCGCCTCGGCCCCCTTGACCATGGCAAGGGCCGGGCGATCCTTGACGGAGCCCGCCGGATTATTGCCCTCCAGTTTGACGAGCACGCGATTGCGTGTCGCCCCGGGCAGGCGCTTCAATTGCACGAGCGGCGTGTTCCCGACAAAATCCTCGATCGTCCTAAGCATCGCCTTCGCCTTCCGCCGGCTCCTTGCCGCCGTAAAGATAGTTGCACTCGTCGATGACGCCCGCCATCGTGACACGATTCTTTCCATGGCGTTTCGAATGCTGCAACGCTTGCTCGCAACGGCGCGTGAAGGCGTCGCGGCGTTCCTCGGGCAGCAGCGAGGCCACGCCGAAGCTCGCCGTCACGGGGGCCACCAGCGGCAAGATGATCTGGGTCTCCAACTCCATCCGCAGACGCTCGGCTACGATGAGCGCGCCCATCTCATTGGTCTCGGGCAGCAAGACGGCGAATTCCTGCCCTCCGTACCGCACGACGACGTCCACCGAGCGCACCGTCTGCCGGAGAATCGTTGCGATGTGCGCGAGCACCTCGTCCCCGACTTCCCGCCCATAATCCCCATTGATCTGCGCAAAATCGTCGATATCGAGAGTGATCAGCGCCAGCGGCCGCCGGTAGCGGTCCCATCGCGAGATCTCGCGCTCCATCTGCACATCGAGCTGGGAGCGCAGGGGCAACCCGGTGACGGTATCGACCTCACGCTGGCTCTTGAGATCGCTCATGAGCCGCGTGAGCGCCCGGTTGCGCCGCTCGAGCGCCGCTTTCGCCTCGGCCAACTCGTGGGTCAGTCCGTCCACCTGCTGGCTCAACGCCTCGAACGCCGAGGCATCGAGCTCGCCCACGAGCAAAAGCTGCTCGCCGATGCGATACACGGTGGCCGAAAGGATGCGCCGACGGCTTCCCGCCCGGCCTATGGCCAGCAGTCCTTCATAGACCATGCCCGAGCTCTCGGGCGTGTGTCGGGCGATGTCCTCAAGCGGCGGGTCGAGCAACGATTCGATGCTCTCCTGCAGCGCATCCGGCGCCAGCGCGAGAAAACCCTGGTTGGCCTCGATGACGATACCCTGCGGGGTCACCACGGCGGCCGCCACCGAGGACAGGGGGCGCAGCCAGTCGGGAATGGCGGCAAGCGAAGGGGGCGCGGTCACGGCAACTCGGCCCTACGCTTCGCAGCGACCATAGGCATCATCGAAGCGGACGATGTCGTCCTCCTCCAGGTAAGAACCGGTCTGAATCTCGATGATCTGCAACGGGATCCGGCCAGGGTTCTCGAGGCGGTGCCGGTGGGTCTTGGCAATGTAGGTCGATTGATTCTCTTCCAGATAGATCTCCTGCTCGCCGTTCACGATGCGCGCGGTGCCGGCGATGACCACCCAATGCTCGGACCGGTGATAATGCATCTGCATGGACAGCTTGGCCCCCGGCTTGACGACGATTCGCTTGATCTTATAGCTCGGCCCGTCTTCCAGGATCGTATAGCTGCCCCACGGCCGCGCCACTGTCAGATGCACTTCGGTCAGATGCCGGTGATTCGCTTTGACGGAGGCCACGAGGCGCTTCAGATCGTGCACCTGGTCGCGTGGACAGACCAGCGTGGCATCGCGCGTCTGGACGACCGCCAGGTCGGCGAGCCCCAAGGTCGCGATAAGCCCATGCTCGCTCCAAAGCAGGTTATCGCGACTGTCCACCGCCAGTATGTCGCCTTGCACCATGTTGCCGTTCTCGTCCTTGGCCTTTTGCTGGTAGATCGCCTCCCAGCTGCCCAGATCGTTCCACCCCATCTCCGCCGGCACGACGGCCACGTTGTGCGCCAATTCCAGAAGACCGTAGTCGATCGACAGGTCAGGCAACGCCTCATACAGGTCCAGCGGCGCCAAAGGCTTGGCGCTAGCGGCCAGCCGCTCGGCCGCCGCATGAATCGCCGGTTGCGCCTCTTTGAGCGCTTCGCCGAAGGTCTGCGCCGAGAAGACGAACATCCCGGCGTTCCAGTAATAATCCCCGGCCGCGACATAAGCCTGCGCCGCCGCCGCATCGGGTTTCTCGACAAAGCGCCGGACTTGCCGGACCCCTTGCCCACCCGCTCCCTTGACGCCATCCCCCGCCTGGATATAGCCATACCCGGTGGCAGGCGCCGTCGGCTGCATGCCGAAGAGGGTGATGAATCCCTCGCGCGCCCCGTCCTCGGCACGCGCCCATGCCTGCTCGAAGGCGCTCTGGTCAGCGACCGCATGGTCCGAGGAGAAGACCGCCACCAGCGCCGTGGGATCTTCGGCCGCAATACGCGCCACCGCCCAGGCAATCGCCGGCAGCGTATTGCGCCCGACGGGCTCGCCCAGCACGCCGTCTGCCAATTCGGGGGCGATGGCGTGGAGCTGTCCGATGACCTCGAAACGGTGGTCCATGTGGGTGACGGTCAGGACATGATGCGGGTCCACACGCGCGAGGACGCGGCGGGCCGTCTCCTGCAGGAGCGATTCGCGCCCGTTGAGCGCCAGAAGCTGCTTGGGCATCGAGGAACGGGACAAGGGCCATAGACGGGTCCCCGATCCGCCCGCCAGGATCACCGCATAGCGCGCCCTCGGTGCGCGCTCTACCGCTTTCAGTGTCGCTTTTGTTACAGTGGACGGCATCTTGTGGCTCCATGTGGGCGGCATTCAGGAGGCAAGCCCCGACGCCGTGCCCCAATTATACAAAATTCTTGCCAGAACAACTGCGGCGCCCATCGACTCGCCCGAGGGGCGCATCGGGCGGGCGCCGCCTGCAATCGTTTCGTCATTTCTGTCTGACATAGTCGCATGCGCTGAGCGGGAGAGTGCCCGATTGCCCAAGATGGACCTTCATTTCTAACTCGCAAGCATCAAGGAGCCACGCATGACGACGATCTCAAAGCGAGTGCCGATCATCATCGGTGCCGCCTTACTGGCTGTATTTTCCGGCGCGCCGGCGCCCGCCCATACCGTCGGCGAGGGCCCCGATCGCGCCCAACGGGCCGACTCGTACGAGACCGCCACGCCGATCAAGCACGTGGTGATCCTCTATCAAGAGAACGTGTCCTTCGATCACTACTTCGCCACCTATCCGGACGCGGCCAATCCGCCGGGCGAGCCTGCATTCCACGCCTTGCCGGGCACGCCCGCCGTCAACAACCTGGCAAGCGCCCACCTCCTGACCCACAATCCCAACGATACCAACCCGCTCAATGGATCCGACGCCGCCAACCCATTCCGTCTCGACCGCACGCAAGCCGATACCGCCGATCAGAATCATGCCTACACGCCCGAGCAGTTGGCCTACGACGGCGGGGCTGCCGACCTGTTTCCGAAATATACCGGCAAAGGGTCACCCGGCGGCGTCGGGGCATTCGGCACCAAGGGGCAAGTCATGGGCTATTTCGACGGCAATACCGTGACCGCGATGTGGAACTACGCCCAGCATTTCGCCATGAGCGACAATGCCTACACCGACACTTACGGGCCATCGACGCCAGGCGCTTTGGAAGCCGTGTCCGGCCAAACGAACGGGGTGGACCTGGTCGCTTCATCCCGGCACACCTACTACGTTCCAGATGGCCAGGGAGGTGATACGCTGATCAGCGATGTCGACCCGGCTTACGACGTTTGCTCCAGCGGCACCGATCAGGTTGCGATGGCCGGCAAGAACATCGGCGACCTGCTCAATGCGCACCAGATCTCCTGGGGCGGGTTCATGGGCGGGTTTGATCTGACCCGGACCAATGCCAACGGCACGACGGGCTGTGGGCGCAGCACCTACTCGGCGACCGTGAACGCGACGGTGACCGACTATATTCCGCACCACAACTGGTTCCAGTACTACAAGTCCACCGCGAACCCGAGCCACGCCCGGCCGAGTTCGATCGGCGCGGTGGGGCACTCGTTCGAAGCGGATGGAAAGACCAGGGATCCCGCGAATCACGAGTATGGCCTCAAGGACTTCTTTGCCGCGGTCAAGGCGGGGAACTTTCCCGCCGTGTCCTACCTGAAAGCGCCGGCATTCGAGGACGGCCATGCCGGCTATTCCGATCCGCTGGACGAACAGGTCTTCGTGACGAAAGTCGTCAACTTCCTCGAGCGGCAGCCCCAATGGCAAGACACCGCGGTCATCGTGACCTGGGACGACTCCGACGGCTGGTATGACCACGCCTTTGCGAGGCCGACCAATCCCTCGTTCGACCCGAATGCGGACCGCCTGGACGGCCCGGGCGTGTGCGGCAAGGGTACGCCGCTCGATGGCCTGAAGGGCCTACCGGTCAACGGTCGCTGCGGTCCCGGCACACGGCTTCCGTTCCTGGTGATCTCCCCGTACGCCAAACGCAACTACGTCAGCCATGTCCGAATCTCCCAGGCCTCGATCGTGCGTTTCATCGAGGACAACTGGCTGAGGGGCGAGCGCCTCGGCGGGGGATCATTCGACGCCAGCGCAGGCAGCCTCATGGCGATGTTCGACTTCACGCGAGGCCCCCGCAACCGACCGCTGTTTCTCGACCCGCGCACCGGGACCCCGGTCCGCCCGACGGCTCGCAGCGCCTCGCTCCGGTGGCCGATGACGGAACTGGCAAGGCTCGGGTGGTGGTAGGCACGGCGCGCATGCCATCCGCCTTCCGGCCCCCCGGTACGCATCGCCATTGCCGGCAAGGGTACCGCTTTCGGGGGCAGGCCGTGCGCACCCGTGGCGGGCGCCAATCGCCGCCGGCGCAACCATGAGCCGTTCGCCCACCGGCACGATCCGCCGCGGTGCATGGGGACGCGTTGCCGCCTGGAGCGCGGGGATGACGGTCCTGGTGATCGGTGGAGGCCTGGCCCAGGCGCCGATCCCCTGGTCCATGTGGTATCGGCGGCCGCTGGAGGCCTTCTGGCTGGCGCAAGGCCTGAACCCACACCCCATCCGGCTCGTGCGGCCGCCCGTGCGGAAACTCACGGCCGTGGCCCGTCTGGGGCAGAAGCTATTCTATGACCCGCGCCTTTCCGCCTCGGGGCGGATGTCCTGCGCCACCTGCCACAGTCCGGCGCACGCCTTCGGGCCACCCGATGGCGCCGCCGTGGCGCGCGGTGGGCCGGCGCTCAAGACGCCCGGCGTCCGCGCCGTCCCGTCGCTGCGCTATCTCTATCGCCAGCCGATATTCAGCATCGGCCCCGACTTCGCTGCCGGCGAGAACGATCGCGGTCCGACGCTGAGCCAACAGGCGCAGCAGGCCACCCGCCATATCCGGGTCCGCAAAACGGCGCGCTCGCCCCGGGCCGCCGCCGCCAATTGGGTCCCCGAAGGCGGTCTGTTCTGGGACGGACGTGCCGACACCTTGCAGCAACAAGCCAGCGGTCCCCTGTTCAATCCCGCCGAAATGGATGCCGGTACGCCGGCGCGGGTGGCCCTGCTGCTGGAGCATTCCGGCTATGCCGAGGATTTTCGGCGCCTGTTCGGGGCCGGCATTTTCGGCGATCCGCGGCAGGTCGTCGCCGAGGCGACCTTTGCGCTGGCGCGCTATCAGATCGAGTCTTCCGCCTTCCATCCCTTTACCAGCAAGTTCGACGCATGGTTGGCGGGCAAGGCACGCTTTGACCGCGCCGAGTTGCAAGGCTATCTGGCGTTCAATGACCCGGACAAGGGCAATTGCGCCGCCTGCCATCTGGATCGGCCTACGCGGGACGGACTCCCGCCCCTGTTTACCGACTTTCAGTACGAGGCATTGGGCGTCCCGCGCAATCCGGACATTCCTGCGAACCGCGATCCCCACTACTACGACCTGGGCCTGTGCGGCCCGTTTCGGACCGACCTGCGCAACCAGGCCGCTTATTGCGGCATGTTCGTCACGCCCAGCCTGCGCAATGTGGCTACCCGGTACGTATTCTTCCACAACGGCGTGTTCCACTCGCTCACCCAGGTGCTGGAGTGGTACGTCAACCGCGACCTGCACCCGTCACGCTTCTATCCGAAGGATGCGGCCGGGAGGGTCGTCAAGTACGACGACATGCCGGCCCGCTACCGCATCAATGTCGATACCACCGATGCCCCGTTCCACCGGCATCCGGGCGACCCGCCTGCGCTGACCCGTGCGCAAATCCGCGATGTCATCGCGTTTCTCAAGACGCTCACCGACGGCTACCGTCCGGGCGATGCGGATCGGCGCCGAGCCATGCCCAGATAATGACAAGATCGGAA
>JAKAFK010000119.1 GCA_021817985.1 Pseudomonadota bacterium | reverse complement strand
GATCTGGCGAAGAAAACCGCGCGCCTGCTGTGCGGGGAGCATCAAGTCGCGATGCAACTTGTCGAGCCGACGAAAGCGCCCGCGTTCCAGTCGGATTGAGAGGGGAGGTTCGGACATGGCCCTGCACATTCACAACCGGAAGCAACCGACCGAGCCGATTCCAACGGATGTCGTCGACGCACTCCGGGCGACGTATTTCGCCACCCGGTATCCAAGCCAGTCCCAGCATGACGCGGCACAAGCTTTCCTGAAGCGCCTTCGCGCCGCGCGCTTGTGGATTGCCTGCGATTGCCCTGGCGAGGATCAGCCGCCGGCACTGATGGCGCCGCGGGAGCCGGAGCACGCCGAAATCCACCTGTTCCAGTTCGGGCAGGTGCAGCACGCGGCGTCCTGCGATTTTGCGCGCGCCATCGAGCGCGGGTCCCAGCATGATGCAACGCGGTTGCAAGGGCCGCTGGATGAGCCGTGGACCATTCGGCCATTCATCGGTGCCGGTGGGCTGCTCAATGCGCGTCTGGATCAAATCCTCCGCGCTGCCTTGACCCGCTCCGGGATCGGGCGAATCCAGGCTGCGGACCTCGAGCGTGGTGAGCGACCGGGTTGCTACGTGCAGTCCGGTGCGACGCCTGCCCAACGGGTTGGGGATGCCATCCGCCATGTCGAGATCGATGATCACCAGGTGTACGAACAGGCAGGCCTGCACCACCTGCGCAGCATTGCCAAGTTCGCGCATACCGAGGCGGTTCGGCGTCTCGCGCGGACCACGGGTGGCTACGTCGGCCTCGCGATCGGCATGGTCGACGAGGTGGTTCCTGCAGAGTCCGGGAAACCGTCCGGGTTGGTCCTCGGGGGCCGCCAAGGGGATCGATTCGTCGTCTACCTCGAGCAGCCGGTCACGGGTGCGGAGACGAGCCCGAAAGGGCCTTACTGGGCAGCGGTGGCTTTGTGCAGGAAGGAGACCGATACAGCCTTGCGCGTGCTGACGGCGAGCGTTCTACCAGCGCTCGATCGCCTCACGGGCATTCCGCTGACGAGCGGGGCGCACCGGGCGCCGGTGAGGATGCTGTTGGAGCAGGCGATTTTCTGGAAGACCTGGGCGAGCACGCAATGCAGCGTCGCCCTCGAATTCCCGCTTTACGACGGCGTGTCCGCCGATGCCGTGATTTCGACGCCGAACGGGCGCATGGTCGAAGCCTACTTCGACGTGGATGAACCGGTGACACGCGCCCCGGGGTCATGGGGCGACCTGCCCGAGCCCGTGTACCTGAAGGGCAAGCCTCCAGCGAAGGCCAGGCTCCAGCTCAGTGCAGCGGTCGCCAAGGCGGTGAATGTGAATACCGCCTGAAAACGCACCCCTTGCACGACCTGCGAGATGTGCTTTCTTGGGGTTGTCGCAGGAATTGAGACACGGAACCCGGCCCGGATGGCCGGCCCATCACAAGGAGACAAGGAATCAAGGTTGGCCCATGGAAATGCGGCGGCCATGTCGACCAGGGAGGTCGCATGGATCAGGGAAGAAACCGCCGGCCAGCGCAGTGAGAAACCGCAGGGAGCATGGAGCGAGGAACGCCGGCATGGACGCCAAGGGAATGAATGCCGCGGAGTGTCATGGTGGGCATGGATGTCCTGGCAAGGATGCCGAACGAGGTGTGGAACTGGATTTGTCATCGGGGTGACAAAATCCGCATCGCCGAGAGGCGACGATTCAGACCCATTGCAGATGCAATGACGGTAACGGGCAGGGACGCCCATATCCACGCTTCCCATCACAACGCATTCAAGGAGTCGAAGGTGATGAAAAGGCTATCCATTCTGACCGCGCTCGTCTGTTTGGCGGCCACCGTCTCGGTGCAGGGCTGCTCGACCGCACAGCTCCAGGGTTTCAACCAGCAATTGGCGAGTTTGAACAACGGGATCGCTTCGGCAGCCAATCCAGGCCCGCCAATGCCGCAACCCACTGCGGCGCAGCAACAGCAATTGCTCGCGCAGCTCAGCTGGCGCTACAAACCGCAGTCCGGCAGGCAGCGCCGACCATGCGGAAGGTCCTGCAATTCCTGGCCTGTTACCCGGGCCTGAACCCGCAAAAGTACCTCGAGCAGTACGTCGCCCCGCACGTCGTCGTCGCGATCTTTGACCCGACGATTGCGTGGATGAAATACGCCTCAAAATCGCAATGCGTCAACATCACGCGGATCGACGGCTGGCGCATGAACGCCCTCAACGCTTTCAGCTTCAGCGTGGTGTATACATCGGCGCTGAGTGGCGAAGATCTAACGCGGCAGTACGCCATGGTCAAGGGCGCGGATGGCGTGTGGCTATTCTCGGACGAATAGAGTAATCCACCTCACCGCCTTGCCGGCGGTGAGGTCTTATCAACGGCGTGCGCTTCCTCGGGCCGTATCAAAGCGATCAGAACTGACCACAGGGGGATCACCATGAAGTGTGCGACACACCCAGGCAACGACGCGGTGGCAACTTGCCAGGGATGCAGTCGAGGGCTCTGTCTCGAATGTTCCAAACGGTTCAACGTCATGAAATGCGCGGAATGCCTACTGCGCGATAACAGTGCCTACAGGAAGCGGCTCAAAAGAGAAATTTTTCTGCCCGTTATCGGCGGCTTGGTGCTGGCCCTGCTCTTTGCAATCTATGCCTATGAGCAAATTCCTATGCACGGCGTGTCCGAGGTCCTCCAATTCATCGCCTGTCTGCCACTTATTGCTCTCATCGCTGTTTCCATTCCGTTCGGCTGGCGGTTCATCCGAAACTTGCGATCCAAACAGGCAGGCGGCACCGGCGTCTTCTTTTTCAACGCTCAAGGCGCAGTATTAATGTACGGCTTTGCCGTATTTTTTTACTTCTTAGTCGCATTAGCTTCAGTTCCAATTGGCCTCCTCGTCGGTCCTTGGCAAATCTGGAAAAACTTGCGAGAGATCAAGTCCATCGACAAAACCGAGAGGGATGTCCAGCGAGGGCTGATCTGAAAGCTGTGCTGGAAACCATAAAGTGAGCAGCTTGCGCAACCTCCCCACGCCGCTGCTGTCGAAATGAAGTGACCTCCCTGGAGTCTGCCGGATGACCTCTCGGCCGCTGGGATTGTTCGACCAGGAGATTCGGCGGCGCAAGCTGCAGGCGTTGGGCGATCCGCTGGTGGAAGGCCCAGTGACCGGGAAGCTGCAATCTACGGCCAAATTTCATTTAATCCATTGTATTCAAAAACAATTTATGTGAAGCGCGCCTTCCGCGCTTGTCTATGATTTTATGGCCTTGCCGCGGCTATCCGCAGTCGTTGCGGGCGCCGGTTGGATCCTCACGAGCATCTCGTCCAGAACCTGGATGCGCGCGGTGAGGCCAATGGCGTTCGACTCCGCCTGGCGCCGATGCTCGCGTTCGCTCTCAAGGTCCCTCCGGACGGCCGCGAGTTCCGTGCGCAGCTGCTCGCCAGTCTGCAGCGCCTGCGCCCACTGGGCCTGCAAGGCGTGATGTTCCTGCGCCAAGCCCTTGTGCTCATCGAGTTGCAGAGCCAGCCGCCGCAAGTCGCTGCGGGCCTGCTGGAGATCTTTTCCTAGCTGCCCTAGTTGTTCCGTCATCCGCGCGTTCTCGCGGTTGAGCTGCATCAGCTCGTGATTCTTGCTCGTCAGCGCTTCGTTGGCTTGCCGCAGCTCGACCTGTAACGCCTGGACCTGATGCTCGTGCCGGCGCTGTTCTTGGTCGCGCTGTTCCTTCACTGACGTGCGGTAGTGTTCCAGGGCTTCTCGGGCGTGCGTGTGCTTTGTCTCCAGTGACTCGATGTGGCGATCCCGCTCGTCGAGCCGGGCCGTCAAGCCGGCAACCCGTTCCTCCAGTTGGCTGATCAGCACCGAGCTCGCCTGCAGCGCTTGTTCGGCCTGAGCTCGCTGCTGGCCCTCCGCCTGGAGGACCAACTCGGTGCGCTGCAGCTGGGCGCTAAGCGCCGCCGCCTCCTGTTTCAGGTGCTCGAGCCCGGCGTCGCGTTCCTTGATCTGGGCATCAAAACGCTCTCGGGCCTCCGTGATCAGGGCCTCGGCCTCCTCGTGCAGCCGGCCGGCGAGCCGGCCGACCAAGTCCTGCAGCGCATCGCTGACGGCCACTTTGGCGCCCACGCCTTGCGCATCTTCGGTCTCCAGTTCCTTGAGGTAGCGATGGATCGTGCTCTTGGAGCCCGTGTTGCCCAGCGCCACCCGCACCGCGTCCACGGACGGGTGCTTTCCCTGAGCCCTGGAACTGACGCACGACAGGGGACCCAGGCCAAACTGAGGGCGCGGCGCAATTCTGTCTCGGCAATTTTGGCTTGAATTGCGTCGCCCGGCAGCCAGATGCCCGCTAGGCTCGGGCGATGCCCCGAATTGCGCGCGCGAGCTGCACCCAGCATCCCTTGAGGATGCGGATAGGCGCTTGGAAAGGCACGCGATGGTGGTTGGCGCCGAATCGGATCCACCGGGCCTTGGCAGGGTGCACGGCGCTACTGCGCTCCCCGGCCGACTCCCACGCGTTCGTCAGTGCATTGGTTTTGGACGCAATGTCGCGGATATCTGCGCGCTGGTGCAGGGGCGGCGCGGGTCCGGTTTGCATGCAGTGATCAACAATTTCCCGGTTGCATCGCGCACGGAGAACGCCAATGGGTTGATTCACCACGACCCCAAATGAAAACGGCGCCCGGTCTGGAAACCGCGCGCCGTCGGCTTGGGGGAAACCAAGCTTCACATTGTGCGATGCGAAGCGTACATGACGATCCTCGGACCGTCAATTCCCCCTTTGGCCTCGCCCGCGTGGAGCGCCGAGCGTGCCCTCGTTGCGCTGGACATCACGCGCGAAGCGTTCGAGTGTTCCAACGGCAACGTGCAGGGTTACGCGAAACCCGAAGCACACCGCGTGGCTGTCTCGCCGCTGGCCGTGAACCTGGCCAAGACGCTGTTTCATGAGATCGCGCATTGCCTGCTGCACAGCGCGCAGGCGCGCATGCAGGACACCGCCGAGCTGACCCGCAGCCTGGCGGAGGTCGAGGCAGAGAGCGTGGCTTATTTGGTCGGCGCTGCGCTGGGCTTTGGTGACTTGGAGGCGTCCCGTGGCTACATCCAGGCCTGGATGGGTGACGCGACCGCGGAGCAGATCACCGATCGCCACGCGCGCCGCATCCTGGCCACGGCGGATCGCATCCTGAAGGCGGGGCGGCCACCGCGTGACGCCTGAACGAGGCGAAAACTTGGGCTTGAAATATGGTTCCATTATTGACACCATTCAACGATGAAGGGACTCAGCAAGACTCTGGAGCAGATGCGGCGCGAACCGGCCAGTGTCCGGTTCGCGGAGCTCTACAAGCTCTGCGAGGCCTACTTTGGAGCGCCGCGGCAGTCAGGGAGCAGCCACGCGGTGTTCAGAACACCTTGGCCAGGCGATCCGCGGATCAACATCCAGTCGGACAAAGGCAAGGCCAAGGTGTATCAGGTGCGCCAGGTCCTGCTGGCGCTCGACAAGCTGGAGCGGTTGCGCCGTGAAGATTGATCACTACACCTATCGCGTCACCTGGTCGCCGGAAGACGGTGAATACGTGGGTCAGTGCGCCGAGCTGCCCTCGCTGTCCTGGCTGGCGCCAACGCCCGAGGCCGCCTTGAAGGGAATCCGGCAAGTGGTCGCGCAGGTCCTTGAGGACCTGCGCGCCGAGGGTGAGGCAGTTCCCACGCCGCTATCGGAAAGACGCTACAGCGGCGAGTTCCGCGTCCGCATCCCGCCCGCAGTGCATCGATCGCTGGCCATTGAGGCTGCGGAGCAAGGCGTAAGCCTGAACCGACTCGCCAGTGCGAAGCTGGCGGGTTGATGGCGCGCGC
>JAKAFK010000118.1 GCA_021817985.1 Pseudomonadota bacterium | reverse complement strand
GCCTGTGGAACTGATGGCCTTCATCGAGACGATCGAACGGGCCATCGGCCGGCCCGCCCGGAAGAACATGCTGCCGATGCAGCCGGGCGATGTGGCCGCGACCTATGCGGACGTCGAGGACTTGCGCCAAGCGGTGGGCTTCGAGCCGAAGACGCCGCTGGCACTTGGGATCGGCGCCTTCGTCCGCTGGTACAAGGCATATTACGGCGGAGGCTGATGAACAGGCCCCCGGCTGTGCGGGGTGGCGATTGACTTCAGCGTGTGGGGGGTGAATGACCATCCGATTGATTTTTGCGCGGCATGGCCAGACTGCGTGGAACTGCGCCGGGCGTTATCAGGGCCACACCGATGTGCCGCTTTGCTCGCGCGGCTTGAAAGAAGCGGCGTCTTTGGCATACCGCCTTGAGCGGTTCGGCGTGTCCACGATCATTTCCAGCCGCTTGGACCGGGCTCAGGCGACGGCTCGAATCGTCGGGCAAACGCTCGGCCTTCCCGTTCATGCCGACTCACGCCTTGGCGAGGTCGCCTTCGGTGAGTGGGAAGGATTGACGCAGCCCGAGATCAAGGCACGCTGGCCTGAATTGTTGCGCCGATGGAAGCGCGCCCCCGAATCAGTGCGATTTCCGGGGGGCGAAAGCCTCGGCGAGGCGCGACAACGGCTCCTGGGCTTTCTACGGGATCCGCTTTGGTATCCCGCCCCCGCCTCCGGACACGTGCTGATTGTGACGCACGCGGGTCTGACGCGGATCGCCCGCATCGAAGCCCAAGGACTGTCCTTGGCGTCGTTCCGGCAGATTGATGTTCCTCCTGCTTCCATCTGTGGGTTCTCACTCAGTCGTGGGGGGACTCTCTCCGCCGTTCAGGATTTTGGGGCAGACACCTAAGCATCGCGCGGGTTTCATGGCCTCTCGCAGCCTTGGCGTATTGGGGCGCCATCTCCTATCGCCCGGTCCGACGTGGAGCGCTGCACGAGGCTCGCGGTAAGGTCCCATGGGACTACCGCGCCCCAAGCCATCCGTTCCGTGCGATAACGCATAGAATACCTGCACACAACAGCGTAAGCTTCACGTAAGGATCGTATCTGCGATATACGGCTCCTCACATCGCTTGTTCGGAGCCATGGATCTGCGCCGCACCATCACCGCCACGTTGGCCGGATGGTGAACTCAGGCCCATGGATTTCATTGTGATTCTTGTAGGCGCTGGCGCATTTTGATGGCGGAGGGAGTTCGTCATGACGTATGCCGATCACGAGCCGGATCCATGGTCGAATGGGCAGGGGGAGAACGATCTCGACGAGTCTGGGGACGAGGATCCGGAGGCACAGGACGCCTATTTTGTCGAACCGGAAGACGACATCCTCCAGATGTATCTCAATGAGATCGGCGGCAAACGGCTGCTCACGCGGCAGGAGGAACAGATCCTTGCCTGCCGCGCGCGGGACGGCGATGCAACGGCGCGCCGCCTCATGATCGAGCACAATCTTCGGTTCGTGGTGAGCATGGCCAAGCGCTATGTCCACCGCGGGCTCGACTTCCTGGACCTGATCGAAGAGGGAAACCTCGGTCTGATGCACGCGCTGGAAAAATTCGATCCTGCACTCGGTTTCCGCTTCACAACCTATGCGCACTGGTGGATCCGCCAAAGCATCGAGCGCGCGATCATGAATGGCGGGCGAACCATCCGCTTGCCGATCCACATGTTGAAGGAAGTGAGCATCTGCACACGCGCCTTGCGTCATCTGGAGAGGGAGACGTTCGACGGACGCGCGCCGACGGCCATCGAAGTGGCGCGATTCCTGGGCAAGCCCGTGGAGGAGGTCCGCAAGATCCTAGCCCTTGGCGAGTCTTTCGCGGTCCTCGAGTCCCTGGATTCGCCGCTTTCGCGCGACGCGGACATCTCCATCACCGAGGCATTGCCTGACGACCGACGCCCCTTGGTCGAAGATGTCGTCCATTCCGCCGAAGTGAGCGCCCACATGATCACTTGGCTGCACGGGCTGTCGCGGCGACAGCGCTTTGTCATCGAACGCCGGTTTGGACTCAACGGCCACACGCCCTGCACCCTCGATCAAGTGGCGAGGAAACTGAAGATTACGCGAGAGCGGGCGCGGCAGATTCAACGGAAGGCGTTGCAAACCTTGCGCACGCTCCTGAGCCAGGAGGACGCAGATGCGCTCATCGCATGACCTCAGGCGTACCGAGCACGCGAACCCCGATTCCGGCTGCCCCACGCGCCCCCATTCACAGGGGTCGCCGCCGATGGCCACGCTGACGGATCCGTGTCCCCGCCGGACGGGGACGGCGCAATCCCTCGCATCGGCGGCACATGAAATGAAGCGGCCCACTCAATGGGTCGGCGAAGGCGGCCAGTACGCGGGCATGGTTCTCGTGGAAAATGAGCGTCACCGCATTGGCGAGAGCCTGGCGATACTCCAGGAGAACGTCGCAAACGGCCTACCTCACGAGGCCATCCGTCCAGTGCTGGCCCATCTCATCGGAATGATGGACCGCTGCTATCGTCTCAAAGAAGCGCTCCTGCACAAGCAGTTCTCCCCCGACACTCCCGCGTGCCGACTCGAACATCGGAGAACGATCGAGCATGCCTTGAACCTCTTGGATGCCTTGACCCCTACCGACGCCGTCCCGACTTTGCAGGCCATCGCCTATCTCGCCGACTGGGCAGGGCGAGAGCGGTGCGGCTAGAACCGGCAAACGACCCAATTGCGGGGCGCCACGCCCCGGCCTTTGCCAGCGTCGAGGCGGATCTTTGACACATCGTTGCCTGGGATCCCACCTTGGGGCGGGTCAGGTGAGGGACGCGGATTCTCCCGTCGACGGCACGGCAAATGGCGCGGGAAAGAAGTGGCGCGAAGCATTGTCGTCGTCCGCTTGCCTTGCGCAGCATGGCGAGCGACAGGGTGAGCAATACATCCTCGAGCGGCGGCAACTCCTGGGAGGGGGCGCGCCAGGCTAGAGCGCCCTGAATACACTCGGCGACCCGCCGAATGGCATGGATGACACAGGCTTGTCATCGAGCCTCCAGCCGCTCAGGAAGTGCATCGAGTCGTCCGCGCCGAGGCTCTCGATCGGGAGTCCCAGGAAGCCGCCAATGCACGCAGAACGGCAGGCGCGAGCCCTCGTCCCGAATCGAGACGCTTTCTTTCTTAGGACGTCTCATCGCGCAGGCGAGGGATGCCTCGCACGGAGGCCACAGGTCTCGAATAGTGCGGCCACTGGCCGGTCATTACTGCGCCAAGCTGAACAGCGCTTGCAACACATAAGTTTACGAGGCGCCGGGACTCGCAGTCCCGGGTGGAAGGAAGTTGAAGCTGGAGCTATAAGAATGACCGGTGGTCTCGCGCAACTGATCGACATCCCCGTTGCCGCGCATCGTCGCCGGGACGACATGACGGCTGGCCCCTCGCCAAACGAGCGGGTTCCGCCGGGAGTGCAAGAAAGGCGCCATTGTCATCATGACTCACCCGCGCGTTGACATTCCGCGAATCTGCGAACGACCGCGGACGCCACCTTACAAATGACTCAGAACGAGCAGCTGCCAGGAAATACCCCTCCCGGACGACTGCCCCTGGGGGAGCGCACGGGAATGGGCATCGCCCCAAGGGGGCTCATTTAGCCGGCGCGATTCTCGAGATGACGAACGAGCCGTCCTGGCCATGGGCGAGATCGAACCCTACCGCTTGCCCCGCCCTCAGGCCATTGAGCAGTGATCGCTTCCGCACCCCGAAGCTCATGGTCATCCCAGGCCAGTGCAGCGCACGGATGGGGCCGTGTGTGATGTTAATCATAGCGTGGCTGCGATCGATGCTGTTGATCCTTCCCTGAGCCATGAAGGAAGCGGCGCCCGATTTCGAGGCCAAATGCGGCGCCCCATTGTGGGGCCCAGTGCCTGGCATGGCGTCCATGGCTGCATAAGCGGGAAACGACATCGCCAGGGAAATGGCGACGAAGATGGAAAATTTCATGCGTTTCATGGATGTCCTTTCTTCAGTGGATGAACACAACCCCATACTCCCATTGACCAAAAGGTGAATGGGCGTTACGGTACTTGAAATCCGATACCCGTAGCGAACAAGCCTGTCGTATGCTTCGTGAGCGGTCATTGCAACCGCAGACGGTGCTTTTGCCACAGCGCGTAGACCGCGGGAATGACGAGCAGGGCGAGCAGCCCGGCGGTGAACATGCCACCCACCATGGGTGCTGCGATGCGCTTCATCACGTCGGCCCCGGTGCCGTGGCTGAACATGATCGGAAGAAGCCCTGCGATCACCATCGCGAAAGTCATGTTCATGGGCCGCAATCGCAGCAGTGTGCCCTCGACGACCGCGAGCTTCAGTTCACTCCAATCCCGTAGTTCGCCGCGCAACTGGCGTCGGTGGATGGCCTGATCAAGATACAGCAGCATGACGACGCCGAATTCCGAGGCCACTCCGGCCAATGCGATAAACCCCACGGCGACTGCGACCGAGAGCTTGTAGCCGAGCCAATACGTGAGCCATAACCCCCCCACGAGCGAGAGGGGTAGGGTGAGCAGGATGATGGCGACCTCTGCCCAGCGCTTGAAGTTGAAATACAACAGCAAGCCGATCAGGGCGATCACGGCGGGCACCACCCGTTCCAGACGCTTCGCCGCGTGCTCCATAACTTGATATTGTCCGACCCAAGACAAGGTATAGCCGGGAGGCAGCGAGACTGTCCTGGCGATGATCGCCTTGGCGTGAGCGACATAGGCGCCGATACTCACTCTGGGCCTGAGGTCGATATAGATCCAGTTGTTGAGCTGCGTGTCGTCGCTGGTCAGCATTGCCGGACCCCCTTCGACACGTAGGTTCGCGACTTGGGCAAGTGGGATCTGGCTGCCCTCGGGCGTCGCCATGCGCCCGGCCATCAGGCTCGCAAGCGATTGGCGCAGGCTGCGGGGATAGCGCAGGTCGACCGGAAAGCGCTCCACGCCGTCGACCACCGTGGTGAGCGTCTTGCCGCCAATGGCCGTCTCCACGAAACGGTTCACGTCCGCAACTGACAGTCCGTACCGTGCAGCCGCGGCGCGGTCGGTGTGCACGACGATATAACGGCCCCCGACGGCCTTCGCGGCATATGCGTTCTGGGTACCGGGAACCCTTTGCAGGGCATTTTGGATGGCCACACTCAGCCGGCTCAACGTGGGCAGGTCGGGCCCTGCCACCTTGACGCCGAGAGGCGTCTGCAGGCCGGTGGTAAGCATGTCGACGCGTCCCTTGATGGGCTGCGTCCAGGTGTTGGCGAGCCCCGGCAGCTGAAGCGCATGGTTCATCTGCTCCTGGAGACCCCTCAATGTGGTGCCGGCGGGCCACTTGTCCGGATCGCTCAGGGTGACAGCTGTCTCAAACATCGACATCGGTGCCGGATCCGTCGCGCTCTGCGCCCGGCCCGCCTTGCCGAACACCGTTTGCACCTCCGGAAAGCGCTTGAGGATGCGATCCGTCAGCTGGAGCAACGCACCGGCTTGACCGATGGAGACGGATGGGTCCTGTGTGATGGGCATGTACAGCAGCGTGCCTTCGTTCAGCGGAGGCATGAATTCCGACCCCAGACGCTTCCAGGGAATGTAAAGGGTGCTGGCTAGCAGCAAGCCAAGCAGCACGGTGAGCCTCGGGGCATGCAGCACCCCTTGTATGACGGGTCGATAGACCGACACCAGCAGGCGGTTGAGCGGATTCCTGTCTTCGGCCAGAATACGGCCGCGGATGAACCAGGCCATCAGGAGCGGCACCAGCGTGATCGACAAAACCGCCGCAGCGGCCATCGCATACGTCTTGGTGTAGGCGAGCGGGCGGAAAAGCTTGCCCTCCTCGCCCCCCAGG
>JAKAFK010000051.1 GCA_021817985.1 Pseudomonadota bacterium | reverse complement strand
TGTCACATTATTCGAGAAAATACCGTTGCAACAAGCACTTGCTGCGGGCGAATACACCCTAAACGAGGGCATCGAGTGCAAGCAGCTGAATTTATTTACCATTTAACCGGACAGCAGTGAGCCAGGCTGGTTAATCAGTATGGGTTGATCGCTACAGAAGAGTTGAATGTCAAAAACATGACCGCTTCAGGCGGCGAACACAAGAAAGGACTGAATCGAGGCATTCTGGATACAGCACCGTCCACATTCCTTAACCTGCTCAAGACCAAAGCGGAAGAAGCTGGGTCGTTGTGGGTGGATGTTCCGACACGCCTTGTAAAGCCAAGCCAAACGTGTCACCGGTGCGGTATTCAGCGCAAGAAAACACTCGCAGAACGTGAACATCGCTGTAGCTGTGGCGCAAGCTGCTCTCGTGATGAAAACGCGGCGCGAGTGATGTTGAATTGGGCGTTGCACGGCAACGCCACCGGGCGGGAATCCGTCCGAGGTGGGGAGTCGTTGTTGTTTGACGATGTTGAACCACGAAACTCCACTTATACAGCCTCAGCGGCTTAGGTGGAGTAGTTCATCAGCCTCCGTCTTTCTGAAACATGACTCGCCCTAATTAGTAGGTCGACGGCATGAGTCTGCGGGTTTGGCTTGCGTCCAGAATCGTTGCGCAGATCCTGCGGCACGGCGTCGGCGTGGCGCCTATGGCCGCGACGCGGCTCATCAGAAAAACCCATTCCGAGCTCGGTCGGGTCGACGCAACACGCACGCACGGCCCCAACATGCGGCAACGCATGGAACTTGTGCGGGCCAGCGTCGTCAATCCTCAACGCAGGGGGGGGGCGGGGACCGTTGCCACGGGTGTTTCCGCCGCCATGCGACGAACCCGCGGGCGCGAACGCCGATCCCGGGAGAGGTCGCCGCGCGCGTCGACCATCCCCCGACACCGGCGTCCTCCTTCAGTCGGAATGGGCGCTCACAACGTTCCGTCACGCGCACAGAGATTCGCGACGCTGCCGGCAAGGCCGTTCGTGCCGTTGTGGCGAGCGCCGTAAGGGGTCTTCACCGGCCCGACGGCTTGCGCGGCATGGGCATCGGAAAAACCGAGGAGGCTCGCAACGCTGCCGGAGATGCCGTTTGTGCCGTTATGTCGGGCTGCATAAAGCGTCTTCATGGGCCGGATGGCCTGCGAAGTGCCGGCGGTGGACGTGCTGACAAGGCCCGCGACGCTGCCGGCAAGGCCGTTCCTGCCATCATGCGGCGCGGCAGACAGTTCCGCCGCATATAGCGGTGTCGCGCCGCCCAGTCCGAGGGCAAGCGTGAGAACGCCCATGGTCAGGGCACGGTTGCAAAACGTGTGGATGATTGGATCCTTCATGATCGTTTCCTTTTGTATTAGGGATGGTGGCCGGCCGCGATTCGCATCCGCCTCTATCTGGCCGCGATGCGAACCGCGCTCACGCATTAGAAGCAAAGGGCATTCCAATGGGCGCTCTGAAGACCAGGCGCCGAATCTAATGCGCTTCCTACGCGATTCCGGCCTGATTGCGTTGATGCCTGTGTTTTGACGGTGCCGACGTCATGAGCCGGCAACGAGTAAGGACTGGTGCGGTGCTGCAGGATGGATAGGGGGGATTTTCGCTTCACTCGCCATGCTTATTCTCCTTTTAACCTAATTATTTAGAACACAAACCCCTACCTGGCGAAGGTGCTGCCGAGGCCAGGAAAAGGGGCGTTGTCGACCGCCAGTAGGGCATTCTTCCAAGCGGTCGGTGCTTATCCCGGGATGGTTCTATTGTGTCACCATTGTTACCCTATGAGCATCGATTGTTCTTATGTTGGGGGCCGGTCAATTGATGCCCGCGGCACCTTCCAGGATCCGCGCAGCACCGGCCGAAGCGCGTCTTGCTTCTTGAAGCGCCGCGATCCTGGAGTTTAGCGCCGATGGTGGTTGCGAGTGTCCTTCGTAGCCCAAGGGTTTCTACATGGGAACAGCCCATCGGTGTTCCCGGCGCACGGCCGCGCCGTGATAGATTTCGTTGCCTGGTTAATAAGGCGGAATTATCGAATGCCAATTAGGATTTTTTGTCCTAATATGCGCGGCGCCCGTCGACAGCGTGCGGCCTACCGGCCACACCTCGGGCTGCAGATGATGCCTATGCAGGCCATGCTCGAAGGTCGTCAGTCCCGGGGCATCCCCTTCATCTCTCCGCCGTAAAGGAAGATGCGAAACATGATCTTCTGTGGGATCCGCCCGATGGCGAGGGGACAGACTATCGCGATACTCAACGTTTGACCGGTATTGGCGAACATCGTCCTGGCGCCGGTGGCAACGCCGCGGCGCTCGGGAGGGACGGCGGACATGATGGCGTCGGTGTTGGGCGAGTTGAACAGGCCACAGTCGCCTCCGATGACAACCATGGCGGTCGCGATCCACGCATAGGGAGTCGTCGACATGATGCTCGCCAACCCCATGATCAGCGCCGAACCGTGCACCGAAGCGAGCATGGCGCCGACCGTGGTGACCGACAGCGCGATCGACTCGGAGCCTGCTGCCTCCTCTCGTGGCTGACTCATCATCGGTGAAATCTTGTGGCGACATTGACCGGGTTAGACGATAATTTTCCTTTCACCAAGGCGAATGGTGATGTGCCGGCCGTCCCGACCCTGCTTGAGCCGGTTCGCGGGGTGATCTATATTTTGCTCAGACTGGACCTGCGGTAGTCCTGTTTTGGGGATGGGTTATGAAGCTGTCGGTGAGCGAGGCAAAGGCGCAATTGACGGAACTCGTCCGGCGCGCCGAGGCCAGGGGCGCGGTCGTCCGTCTGGTCCCGGTCAAGCCGGTCGCAGACCGGAGATCCCGCTGCGCCTTGCGCGAAGCAGTGCGCGCATCGCGGCTGGTCGGCGCCAAGTGGACGAAGACGTGGAGCGCGTGATTGACGGGCTCGGCTTCGAGGTCGTCAGCGTGACGCTCGCCGCGGCTCGGTGCATCGCCCAAGCATACACGCAATGGGGTCAGGGCGTGCGTCCAGCGGCGCTGAATTTCGGAGGCTGCTTCGCGTATGCGGTCGCGAGGGAACGTCGATCCCTTGTTTTATGTCGGGCAGGCGTTCGACAACACCGACGTTGAGGGGGTCTCGCAATACCGGGGAGCGTAGGCGAAAGGACTGGGGTGCGACGGTACAAGCATGGCGGGCTTTGTTTTCACGGCGTGATGACGGCGTGGTGTGTCCATCACCCGGCCGTGAACCGGGGGCGCCGTCTCTTTAATGTCAAGTTTTGCGGAAGCGCCGTGCATGCCTCTCGTGGCGGAACGCAGGGGATTCCTGCACGGTGCTTGGTGATCGAGTGAATATAAAGAACGTCTGCGTCTTGGGCGGCAGCGGATTCGTCGGTCGGCACATCGTCCATCAGTTGGCGCAGGCGGACTGTCGCGTGCGTGTTTTGACGCGCCGCCGGGAAAGGGCGAAAGGCCTCATCGTGCTGCCGACGGTCGAGGTCGTCGAAGCGAACGTGTTCGACGCGCAGGATCTCGCGCGGCAGTTCACCGGCATGGATGCGGTGATCAATCTGATCGGCATCCTGCACGGAGGGTCCGGCGGCAGGCCGGAGCGTGCCCGCTCCTTCGAGGAGGTGCACGTGGAGCTGCCGCGCCGGGTCGTGGCCGCGTGTCTGGGCGAGGGCGTCCCCCGCCTCCTGCATATGAGCGCGCTGGGCGCTGACCGTGGCGGGCCGAGTGCTTACCAGCGCACCAAGGGCGCCGGTGAGGCCCTCGTCCTCGAAGCGGGCCGCATCCCGCGCGAAGATGGGCGAAGCGTGGCCGTCACCGTGTTTCGCCCGTCGGTGATCTTTGGTCCGGAGGATACCTTTCTCAATCTGTTCGCACGGCTCGTACGGCTTTTTCCGGTGGTGCCGCTCGCCAATGCCAAGGCGCGCTTTCAGCCCATCTATGTCGAGGACGTGGCGCGTGCCTATGTCGCGAGCCTGGGCGAGCCGCGTACCTTCGGCCAAGCCTACGATCTGTGCGGTCCCGCATCCTACTCGCTGGAGGCGCTCGTGGCGTTCGTGGCGCGCCTTGTGGGGTCGCACGCGCGCATCGTTCCGCTGGGGCCGCGTTTGTCTTACCTGCAGGCGCTTGCGCTGGAATTCATGCCGGGCCGCAAGCTCATGACGCGCGACAATTTTTATTCCCTGCAGACGGACAATGTCTGTGCCGGATCCTTTCCTTCGATCTTCGGCTTTGACCCCATGCCGTTGGAAGCGGTCGCGCCGCGCTATCTTCGGCAGGGGATGGCGGGTGGACGCTACGACGGCTTCCGTCGGAAGGCGAGACGGTGAGAATCTACGCTGTCGGCGGGGCGGTGCGCGACGAGCTGCTCGGGCGGGCGGTGGCCGACCGCGACTACGTCGTCGTGGGCGCGACGCCCGAAGACATGGAGCGCCGGGGGTTCCGGCCCGTGGGCAAGGATTTCCCGGTATTCCTGCATCCCGAGACGCACGAGGAGTACGCGCTCGCGCGCACGGAGCGCAAAAGCGGGCGCGGCTATAAGGGCTTCCAGGTCCATGCCGCGCCGGAAGTCACCCTGGAGCAGGACCTCGCCCGGCGCGATCTGACGATCAACGCGATGGCCAAGGACGAGTCGGGGAACCTCATCGACCCCTTCGGCGGCCTGCGCGACCTTGAGGACAAGTGCCTGCGCCACGTGGGCGGCGCCTTCGTGGAAGACCCGGTGCGCATTCTGCGCGTCGCCCGATTCGCCGCACGTTTTTCGGATTTCCGGATTGCGCCGGAGACCTTGACTCTGATGCGCGAGATGGTCGCCAACGGCGAAGTGGACGCTCTGGTGCCCGAGCGGGTCTGGCAGGAATTCGCGCGCGGCCTGATGGAACCGCGGCCCTCGCGCATGATCGAGGCCTTGCGGGCCTGCGGCGCGCTCGCGCGACTGGCCCCGGAAATCGATCGCCTCTTCGGCGTGCCGCAGCCCGAGAAATATCACCCGGAGATCGATACCGGAGCGCATATCCTGCTCGTGATCGACTTCGCCGCCGCCCGAGAGTTCTCGCTGCCTGTCCGCTATGCGGCGCTCACGCATGATCTGGGCAAAGGGACGACACCCGTTTCCGAGTGGCCGCACCACGCCGGGCATGAGGAGCGGGGCGTCGGACTGGTCGAAGCCTTGTCGCAACGCCTGCGCGCACCAGGGGATTGCCGCGAGCTGGCGCGCCTGACCGTGGAGTTCCATGGCCAGGTGCACCATGCGCCGGAGATGCGCCCGGCGACCTTGCTCAAGCTTCTGCACGCGACCGATGCCCTGCGACAAAGAGGGCGCTTCGGACATTTTCTGGAAGCGTGCCGCGCCGACTACTGCGGCCGCCCCGGTTTCGAGAACCGCCGCTATGAGCCCGCAGACTGGCTGGAGGATGCGCTCGAGGCGGTGCTCGCGGTGGACGCAGGGGCGGTCGCGAAATGCTGCACAGAACCCGCGAAGATCCGTGAGGCGGTGTGGGAGGCAAGGCTTGCGGCCGTCAGCTCCTGGATACGCGCCCAAGGCGGTGTCGACGAGGACAACGGATGACGCCTCTGGCGGGTGCGGGTTTCCCGTCGACCGCGCTTTCTGGGCAGTGCAAGGGCGGATATTCAGAACCGCGGCGAACACGGCTGGGCTGACGCCTTCTCGCGCTGCGCCGCGCGTCCTCAACCGGACTGCGCGCAAGTCCCTGACGGTGTCGTGCATTTCCCGGATGATTCCCCTCTGACGCGTCGTCGGTGGCATGACGCGGGGCCACCGTCTCAACCCCGGAACATGGTGCGCCGTCGGCGCACCGGGGGAATAGTTGCGGCCAACAAGGCGCCTGAAACCGCATGCCGCCCAGTCATCGTGCGCGCATGGCCGCTCATGGGTCTGCGGGTGCCGTGCAGTCGAGGCCAGGAACTCACAGTATCCTGGCCAGTCCTATTGGCGTGGCGCGGTCGTATCCGCCTGGTCCAATCTTGGGCAGGCACGCCACCCGTTCATCGTCGCCGCCCAGACGGGAAACCAAAGCCGGAGCCCACCGATGCCGACAGCTGATACTCATGGAGCCCCGCCGCGGCACCCACATTTTGGCCGGGCTTTCTTCCGCGACGTGTGGCGCCTCGCCGGTCCCTATTTCACCGCGTCGGAGGATCGCTGGCGCGCCCGCGGCCTGGTTGCACTGATCCTGGCCGCCACGGCCGGCCTAGTCTATATCAACCTGCGCATCACCACCTGGTACAACGCGTTCTACGACGCTCTGCAGCATTACGACAGCGGCCACTACTGGGGCCTGCTCGGCCAGTTTGCCCTGCTGGCGTTTGCCGCCATCGCCCTTGGCGTCTACCAGACTTATCTGTCGCAACTGCTCGATCTGCGGTGGCGCCGCTGGCTGACAGGCAGTTTCCTCACGCGCTACCTGTCGGCCCGAACCTACTACCATCTGGAGCTATTCCGACGCACCCAGGACAACCCCGACCAACGGATTGCCGACGACCTGTCCGCCTTTGCCCAAAGCGCCTCTACCCTTTTCACCGGCCTGTTCAGCGCGGCCAGCAATCTGATCGTCTTCATCGGGCTGCTCTGGGTGCTCTCGGCCAAGGTGCTGTTGTCCTGGGGCGGGGCGGAGCACCATGTGCCCGGCCTTCTGGTCTGGGTCGCCCTGTTCTACGCAGCGGCCTGGACCTGGGGCGCGTCGCGCGTCGCCAATCCGCTGATCGGTCTTAACTACGACCAGCAGCGGCTCCAGGCTGATTTCCGTTATGCCCTCATGCGTCTGCGAGAAAACAGCGAGGCGGTGGCCTTCTACAGGGGCGAGGCCAAGGAACGCACCACTTTTGACCGGCGGTTCGACCGGGTCTACGACAATTATGCCCGACTGATCCTGCGGCAGAAACGGTTCAACTGGTTCAGCGCCTATTTCAACCAATTCGCGATCATCCTGCCGTTTCTCGTGGCGGCCTCGGCTTATTTCGCGAGGGTGGTGCAACTCGGGTTCCTGATGCAGGTAAGTTCCGCCTTCGGCAACGTTCAAAGCGCCTTCGCCTACTTGGCGCAAAGCTACGACAGCCTGGCCCAATGGCACGCGGTGGTCGACCGGCTGCGCGGGTTCGTCAATCTGATCGAGGAGGTCGAGGCGCTGCAGGCTGACGGCCCGCGAGTCCGGCGGGCGCGCGCCGACGTGCTGCAGGTACGCAACCTCACCCTCACGCTCCCCAACGGCGCGACCCTGGTCGACTCTCTATCGCTGCAGGTGCTGCCGGGTGACAGGCTGCTCATTACCGGGCCGTCGGGCATTGGCAAAAGCACCTTGCTGCGGGCCTTGGCCGGCTTGTGGCCGTTCGGGGAGGGCGAGGTGGCATTGCCGACGGGCGAGGCCAGCCTGTTCCTGCCCCAACGACCCTACCTGCCGCTGGGCAGCCTGCGTGAGGCGCTGCTCTACCCGGCGGGCGATCCGCAAACCCCCGATGCGCGATTGCAGACATTGCTGACGCAGGTCGGACTGCCCGCGCTTATCCCGCGGCTCGATGCGCTCGAACCGTGGTCGCACGTGCTTTCTTTGGGCGAACAGCAGCGGTTGGCCTTTGCGCGGGTGCTGCTGCAGCGTCCCGACTTCCTCTTCCTGGATGAGGCAACCTCTGCCCTGGATGAGCCTTCCGAACGCGCCCTTTACGCGCGGTTGGCCGAGGCATTGCCGAAAACGGCCATCGTCAGCGTCGGGCACCGCAGCACGCTCCATGAATTCCATTCCCGTCGCCTGCAGCTGCGGCCAAAGGGCGAGTGGTGGTCGGACGCAGAGTCTCCGCCGGAGAATCTTCCGCCGCAACTGGCGTTGGTTCCGCCCGACTCATGACTTCAGTGATGTTCGGCATGGTGGGTGCCTCTATAATGTGCGAGAGATTTTGTCGATCGCCCACCTTGGAGAACGCCCGCTTGCAACGACGTCGTCGGGTGGCGAATCCCACTCAGCGCAGGTTGCTCGGGGCAGCCCATGGACTCAAGTCGCGATTCAACCGGACGGCTTAAGGGCGCACGGCGCGCCGTCACCGCGCTTTTCGTTTTTGTCGCCGGCGTTGCCGGATGGTTGCTCGGCAGGACTGGCGCCACGCCGCGCGCTGCCTTGCCTGTGCTGTTCGCGGCGCCCCGCTTCAACGATCTGCTCAACCAGGACGGCGCCAGGGTTTCGTCGGCGGCCTTCAGGGGACAGGTCCAGATCGTGACCTTCCTGGACCCCTATTGCAATGCCCTGTGTCCGGTCATTGCCGCCCATCTCGTCGGTTTCGAGAATATGCTGGCCCAGACCGCGCTGGCCCATCGAGTGGAAGTGGTGGCCTTCGACATCGATCCCGCGACCGGGCCGCGGCAGATGAGGGCGTTCCTGAAGCAATACGGTTGGGACCCGCGCGACCTCCATTGGCAGTTCCTCAGCGGCAAGCCTGGGCAAATTCGCCGGATTGTCACCGGCGGATACCATGTCGACTACCAGATCGTTGCCCACGCGCACGCCGGGGCCGGCAGCTCGCCCGCGCTCGCGGCAGGTGGAAGCGCGCCGCAACCCCTTGTCGCAAACCCGCTCGCCGACAAGGCGGATGTATCCTTCAACATCATCCATAACGATATCATGATGGTCGTCGACGGCAAGGGGCGGGTGCGTCGGATCTACGACCAGGCCGATGCCGTGGGCGCGTTTGAGCTGTTGGGCGAAGTCAGGGCGCTACTGGCGGTGCGCTGAGGTTCTCAGGATGCCCCGGGGCGGTCGCGGTGCGCCTAGCCCTCATGGCCGGGGTTTGCCCTCAAGCCATATCAGCCATTTCGCGGTCCCACTTTGGATCGCACGAGTCGGCGCGTTTTCCAGGTTCAGGACAGCAGCCGGTTCTTGCACAAAGCGGGGAAATTTCCGGTGGCTTACCTGAGGGTGGTTCCAACCCGAGAATACAAATTGCCCTTTTTTCGACAGCCCAGGGAATGCCGTTACCGTTCGTATTCTGATGGCGCACCGAGCCGGTGCCTGCGGTGTCCATTCAGCTTGTTGCGGCCTATCTCCTGTGCTTGGCACTCACGAGGGGGCGCAGAAGACCAGGCAGCGAGAAACAGATCCGAGAATTTCCGCGGCATCGACTTTGCGACAAAGCGTGCAAGCGGCTCCGCAGATTCATGGCGCTCCGCCCAGCTCGATGCGTGCGGCAGGCGTTGCCCCCAATCGCCCAAGATGCCTGTGCCCATGCGACGATTCGCCGCTGAATGCCCATCGCCAGAGTGCGCCTCTAGATTGCAGGCCCCTGGGCGGCGGAGCGAAGGGTATGAAATCATCATAAGAACGACGTAAGATACACGAGGTGATCCCATGACACATCGGTGAACTGTCTTCCCATCGGCGGGTGGGCTCCGCAGTTTCGGTCCACGCATTCAGGGCGCAGTCACCCCGTATGAGCGGTGCCGGAAAACCGCCCTCCTGCCGAACTCCGCCGCTGATGGGCGAGACGCGCGCATGATCGGGTGCGGTTGCCGGATGCAAGGATTGTTCGATAAGATGCGGCCTAAAAAAGATTTCCCTAAGCGACGCGGGGCTATAGATAAGCAAAAATGGCTAACAGCGGAAGATCGGTTCTTCAACGCCGCAGCAGCGTAAGCAACATTGTTCAGGCTGCCCTTGACGGGCTGGCAGTCATCCTTACCGCAGTCCTTCTCGTGCAGGCACGCGTCGGTTTCGTCGACGCGAGGTACACCATCATGATCCTCCTTCTCATGGGCATCATGGCGGTGGTTTACGACCAGCTCGGTGTTTACCGCGCGCATGGCGGCTTTACCGTCAAGGCACTGACGCTCATCCGGGCATGGACCGTGACGTTCGCCGCGATGCTGTTGATCGCGTTCCTGGCGAAACAGTCCGCGACATATTCCCGGATAGTGATAGGAGGCTTGTACGCCATCGGTCTGCTGGTCCAGATCGTCTTGCATTGGCTCATCAGGCGCATTCAGCTGACCTGGGTTCGGGATCCGGCCAACCGTGAGAAGGTGCTGATCATAGGCCAAGGCGAGCTGGCGGAGTCTTTGCGCCGGAAGATTTCCAGCAACCCATGGCTTGCGCAGGAGGTCATTGGCCATGTGGCGGTGGAGATGCCTGGCGGAGGGAGAGGCCACGGCCCGGACACGCCCGCACTGGGCAATTTGAACGATGTGCCCCGACTGATTCGCGAGCGCGACATTCGTGCGGTCTACATCGTTACGCCGCTCGCGTCCTCCGAGGTCCTCGAAGGCATCTATTTTGCGCTCCTGGACGAGAATGTGGCGATCCATTGGATCCCGGACATCTTTTCGTTGCGCCTGATCAACTACCATGTCAAGGAACTGGCGGGGATTCCGCTCATGACCTTGTCGGAAACGCCGCTCGTGGGCACCCGACTGTTCCTTAAGACGGTGGAAGACCGGATTCTCGGCTTCGCGATCCTGCTTTGCATAAGCCCTGTCCTGTTGGTCATCGCGGTCGCGGTGAAGCTTGACAGTCCGGGGCCGGTCTTCTTCAGGCAGGATCGCGCCGGCTGGAATGGACGGCATTTCCGGATCTGGAAATTCCGCAGCATGTACGTCCATGAACCGGACAGGGGCATCATCCAGCAGGCCAGAAAAAACGACAGCCGGATCACCCGGGTCGGCGCCTTCCTGCGGCGCACCAGTCTCGATGAACTGCCGCAACTCTTCAATGTCCTCGCCGGCGACATGTCGCTGGTGGGGCCGCGCCCCCATGCCACCCAGCACGATCAGGAGTATTCAAAGCGGATCGCCGATTATTTCGCGCGCCACAACATCAAACCGGGCATGACAGGGCTCGCCCAGGTGCGCGGCTTTCGCGGCGAGACCCGCAACATTGACCTGATGACCCAGCGCGTCGACTCGGATATCGAGTACATCAATAATTGGTCGGTGTGGCTCGATCTGGTCATCATCTTGCGCACATTCAGTGCCTTCAAAGGAAAAAACGCGTATTGAATCCGTGCATTGCCGAAAAATCGGCGAGCGCATGCCCGGACCTTCGCGCACCCTGGATTGGCCCGATCGGGCCATGGCCAAGTGATCCATTGGCCTGATCGGGCTATTGAGGCCTCCAGGGTTACCCAGTAATCTGCGCCCGTCGGTAGATGGAGGCGCTCAGGATGAGTCTCACAACGCGTACTGTTCTCGCGGGCTTGGTTCTCGCTGGTGCTTTGGCGGGCACCGCCGTTTCGGCAAGGGCCGACGCTTCCGTCCCCAATCCGCCCGCCGCTGTGGCGAAACCCGTGGATGCCGGGATTCCGATGCGCGGGGTGGCTTGGCTGTTCGGCTCGGCTCTGGTGGGGTTCGTGGCGCTCGCCAACCGCAGAAAGATTTGATGACTTAGGGACGTCGAGGCGCATTCATGAAGGCGCGCATGGGCGGCTTGGCCGATTGCCCCCTCTCCTTGGCGCGCTGCCGATATCGGCATGCTTGCCGCTCCGGGACCGCCGTTGACCGGGCCGCGGCATCGCGGCGCGGTGGGCGTGCCACGCGGGCGGCCGTGTATCGCACGGGCCTGCTCAGGCGTCGGCGCAACGTCATAACGGGGCCGTGCTCGCCGTATGCGAATCGTCCACACCGACACCGATGATCTCGGCAACCCGCTCAGAGGCGGGCAACCGGTGCGCACCTACGAGGTCAACTCGCGCCTTGCCGCAGATCACGAAATTCGGGTCCTGACGGCCACTTATCCGCGCTGCGCGCGGCGTGTCGCGCGGGGAGCCCTCGAATATCGGCGCTTGGGCTTTGGTGTGCCGTTTCTCGGCTTGTCCTATCACATGAGTTACCTCGCCGCCTTGGGCTGCGCGGTGCGCCGCCTGCCGCACGATCTAGTCGTCGAGGAGTTCACGCCCCCGGTGGGCTTTTGCCTTCTTCCGCTGTGGACCCGCAAGCCCGTGATCAGCATCGTGCAATGGTTCTTCTTTCGGGATTGGGAAAAGCGCTACCGGCTTCCCTTTGAGCGTGTCATGCGGGCCATTCCGCAGCGTGTGGGTTACCAGGACTTCATCGTCCAAACCGATGCCATGGGGGACTATTTCAGGGATCTGGTTCCCACCGCGCGCGTCTGGAAGATTCCCTGCGGCATCGGCAACGAGGCCTTCCTGGACGCCTCCCAGGACGGCCAGTACGTCTTGTTCATGGGCAGGCTGGATGTGCACCACAAAGGCCTGGATTGCCTGCTCGAGGCGTGGACGCGCCTGTGTGCCCAGTCGCTCGCGATTCCCTTGTGGATCGCGGGGGCCGGCCCGGCAGAGAAGGATTTGCGCGCGGAAGTCGAAAAAAGGGGCCTCCAAGACAGCATCCGCTTCGTCGGGCGCATCGAAGGGCAGAAGAAGGCGAAGCTGCTGCAGGAGTGCCGTTTCCTCATCATGCCCTCGCGGCAGGAAACGTTCGGCATTGTGGCGCTGGAAGCCATGGCGGCGGGCAAGCCGGTCTTGGCGTTCGACATCGATCATCTGAACGAGTTGCTCTCCCCGAAGTGGGGCGCGCTCGTGCGGCCAGGCGATGTCGAAGGGCTCGCGGCGGAGGCGGCAAGGTTGTGGCAGGACGCGGCGCGTTGTCGATTCCTGGGTGCGGCCGGCCGCGAAGCCGCTCGCCGTTATCGCTGGTGCGAGATCGCCAAGGCGCAAGACGCCGTTTACCGGGAAGTGCATGCGAGGGTGCGGGAGCGATGAAGTTTGCGGTCTACCACCCATGGATCTATCTGCACGGCGGCATTGAACGCAGTCTCCTGGAGCTCGTCCGACGCAGCCGGCACGACTGGACGATCTTCACGGGATGCTACGATGCCGACCATACGTTCAGGGAATTTCAATCGCTGAACGTCCGGCAACTGCGCCCGACGAGCGTCAAGCGCACCTATGGGGGTGTGCTGAGGAGCGTGCTGCAGGCGATGCTGCAGAAGCTCCCGTTGGACGAGGACACCGATGCGATCGTCGTATGGTGCGATGGGATCGGCGACATGGTCACCTTTCGCAATCGCTCGGTCCCCGTGTTCAACATCTGCAGCACGCCGCTGCGCGCCGCGTTCGACCCGGTCTACGAGCAACTCGCGCTGGCCCAGCGCGGACCGCTTTCGCGCGTGCCGTACCGGCTGTTCAAGCAGGCGTTCCGGGCCGTCGATCGCTTGGCCTGGAAGAACTATGCGGGGGTCATCGCGACCAGTGCCGAGGTGCGCCAACGCATCGTCGACGGGCGGCTGTACGCGAATGGCGCCCAAATGGCCATGGCATATCCCGGCGTGGATTGGAAGGACGATGTCTCCGACGTCGATTACCAGCCTTTCGTTTTGCTGCCGGGCCGCATCATGTGGACGAAAAATATCGAACTGGGGATCCGGGCCTTTCTGCAGGCAGACCTCCCGGCACCCTGGCGCCTCGTGGTCGCAGGATTCCTCGATGCGAAGAGCGCGGGCTATCTCGCCCAGCTCAAGGACGCGATCGGCGGCGATCCCCGGGTCGATTTCGTCCTCTCGCCCACCGACGGCGAACTGGCGGAACTCTATCGCACGGCGTCCTTTTGCCTCTTCACGCCGCTCAACGAGGATTGGGGCATCGTGCCGCTTGAGGCCATGGCGCGGGCAAAGCCCGTGATCGCGGTGGCGCGGGGCGGCCCGGCTGAAAGCATCGTGAACGGCCTCACGGGGTATCTGCTGGAACCGGGCGACGAAGCGGGATGGGCGAGCGCCATCCGGATGTTGGCGTTCGACCCGGACGGGGTCAGACAAATCGGCGCGGCGGCGCACCGCCATGTCAGGCGCTATTCATGGAGTCACTTTGCCGGCGCGGTGGACGATGCGCTGGCGAACTGGATGGGTTTGTTGACGAATTTGAAGGGAGAGGCGGTTTCGCCATGAGTAAGCGAGTTCAAACGCGGCAAGCAGGGCGCTCCCATGCGGGGCACCTTGCCAAGATGGTGGCGGTGCCCGTGCTGGGACTGCTGGTTTTGTCCGGGTGCGCGACCGATACCGGGGTGCAGATGAGGATCCCCGGTGCGAAGCCGGTGAAGGTGACCCAAGGCAGTACCTATTTGCCCTCGGGAGAGCAGCAGTTCGTCGTTTCGCCCTTCGACAAGATCCAGGTGGACGTTTATCCGGTGAACCCGCCGGGCGCCGCGACCAAAATCGATGCCGGCAACGAGCTGGACATCGTCCTCACGGCGAAGGTGAAGCACTACCGGATCGCCCCGGGCGATCAGCTCGCGCTCGACTTCAACTCGGACGCGGTCAAGGCGACCACCCTGGTGGTGCGCGCGGACGGCAAAGTGACCCTGCCCGTTCTGGGTCGGGACATGCGGGTCGCGGGGCTGACCCCGGACCACGTGCGCGGCTTGCTGGAGGCGGCGTACAAGCCGGCGCTGCAGAATTACGTGCTGACCGTCACGGTGGCCAAATCCGTGCTCGATCGGCTGGTCGGCATGAGCACCCATTTCCGCGTGGGGCATACGGGAGAGATCGTCATCCCGCTGCTCGGCCCCATCAAAGTGATCGGGCTCACGCCGGCGGCCGCAGCGAGCGCAATCCAGGCGAAGGCGGAGCGCTACTTCGACAATCCCATCCAGGTGGCGGTTTCGCTCGCCCAGGTGACGAGCGGAGCGCCCGATCTTCGGCTGGCCCCCAGCGGGCTGCGGTATTTCAGCCACGCCATGGACGTGACGCCGAACGGCACCATTTTCGTGCCGCACGCGGGCACCGTCCGGGCCGCCGGCAAGACCCTGTCCGAACTGGATGCGCAGCTGACGCAGGCGGTGCAGCGGAGCTACCAGAATCCCATCAGCGTGCAGGTCTCGCTCGTCCGGTCCAACGCCATGAGCGTCTTCATCGGGGGCGAGGTGCTGCACCCCGGACGCTATGCGTATGGGGGGCCGGTGACGCTGCTCAAGCTGATCACGACGGCCGGGTGGGTCTCCGACGGAGGCGACCTGAGCGATGTGATTTTGCTGCACCACAGCAGGAAACACCACTACGAGGTCTTCAACGCCAACCTGGAGGAAGTCATCGCGGGACAGGCGGGAAGTTTTCAGGACCTCCGGGTGTCGCCGGGCGACATCGTGATCGTGCCGATGACGGGCGCCGCGCGGGCTGACCTGTTCGTCAAGCAATATATTCGCGGGATCCTGCCCTTCGATACCAGCGTGAACTACACCTACATCCGGGGCCATACGACCTCGACGGTGGTGCAATAGGGCCCCGGGACCGCCGGGATACGGGCAAGGAGTGGACGGACATGGTTGACCATCGCAACGATCCGGAGCTTTCCCCCGACGGCCGCATGCGGCGGCGCATCGCCGCGGCGCTTGCGGCCGGTGCCGGAGCCGTCGGGCTGGGGCTGCACCGGGCACACGGCGACGACGTGAACGTCAACGCCCCCGCGCAGTATCCCCAGACGCTCTATCCGCAGGTGCTCGAGTGCGTCGTCGACGGCACGAAGGACATGGGCCCGGTCAATGCCGGGGTCTTCGGCACCAACCTGGAGTGGTTCAACCGGGGCGACGGGCTCATCGACAAAGACCTTCGGCTCAGGCCGCGCCTGATCGAGCTCGCACGCGAACAGGGGATCACGGTTTTCCGCTTCCCCGGGGGCATCCTGGCCGACTACTACAACTGGGTCGACGGCACCGGGCCGCGCAGAAGCCGCCCGCGGGTGCCGCATTTGAGCGATCCGGGCGCGTCCCACACCTATTTTGGCAGCCCCGAGTTCTTCGATCTCCTGCACGCCACGGGCGCGCAGGGGCTCATCACCGTCAACGCCGGGACCGGCACCGCGCGCGAGGCGGCGGCCTGGGTCGACTATGCCAATTCGCCGCGCAACGCCCGCCGCCAGGCCGACGGTTTCCCCCATCCGATCGGTATCCGCTGGTGGGAGGTCGGCAACGAGCTCTATCTGCCGGGCAATCCCGGGCAGGTGAGCATCGGTGTGACGCCGGAGGTGTACGCGCAGCGCTTTGTCGAGTATTCCCGCGCGATGCGCGCCGTCGATCCGAGCATCCGCCTGCTCGCCATCGGGGTGGCCAAATCGCACGGAGGGCCGGACACCCACTATCCGGACTGGAGCGAGGTGCTCTTGCGCAAGGCCGCGGGCGACATCGACCTCATCGCCGTCCACAATGCCTATTTTCCGATGCTCTACCGGGTCGGCATTCCGCCGGTGGCCAAGGTGTATCGCAGCCTATGGGCCGCGCCGGAAGCGGTGGACCGGAGTCTCACCGAGCTCGAGCAGCTGATTGCGCGCTACGAAACCCGTCGCAAGATCGGCATTGCGATCACCGAATGGGGCGCGCTGTACTCCCTTCCGCGCTACGATCCGTATTGGTTCGACCACGTCAAGACGCTGGGTTCGGGCGTTTACGTGGCCCGCTTGCTGCAGGTTTTTCTGTCGCATCCTCGGGTCGAGCTCACCAATTACTTCAAGCTGGTCGATTCCAGTTTCATGGGGTGGATCAGCTACGAGGGCGTGCCCAAGGTGCCGTACTGGGTCTTCAAGCTTTTCGCCCAGAACACAGGCAGCCGCAGGATCGCGTCCGAGCTCGCGAGCCCCACCTACGATACGCCCGCCTTCGGCATCATGTTCCCCGAACGCAACGTGCCCGAGGTGACCGTGCTCGCGACGCGTTCGCCGGGCGATGGGCGCGTTTTCGTGAACTTCGTCAATCGCAGCCTGACGACGCGCTACCGCGTGCGCCTGCGACACCCTGGCATGGCGCCACGGCAGGCCGAGATCCTTGCGGTGACCGGCCAAGAGCCCACCGCGCACAACGGCCCGGATATTCCTCCTGGCTTGGGCTTCGAACCGGCCTACGACCCCTATACGACGGCGGCGCCGGGTTCGATCCGGATCGAGCGGCGCGCTTTGACGAGCGATATCGTGGAACTGCCGGCTTTCTCCGTCGTGACCGTCGTGGCCTCAACCCGGTGACCCGCGCAGGCGTTTCTGCTCAATTTTAAAGGAAGGAAAGGCTGTGAGAGAAGGTGAGTTGGCACTACAAGCGGAACGGCTGATCGACGGCACGCCCGACGTTTCATTGCGCGAGTTCCTGACGCGAATCTATATTCGGCCGAGGATTTTCTGGTCCTGCGTCATCATCCCGCCGCTGCTCGCGATCTTTCTCACCTTCTTTGTCCCTACGACATGGAAGGCCACGGTGGAGATCCTGATCCGCTACAGTTCGGATGAATCCCCTTTCCTCAAGGGCCTGATCCCGGCGCACCGGGAACTCCTGTCGGGCGAGGCCAGCGCGGAGATCCTGCAGAGCATTCCCACGCTGGTGGAGACGATCCGTCACCAGGACATCACGGCCGCCGACATCTACCAGAAGCCCACCGATGTCCTCTCCGGTTATGTCTCCAATGTTCTGGGCCGATACTTTTCCACCCAGATGCCCCCCGGGCTGCCCGGCATCGACCCCAAAACCCTGATTCTGGCCCAGATGTTCCAGAATTCGCTCGCCAACTCGAAAAGCGGCTTTCTCGGCAGTTCCTCGTCCAAGGAAAAGGTGAAGGTATTGCAGTCCTCGTCCAATATTCCTTCGACCATGAAGACGGACGAACTGCTGACCGTCACCGTGCCGTCGTTCAATCGGGCCAAGGTGGCGCAAATGGCGAACGGGCTCGCGCAGGCATTCATCGATCAGTACTACCGGATCTCGACCTCGGACGCCCTGGCCGCCTATCAGTTCTTGTCGACGCTCGTGGACCGGGCGCAGCAAAACTACGACGCGCTGTCGTCCGGGCGCGCCACTTCGTCCACCATGGCCGTGGAGCCGGGCGGCGCCAGCGACCCGGGCGTGACCGACATCGCGCGGCAAAGCCCCCTGCTCGAGAACCTGTCCAAGCAGTTGGCCCAGGCGCAGTCGGCCCTTGCGCAGGCCGAAGGGATCTACCAGCCCGGCGACCGCCAGGTGGCGGCGCTTGCCGCCCAGGTGGGCGATTTGAGGCGGGTGCTCGCCCGTGAGACGCAGATCGAGATCGCCCGGCATGTCCTCGAGCAACTCAAGGTTCGGCGCTATCAAGCCTACAATACCGTGCGCATGTATCAGCGGCGGCTCGCGCCGATCAAGATCGTCGAACCGGCCTTCACGCCGAAGATGAAGATCGGCAAGGTGCTCGTCCGCTACGTCGTCAGCGGCGGCATCGGGTTGGTGCTGGGCGTCGTGCTGGCGTTGTGCCTGACCATCGTCTTCGGGGTCACGGACCAGAGGGTGTACACCTCCTGGGACATCAAGAGGCTTTTCCGGCTTCCGTTGGTCGGCGCCCTGCCCGCGCTCGACGCCTCGGGGCCGGACGCGCCGCTGGCGCATTCGCGGGCGCTCGAGCCTGCGCTCACCAACGGTCTGCTGCAGATCATCGGCCATCTGGATACGGCCGTCGACCCGCTGCCCGGCAGGGTCATCGTCATGACGAGCGCGGCCGACGGGGAAGGGAAATCCTTTGCCGCGCTGGCGCTCGCCCGCGCGCTGGCGCAAGGCGGCAAGATCAAGGTATTGCTCATCGACGCGGGACTGCGGGACCAGAGCCTCACGAGATGCCTCGCCGAGGGCGGACGGCCGGGCTTCATCGAGTCGGTACTGGCCCAAGAGGACTTGGCCGCCCACGTTCATCCCCTCGCCCACGACGTGGTCGACTTTCTGCCGGCGGGGGCCATCGATCGCCGAGGCGAACTCGGGATCTACAGCGCGTTCTTGCGGGCGCAGTTCCAGGCGCTTCGCCTGCGCTATCACTTTATCGTGGTCGACACCGTTGGCGTGCTGAACGGCAACGAAGCGATGCTGTGCAGCCTCGCGGCCGACGATACCTTGATCGTGGCGGCATCGGGCGTCACCCGTAAACCGCTCGTGCATGCCGCGCTCCAGAAGTTGCGCGACGTCGGTGCCGCGCCGGGGGGCGTGATCCTGAACCGTCAGCGGCCGATCCTGCCCAATTTCCTCTACCGCAGCGTATGACGCGCCATCCCGCCGTCGCGACGGCGACGACTGCGGACCCCTCCCGCTGGCAGGCCGTGATCGCGGCGCTGCTTGCGGTGGGCGCGGGACTCGCGGTGCTCGTGCTGGGCGACCTCTCGCTCAAATATCGCGTCGCCATCGTCGGCGGGGTCGTCGCCACGGGATTCCTGCTGCTCTCGCCGGACCGGCGCATCTGGAGCCTCATCTTCTGGGTCCTGGTCATGCCCCTGAGCGTCGAGAAGGTCTTCTATGTCGCGCCGGCGGTATGGTCGGGATTCGTCGCGCAGTCGGTCACCATCAACGCCGCCGATGCCTTCCTCGTGCTGCTCGCACTCTTTTTGCTGGTGAAATCCTTGCTGACCCCGCAGCAGGTTTTCTATTGGCCCAAGGCCGCCACCGCTTGGCTGCTCTTTCTCGCGTGGGCCGGAACGTCGTACGCGATGCACCTGGGGTACCTGCACGACGGACTGGTTTCCGCCAGTCCGCTTGCGCTGCTTCGTGCGGTCAGGATCCTCGTGTTCATCGTTCTCGTGCATTCGGCCATTCGCAGCCGCGGCGACGTCCTGCTGGTCCTGGGTGCGGTGCTCGCCATCGTGCTGCTGGAATCGGCGCTCGTCGGCCTGTCGTACGTGACGGGACACGTCTTCAATTTCACCGAGCTCACGGGCGGCAACCCGGTGCTCGCGCTGCAAAAATATGCCGGGTCCGGCGGCGGCTCGGGGGGCTTGCTGGTGCGGGGCAGCGGGACCCTCGGCTCGACCAACGACACGGCTAAGTTTGAGACCTTTTATTCGTTGATCCTGCTCGCCTTCTTCGGGGTGCGCAACGCGTTCTTCAGGACACTCGCGTTGTGCGCGCTGCTCGCGGCGGGCATGGCCATCCTCCTGTCCTTTTCCCGGGGCGCCTGGTTGTCCTTCGCCCTGGCGCTGGTGCTCGCCTTTGCCCTCCTTCTGCGGCGGGGCGCGATCTCACAGCGCGCCTGGCTGACCGGCGCCGGCGTGGGCATCCTGGTGGTCATCGCGCTGGGCGCGCTCGCCACGCCCATCATGGACCGCTTGAGCAACAAGGGCGACGAGGGCGCCACCGCCTCGCGCCTGCGCATGTTCCATGTCGCGTTCGATCTGGCATCGGCCTATCCGATCATCGGGGTGGGGCCGGGAGAGTACGCGCAGGCGGGTCTCCAACTGGAATCGCCGCAATACGGAACGGCCGAGAACGTCGCGCTAGGATCGAAGCCGATTGCACCTCTGGTGGGCAGGCTCGACGTCGTGAGTCTCGCGCGGCCGGGCCAGGAGGACCTCAGGCTGCCTTTGCCCGTCCACAACCGTTTCCTTCTGGTTCTGGCCCAGATGGGAGCGATAGGGCTTCTGCTCTGGCTCTTGCTCTATCGCGTCTTCCTGCGCGACGCGCTTCGCTGCCTTAAGTCCCGCGATCGGTTTTACCGGTTTGTCGGCGTCGCCGGCCTCGCCTATCTTCTTGCCGCCTTGGTCTACATGAACGTCGACCTTTTTGACGACACCAAATCGATCGAGGTCTTGCTTTTCGTTCCGGTGGTCGTGACGGCCGTGGCACGTCTCGTGCGGGAGGAGGGGGCATGAACCTGAGGACCCGGATCGCCATGTCGGATCCTGCCGCCGCCCTTTGGCCCGCCGTCCGGGGGCGCCTATCCTATTGGCTCACCCCCGTCTATGAGCAACTGCCGGACGCCGCGTTCCCGGAGCGCAGCCGCCGCATTCAGGCCTACTGCGTCGGGGCGCCCCGCTCGGGAACCGTCTCGATCGCCGATCAGTTCAAAGACCAGTTCCGGGTCGGGCACGAGCCCGAAAGCCGCTTTCTCACCTGGAAAATCCTGGCCTACCGGCGCGGCAAGACGGACGCCAAGCGCATGCGGCGCTATCTCGAAAAGCGCGACAGGCGCCTGGGCCTTGAGCTCGATTCGTCCTATCTGAACGCGGAGATCGTGGAATTCCTCGTGGAGAGCTTCCCGGCGGCGCGCTTCATCCTGACCGTGCGCGATTGCCTGTCGTGGACCGAATCGATGGCCAATTTTCTGATCAACAAGCCTGAATTCCTGCATAGCAAACGCCACATCCGTCACCACATGGCGCTGTGTTTTGGCAAGCCTCCCTATACGTATTCCCCCCACGAAGCGGTTCTCGAGGCGCGGGGACTTCATCCCCTGCGCAGCTATCTGACCTATTGGACGGCGCACAACCAGCGGATTCTGGACGCCGTCCCGGCAGAGCGGCTCATCGTCATCAAGACGGGCGAGATCGGCCAAAGCTCATGCCGCCTGGAGGATTTTCTCGCGCTGCCCGCGGGGACGCTCAGATCTGCGGTCCATTCCAACTCCGCCAAGGCGCGCCACAGGATCCTGGACCAGATCGACCCCGGCTACCTGCGCGCGAGCGCCGAGGCGTGTTGCGGCGCGCTGATGGCGCGGCTCTTCCCTGAAACCGGCGTCCACGGCGAGCAAGGGTAACGGCCGCCGCGTTTGCCCAGCGCAGACGGGGGGGCTCAGGCTTCGAGAACCTCACGCAGGGCGGCCACGATGCGCTCGCCGGCCCGCCGCCAAGAAAATTGTTGCGTGAGCGCGAGCCCGCCTTCGCGCAACTCCCGTTGCAGGTCGGATGGTGCGAGCAGGCGGGCCATCGCGACCGCGAGCGCCGCCGGAGCGTCCGGTGCGAAGAAGATCGCGTGTCCGTCGAACAGCTCCCGATGCACCGGAATGTCCGAACAGATGACCGGTATCCCGCACGCCATGGCCTCGAGGGGCGGGATATTGAAGCCTTCGTCCCTTGACGCCGTCACGAAGCAGGCGGCGTGCCGGTACAAGGCGGTGAGGGTGGCCTCGTCGACGAACCCGAGCCGGCGCACGCGTGGCGCAATGCCCAGCGCGCGTGCGCGCCGTTCCAGCGCCTCGGCATAGGACGGGTCTCGGACTTTCCCCGCCACGACGAGTTCCGCCGGGGTGTCATCCGGGAGACGGGCGAACGCCTCATACACGGTTTCAAGGTTCTTCCTCGCCTCGATGGCCCCCGAACTGAACACATAGGGGGTCTTCAGCCCTAGCGCTGCCAGGACCGGATCCGGTGAGCCGCAGGTTTCCGGGCTGAAGGATTCGGTGTCGACCCCGTTGTAGTAGGCGTGGATGGGCGTTCGTTCCAGGCCGAAGCGGCCTTTGACTTCATCGGCGACGGTTCGGGTGGGCGTGAGGATCAGATGGGCGCGACGGACGCTGTCACGGGTCAGCAATCGAACGAGCCGATTGGTCAAGCCGCGATAGTCGCGGGGGAACTTGAGCGGGGTGAGATCGTGCACGGTCAGGATCAACTTGCACGGTCCGCATCCCCAGGGGGCAAGGCGCTGCACGATCAGGGCGCCGAGGTGGTGCCGCCGGATGAGCCACGGCAGGACCAGGGATCGCTCGATCAGCGGATGCGCGACCGCGAGGGTCACCACCGAGACGTTCCGTCCCGGGGCGACCTGCCTGGCGCGGGCGGCACGGCGGTTGACGAAGATGACGAATTCGTGTTCTGGGGCGAGCACCGGGAGCCATACGGTCATCTGCTCGACCACGCGTTCAACGCCGCCGATGCCCTTGCCGAGCACGTGCGCGTCGATTCCGATTCTCATCGGGTCACGGCCTCGCCGGGCCCGCCACGGACGACGCAGACCAGGCGTGCCCATGCTGCGGCGAGGATGAAGTTGCCGCGGATCCCGGATCGCGGGACGAGGCTGGCGCCGACCAGCAGGCGCAACAGAAGGCCCGGTAGCATGATGGCCCGCGCCAGGCGTTCGTGGCCTGTGCCGGAGGTGTCGCGAACGATGGTGAGCAGGTTGCTCTGTTGCCACACCGCGTTTCTGACCCGGTGGGAGAGCGTTTTCGAACTCGCGCCGCCATAATGCATCACCGGGCACTCGTCGAGGGTCACGATGCGGCCATAGCGGGCGAGCCTCCGGCACAGGTCGACATCCTCGCAATACATGAAGAAGCGCGGATCGAAGCCGCCGATGGCGCGAAACGGGGCACGGCGCATGGCCATGCACACGCCGGAGACCCAGCCGACGGTCATTTGGCGTTCGCGGCGGGCTTCGCCGTCGACCCCGGCAAGGAGCGCGAAGCCGGGGAGCAAGCGGTTCAGGCCGAAGCTTTGCATGGCGATGCGCCACAGGGAGGGCAGATGCCCGAAACTTTTCGGCTGCGGGTGTCCGTCGGGCAAGACGATGCGTGGCGCGATGCAGGCGATGTCCTCATGCGCGGCGAGATGGGCGGCGAGTGCCTCGCCCGCGTCGCAGGAGACGATCGCATCGCTGTTCAGCAGCAGGACGACCGGGGCCCGGGCCGCCTCCACCCCGACGTTGTTGGCGGCCCCGAAGCCGAGATTGGTGGGCGAGGCGATCAGCACGACCTGGGGGAACTCCCGCCTCACCATGTTGCAGCTTCCGTCGCTCGATGCGTTGTCGACCACGATGACCTCTGTTCGGCGCGCATCGCAATGCCGGGTGACGGCGGCCAGGCACTCCCTCAGCACGCTCTCGGTGTTGAAGCTCACGATGATGATCGACACCGAAGGCGTCATGGCGAAGGCGCGCGACGTCATGTTTTGGCGACCTGACGTGCCGGCACGCCGAATGCGACGGCGCCGTCGGGGAAGCTGGTTTCCACCGCCGCGTTGACGCCGATCTTGCAGTCGTCGCCGATCGTGATGGGGCCGGCCGCGCAGGCGCCGGCGCCGAAGATGGCGCGGGCGCCGATGGTCGGTCCTTGGCGCGCCTGCGCGGCATCGCCTTGCGGGAAGGGCGACCGGCCGATCCAGTTCTGGTGGAACAGGATGCACTGGGGGCCGATGCGCACCCCTTCGCTGATGTAGATCGAATTCGCATGGATGATGACGAGCCCGCCGGCGATCTCGGCGCGAGAATCGATCGAGACCGCGAAGCCGACCAGAGAGAAAAGCCGCATCAGCCACCCGAGCGGCGTGAGGCGATGGCTGTCGAAAAAGACCTGCCAGCGGTAACACGCCACGCACAGGGCCCCCGGATTGGCCAGCATCTTGAGAAAGACGAGCTTTCCCGGTGCCTTGTGTTCGTAGGCGCACCGCCAGCCGAGATCCTCCGCGACGAGCTTCAAGGTTTGCCGAAAACTCTGCTTCATGGTGTTCCCTATGCGATGGCGCCGGCCGTCTCGGGTTTCTGCGGCACGGGCGAGGCGACGGACAGGGGCTCGCCCCGGAGCGGATTCCATTGCTGAATGGTTTCGAGCGGCAGGTTGCCCCTGCGCCGCGCGGGAATGCCGGCCAGCACGGTGCCCGGGTGGGTCGTCGAGGTGATGACCACCGAATTCGGCTTGACCTGGGTGCCGTCGGCGAGCGCGACGGCGCCCAGGATGCGAACGCCCGTCCCCAGGACGCAATCGTCGCCCAGGACGATGCGGTCATGGGCGAGATCGATGCCCTCCATCCCCCCGATCGTCAGGAGGACCGGGCCGGTGAGCGTGCAGCGCTCGCCGATGCGCGCGAAGGCGGGGATGCCCACCCCGCCGACATCCGGAAGCACCAAGCCGGGGCCGATCTGTGCCCCGGGATGGAGTTCGACGCGCGCCCAATAGAATAGGACAAGTTCGACCAGTTTCGACAGCAGGCGCAGCCGCCGCGCCTCAAGCCACTGGTTGAGGCGAAACAGCACCACGGCCGCGCAGCCCGGCCGGGGGAGCAGGCCAAGGGTGCGGCGGAGGGTCGGAGGGGCGCCTTCCAGGACGAGCCGCCGGGCAAGATCGGCGCGGATCAGCGCTCTCATGCGCGTGAAGGTCATCGGGGGGTGGGCGGGGGTTGTCATGCCGGATGTCGAAACAAGAACCGTCGCATACGAAGGCGTCGTGCGCCCGACAGCGCGCCCAGCCCATAGAGGCCGGCGGCGTAGACGGAAAGGCCGGCGACTCCGGCGATCACCCATCCGGTCGAGGCGAGGAACCCGCCCGCCGCGCCCGTCAAAGCCTTGAGGCCAAGTGCGGCCAAACAGGCGAACAGGCTTGCGAGCCCGGGCTTCCAGACAATGAGGAAGAGCTCCCGCGGTCGCATCATGTTGCCGGCCATGATCAGGCGGCTTTCCAGAGTGAGGGCGACGGCGCCGAGGAAGGCGATCGCCGCCCCCAATGCGCCGTAGGGCTTGGCGAGCGCGAAGGTGGACGCCAGCGCGAAGGTGGCGCCGATCGACACGGCGGTGCGGTCCTTGCCATAAGCTTTGCTTGAGGTCATGCCCAGCGACAACACCTGGTCGACGGTGATGAGCGGTGCGGCCACCATGAGCACCGCGAAAATGGGTGCTGCGGCGAGATAGCGCGGCCCTGCCAGCATGACGATCACATCACGCCCGAGCACGAGGGCGAGTCCGGCAAGCGGCAGGACGTAGAGGCTCGTGATGGACAGCATCCGCACCATTGCGAGCCTCAAGGCGGCGGGGGACCGGGCCGCCCGGCTGGCGAACATGTGGCTTGCGCTGTGCGCAAGCATCGTGGGCAGGAGCAGCAGCAGATCGTAGAGCTGGTAGGGCACCACATAGGATGCCGCGATGCGGGTTCCCGCAAGGGCCGGCAAGAGGATCAGCCCGGCATTGCGGATGGTCAGGAACGATGCCATGATGATCGCGAACTGGGGCGTTTGCCGGGCGAATGCCTTGAGGCCTTCCATGCTGGGGCGCATGCCCGTCCCTTCGAGCTGGCGAAAGACGATGGCCAGCCCCGCGATGACGACGACCCATCGGGTCAGGACGAAGACCAAAATGATGCTGAGGACGCTCGCCTTGAGCGCCACGAGGGCGAGGCCGATGCCGCTTCTGACGATGTTCTCAACCACGTTGAGGAGGGCGACACGCGAGCTCAGGCCCACGCCCACGAGGGTGGACTGGATGCACAGGAGCCAAGCGGAACCCAGGGCGCCCGCGGCCGCGTAGCGAAGGCCCGCGGAGATCGATGCGTCATAGACGCCGCAGTACGAGACGATCACATAAACGAGGCCTATGCCGCTCGACACCGCGAGCGCATAGGCCAATGCGTTGAGAAACAGTTGCCTGCGCTGGCGTCCTTGCGGCGCGAGCTCGACCACGAGCCAGCGCTGGGTTCCGAGCAGACCGAGGAATTCCGCGATGAACAGGAAGACCGCCAGGGTTCGGAAGACGGCAGCCGCCTGCTCGGATTGACGCGCAAGCGCCAAGAAGAGCAGGAAGGAGAATCCCATGCCCACGGCTCTCGCCAGGGCGACGGACAGCCCGCCTTTGGCGACTGAATCGCGCTTCACCGGACGTCTCCCCGACGCATCGCCCAGGGCCCCGCAGCGGCGCCGCTCGGCCGAGCCGTCGAGCCGGGGCCGCAGTCCTGCCCTTCCGAGGCCAAGCTAGGGGTTCTGGACATGGTGTTCATTGGGTGCAACATGGGGAGGTTTCCGTGCGTCTGCGGCCGCTTCCCTGCGGCGCGGGGGCGGGCATCCGGGCGCCGAGCGAGGGCCCCCAGGCCTTTGGCACGTGCGAGCGTGTCGCAGCAGTGTGCACCGAGCCGCGTTGTGGTGCCTATGCCGTGCTGACCACCTTGAATTTCGCCACGGCCTGCGCGCGATTGCTGACGTTCATCTTGGCGAAGATGCGCTTGAGGTGGTTCTTGACGGTATTGGGGCTGATTCCCAGGATAAGCCCGATTTCCTGATTGGTCTTGCCGACACCGACCCATCGCATGATTTCCTGCTCGCGGCCGCTGATGCCGAATGGGTCCGGCGAGCGGGGACTCTCTTCCGAGATCGCCGCGGCGGCTTTCGGGGCGTAGGGGAGCCCCTCGATGCGGCGCAAGACGACGTCGATGTGCGGCAGCAGCACGTTGCACAGCAGCCGCGCGTCCTTATCGTACTCATGGTGGTAGTCGACGAAGACGTATAGGCAATCGCTGCCGTCACGCTTGTTGTGGATGCCATGCACGAGGCAGGAACGGACGCGTCCAGTCTGTTGGCTATCGAAAGGGGGGGCGACGTCCCATTCGCTGGTGCCATCGTACTGAATGGAAAACGGCTTGCGCTCCAGTCGGCGCCACTGGTCCTGCACCATGACGGCGAAAGGCACGAGGTCGGGGCGGTGCGCGAACTCGCCCGTTCTCACGCCGAGCATCGTCGACGAGATGTCGAAATGCAGCTCGCCCGCCGGGAAATCGCCCCATGCGGCGATCAGGATGTCGTGCGGCAGCAATTCCCGGATGCCGAGCTGCATCCAGACGAGAAAATCCCAGTGTGATTGGACCGCGTGGGACTCCTGGATGAGCCAGAACAGTCGGTCGCGCTGATTCGTGTCGAGGAATCCCGTACGGGATATGTCTTGTTGTCTCACTTCGCCAAAAACCCCCTGATTTTACGTATTTTTTATGTGGCGGCGCGCCGTCGCACCGGGCTCCATGCTTTTCGTTTGAATGGATGCCTTTATTTGGGAGCAACAGTAGAGCCCATGCGTGAGAGAAACGTAAGAGAGTGCGGACGGGCCGCCGGATGCCGTGGGCGGGTTGCCGGCGAGGCCGCACTATGACGCCTTGCGGGAGGGAAAGGCATGTCGGGTTTCACGAAGACTGATCTGCCGGGCGGCATCGAAGCGCGCAAGGAGGCCTGCCGCGCCTTGCGTGCGCGCGAGCTCGCGCGCCTTTGCGAAGCGCTCGGCGGCCTCGCGCAGGTGGTTGCCCCGCGTGAGACACTCACCTTGCAGCCAGATCAGGTCCGGTAGGCAATACTGATCTTCATGCAGATGCGCCTCGCGCACGCTGATTTCCAGCAGCGCCTCCGCCTCGCACCAGGCCCCGAGCGCAATCAGCGCCCGTGCCGTGATCCAGCGCGAAGTCGTGATTCCCGCCTGGTAGGATCGCGACAACAGCGTTGCGGCGCCGAACACCGTCGAGGTGTCGGACAGCATCCCGCTTGCGGCCTGCGCCCATGCCAGGAACAAGCCGCTTGCGCCTTCCCACAGCGGAAACGCGTATCGCCGCGAGAGTTCAAGGCCCTCGGCAGCGAATGCCGCGACCTGCGGTGCGTCTTCGCGAAACCAGTGGACGCCGGCCGCGAACACCAGCGCAAAGCATAGGGCGTGCACGCGTTGCTCGCGCCGCGCGAGGGTCACGGCCTCGGCAGCCATGTCGACCGCCCCCTGGGGGTCGCCCCGGAACCACAGCGTCCAACCGGCGAAGGCGCGGCAGGTCACCACCGGATCATCGACGCAATAGCGGCCCCGCTCCTCGGCCGCGATGCCGCTGGCGAGGGCGATGCCTTGGCGCTGCCACGATAGTGCCTCCTTGAATTCCCCCGCCCAGAACAGTGTGTTCCCCAGGGCGAAGCTGGCCATCAGCGATTCCGCCGGCGTGCGTGCGAGCGTTTGCAACCGGCGCGCGGTGTGCAGACCTTCGACGGCACCTTGCGAGCTGCTCCCCATGAACATGCCGCTCAAGGCCAGGAAAAGCGTCTCGCGCCGG
>JAKAFK010000117.1 GCA_021817985.1 Pseudomonadota bacterium | reverse complement strand
AGTCGATCTCGGTGACGATGACATCCTGCGCCACGTCCACGAGGCGGCGGGTCAGGTAGCCGGAGTCGGCGGTCTTGAGCGCCGTATCCGCCAGACCCTTACGCGCGCCGTGGGTGGAGATGAAGTACTCGAGCACGGTGAGGCCTTCGCGGAAGTTCGCCGTAATGGGAGTCTCAATGACTTCTCCAGACGGCTTGGCCATGAGGCCGCGCATGCCGCTAAGCTGGCGAATCTGCTGTTTCGAACCGCGGGCGCCGGAGTCGGCCATGATGTAAATCGGGTTCATGGCGCCTTCGTCGTCGGCCTTTTTCATGTTGCCAAACATCTCATCGGCCACGCGATCGGTTACCGCCGACCACATCTGGATGACCTTGTTGGATCGTTCGCCGTTGGTGATGGCGCCGTCCATGTACTGCTTCTGGACTTCGATCACCTTCTTGTCGGCTTCCTCAACCACGGTGTACTTGCTGGCCGGGATGACCATGTCATCAAGGCCGACGGAGAGACCCGAACGCGTAGCGTACTGGAAGCCCAGTGCCTTGATGTGGTCAAGCATGCCGACGGTGGTTTCCAGGCCGAGATTCTGGTTGCAGTAGTTGACCAGCTGGCCAATGCCTTTCTTCTTCAGCAGGCCGTTGATGAACGGCATGCCTGGGGGCAGCGAATCATTCAGGATGACGCGGCCGACAGTCGTGTTCAGGTATTCCCGGTTGAATTCGACCGGCTCGGTGTGTGTCAGGTCCTGATCGTCGTAGGCCGTGGTCATATCCAGAACCTTGCCCGTATAGCGCAGACGGATGGGAGTGAGGGTCTCCACCTCTCTGGCTTCGAGAGCCATCAGGACTTCCTCGACGTTGGCAAAGACGCGGCCTTCACCCCTGGCGCCCTTCTTTGCCTTGGTCAGGTAGTAGAGGCCCAGAACCATGTCCTGCGTAGGCACGGTGATGGGCTGGCCTGAGGCCGGCGACAGAATGTTGTGCGAAGCGAGCATGAGCACGCTGGCTTCAATCTGCGCTTCAGGCGAAAGCGGGATGTGGACGGCCATCTGGTCGCCGTCGAAGTCGGCGTTGAATGCGGTACATACCAGCGGATGAATCTTGATGGCCTTGCCCTCGACCAGCACCGGCTCAAAAGCCTGGATGCCCAGGCGGTGCAGCGTGGGAGCGCGGTTCAGCAGCACGGGATGGTCCTTGATGACTTCCTCGAGGATGTCCCATACCACAGGTTCCTGCATCTCCACCATTTCTTTGGCCTGCTTGATCGTAGTGCACTGGCCGGTTTGCTCAAGACGGTGATAGATGAAAGGCTTGAAGAGCTCCAGCGCCATCTTCTTGGGAAGACCGCACTGGTGGAGCTTCAGTTCGGGGCCGACAACAATGACGGAGCGGCCGGAGTAGTCAACGCGCTTGCCGAGCAGATTCTGGCGGAAGCGGCCCTGCTTGCCCTTGAGCGTATCGGACAGCGACTTGAGTGGGCGATTGTTGGCGCCCCGCAGCACGCGGCCGCGGCGTCCGTTGTCGAAGAGGGCATCCACGGCTTCCTGAAGCATGCGTTTCTCATTGCGCACAATGACTTCGGGAGCGTGCAGGTCCATCAGTTTCTTCAACCGGTTATTGCGGTTGATGACGCGGCGATAGAGATCGTTGAGGTCCGAGGTGGCAAAACGGCCGCCATCGAGCGGCACCAGGGGGCGCAGCTCTGGAGGAATGACCGGCAGCACGTCGAGGATCATCCACTGCGGCTTGTTGTTGCTCTTGCGGAAGGCCTCGACAACCTTGAGACGCTTCGTATACTTCAGCTTTTTCTGCGCGGAGGTTTCGTTCTTCATGCGCTCGCGCAGTTCCACGGCCAGCTCTTCGACGTTGACCCGCTTCAGCAGCTCCTTAATGGCTTCCGCGCCCATCATGGCCTTGAAGCCCGAGGGGCGGAACTGCTGGTCGAGTTCGCGGAAACGATTCTCGTCCTTGATGATCTCGCGCTCGCGCACCGGCGCGTCGCCGGGATCGACAACAACGTAAGACTCGAAATAGAGGATGCCTTCCAGGTCGCGTAGGGAAATATCCAGAAGGTGGCCGATACGCGAGGGCAGACCCTTGAAGAACCAGACGTGCGAGCAGGGCGAAGCCAGCTCAATGTGGCCCATGCGCTCACGGCGCACCTTGCTTACCGTGACCTCGACACCGCACTTGTCGCAGATGACGCCGCGGTGCTTCATGCGCTTGTATTTTCCGCACAGACACTCCCAGTCGGTGACCGGGCCGAAGATGCGGGCGCAGAAGAGGCCGTCCCGCTCCGGCTTGAAGGTGCGGTAGTTGATGGTCTCGGGCTTGGTTACTTCGCCATGCGACCAGCTCCGGATCTTCTCGGGCGATGCAAGCATGATGCGGATGGCGTCAAAGTCGGTGATGGGGCTGGTAAGCTCAAATGGGTTCGAACGGAACAAGGCGACCCTCCTTGGCGGGCTTTTTTGCGCCGCCGCAGGTTCTTCCCGGGACTCTCTAGGGATCCTTCCTTCCCGGGCAGCGGCGAACCGCTTTTGAGAAGGACCCCGAAAAACTCTTCGCTTGCAGGCCCCATGCTTTCCGCAGTTACTGCGGAAAGCATGGGACTCACCATCAGTCGGCCACCGCGGCTACTTCCGGCGCGGGGGCTTTGCGAGCCAGATCGGCGCGTTTGATCAACTCCACATCAAGGCAAAGTGACTGGAGTTCGCGAATAAGCACGTTAAACGACTCGGGCACTCCCGGTTCGATTGCGGCTTCACCCTTGACGATGGCCTCATATATCTTGGTACGGCCATAAACATCGTCGGACTTGGCGGTGAGCAGCTCCTGCAGGATGTACGCGGCGCCGTAAGCTTCCAGCGCCCAGACTTCCATTTCGCCAAAGCGCTGTCCGCCAAACTGCGCCTTGCCGCCCAGCGGCTGCTGGGTGATGAGCGAGTAGGGCCCGATGGAACGTGCGTGGATCTTGTCATCGACCAGGTGAGAGAGTTTGAGCATGTAAATGTAGCCCACCGTAACGGGTTGCTCGAACTGCTCGCCGGTCATGCCGTCGTAAAGCAAAGTCTTGCCGGAGGAGGGAAGTCCTGCCGCGCTCAGCAGCGCTTTGATCTCCTCTTCGCGCGCTCCGTCGAAGACCGCGGTCCCGAACCAGATGCCGCGCTGCATGCCGGCTGCCACGCGGAGCAAAGTTTCGTCGTCGAGCTCGAGCAATTGGTTGAGAACGGCGGTTCCGGCAAATTCCTTTTTCATCTGCTCCCGGACAAAAGCCGCGTCGCTGTTGCTCTGGACGAGCGCCGCCACTTTCTTACCCAGCTCTGCGGCCGCCCAGCCCAGGTGGGTCTCAAGAATCTGCCCCACGTTCATACGCGAAGGGACACCGAGCGGGTTCAGCACGATCTCTACCGGTCTGCCATCGGGCAGGTAGGGCATGTCTTCCTCGGGCAAAATGCGCGAGATGACGCCCTTGTTGCCGTGGCGGCCGGCCATCTTGTCGCCAACGGAGAGTTTCCGCTTCATGGCCACGTATACCTTGACCAGCTTGATCACGCCCGGCGGCAGCTCGTCGCCCTTCTGGAGCTTGAGCACCTTTTCATTCGTGATCTTGCGCAGCACCTCGATCTGGCGCGAGGTCATCTCCTCGATTTCGTCGATCTGCTCGTTGACTCTGGGGTCCTTGTCCGCGTAGCGGATGCGCTTGAGGTTCTTGGTGGAGATGCGCTCGATTGTCTCGCGGTCGAGAATGGCTCCCTTGCTGAGCAGGCGCTTGTTCGTGCGCTCGTCATGCAGGTCAGCCAACACTTCCTTTCCGCCGAGAATCGCTTCCAGGCGCTTCAGGCGCTCGTCGGTGAGAATGCGGATCTCATCGCCGAGGTTCTTTTCAAGTTTGGCCACGTATTCGGCCTCGATCTGCTTGGCGCGTTCATCCTTCTCCTGGCCCTTGCGGCTGAAGATGCGCACGTCAACCACTGTGCCTTCAATGCCCGGAGGGCAGGTGAGAGAAGCGTCACGCACATCGCCGGCCTTTTCGCCGAAGATGGCTCGCAGCAGCTTCTCCTCAGGCGTGAGCTGGGTTTCGCCCTTGGGCGTCACCTTGCCCACAAGGATGTCGCCGTGGCCAATCTGGGCGCCGATACGGATCACGCCGCTTTCATCCAGATCGCGAAGCGCATGCTCGCTGACGTTGGGAATGTCGCGCGTGATCTCTTCGGGGCCGAGCTTGGTGTCGCGCGCCTCGATTTCAAACTCCTCGATGTGCACCGAGGTGTAATAGTCATCCTTGACCAGTCTTTCGCTGATCAGGATGGCGTCCTCAAAGTTATAACCGCGCCAGGGCATAAAGGCGACAAGCACGTTGCGGCCCAGCGCCAGCTCGCCCTGCTCCGTACAAGGACCGTCGGCAATCACCTGGCCCTTGACGACGCGCTCGCCCTCGCGGACAACAGGTTTTTGATTGATGCAGGTGTTCTGGTTGGAGCGCTTGAACTTGATGAGCTGGTAGATATCGGAACCAACTTCGCGCGAGAGCTGCGTGGGGTGATGCTCGCCTTCGACGCGCACAATGATGCGCTCGGAGTCGACCGAGTCCACGATGCCGTTGCGCTTGGCCAGGATGACGGCGCCGGAGTCGCGCGCGGTGACGCCTTCCATCCCCGTGCCGACCAGCGGCGCTTCGGCAACCAGCAGCGGTACCGACTGGCGCTGCATGTTGGCGCCCATCAGCGCGCGGTTAGCGTCGTCGTGCTCCAGAAACGGAACCAGCGACGCCGCCACGGATACCAGCTGCTTGGGGCTAACGTCGATGTAATCAACTTCCGCCCTGTTCACCAGCACAAAGTTGCCCTGCCGGCGCGCGTTGACGAGTTCTTCCGTGATGTTGCCGTTCTCGTCGAAATCGATGTTAGCCTGGGCGATCGTGTGCCGGTCCTCTTCCCAGGCGGAGAGGTAGAAGCTGTAAGGAATGTACTCGAGAGTCCGCTTGCCTGCCTTTTTGAGGTCAGCATTGAGGCGCACCGCTTCTTCCTTCTCAATATGATCGCCAACCCGCAATCCGCTCTCACCGGCGTTGACGATCTCCACATAGTCAAGAATGCGCGTGTCCTTCACCTTGCGGTAAGGCGACTCGATGAAGCCATACTCGTTGATGCGCGCAAAGCAGCTTAGCGAACTGATGAGCCCAATGTTCGGGCCTTCCGGCGTCTCAATCGGGCAGATGCGACCGTAGTGCGTGGGATGCACGTCGCGCACTTCAAAACCGGCGCGCTCACGCGACAGGCCGCCCGGCCCAAGAGCCGAAAGCCGGCGCTTGTGCGTGATCTCCGAAAGTGGATTGGTCTGGTCCATGAACTGCGAGAGCTGCGACGAACCGAAGAACTCGCGGATGGCCGCCATGACCGGCTTGGCGTTGATCAAGTCGTGCGGCATGGCCGTGTTCAGTTCCTGGTACACGCTCATCTTTTCCTTGATGGCGCGCTCCATGCGAACCAGGCCGATGCGGAACTGGTTTTCCATCAGCTCGCCCACGGCGCGAACGCGGCGGTTGCCCAGGTGATCGATGTCATCCACGATGCCGATGTTGCGGCGCAGCTTGAGCAGGTAGCGGATGGTGGAGTAAAAATCCTCGGGCGTCAGCGTGCGGTGGTCGAGCGGCGTGGCGTCCTGGTTTTCGTAAAGCTTGATGTTGAACTTCAAGCGGCCCACACGCGAGAAGTCGTACTTGCGCGGGTCAAAGAACATTCCCTCGAAGAGCGCGGTGGCTGTATCCAGCGTGGGCGGATCGCCGGGACGCAGCTTGCGGTAGATCTCGATCAGCGCCTCTTCCGGCTTGTGCACAGAGTCGCGCTTGAGGGTATTGGTGATGATGTTGCCCACATCATCGCGCTCA
>JAKAFK010000050.1 GCA_021817985.1 Pseudomonadota bacterium | reverse complement strand
GATCATATCAAACCCACTCTCCTCGCGGGGGTACGTTCCGGGAGGACATTATAGCGACATCTCGTCCCGCGGCGGACTGCGGACCGGCCAGATGGAAAAAAAAGAACCCCGGTTAAAGGGGAAAAACCGGGGTTCGAACGACCTTAACGTAGATGTCAAGGTTGCCCGCCTAGGGAGGAAGGCGGGGAACGAACAACTCGCTCGTAAATTAAGACAAGACAAGATCCGAATTGGTTCCAGAAGTTTTTCGTGCGGCGCGCGCGGCAAGTGAAGAAAATAAAAATGCCCCGGTTTAAAGGGGAGGAAAACCGGGGCAAAATGCCTTAATTGGGTTAAGGCTACCCGCTCAGGGAGGGGGAGCGGGGAGCAGCGTTGGCCGCTCACATCATGAGACTGCGGGGTCTGCTCAAAGTTCCTGGGAGATCAAAAAATCGCAGCGGGCATTCCCGCGAGCGCCAGGCAGCGCGATAGGCGGGTCTGGCGTGTCGCCAGGGGGCGCTGTTGCCTGCAGTTCGCATGGTCTAGACTTCCCATTAAGGAATGCCTTGCCGTAAATGCTGCCGCCCCGGGTGTGGGCCGATGTCCGGGGAGGGGGGGATCGCTCGCGAGATGCCCAGCATGGACCGGACTGCGGGTGGTCTGCCGGGGGTGGATTCCGTGGCGGGCGCTGTCGACCATATTTGAAGCCGGGAAAGACGTCATGTCATCGCGTGACCCTGGGTCGTGGATGTGGGCACAAGCAGTGGCGCTGCTGGAGGAGGCCGAGGGGCTGCATCGGCGGTTTTTCCGCTTGGCGCTGGGCGAGGCCACCCCTGTCTGGGAACTCCCCGTCGACATTCTCGAGGACGAGGGTGGGCTCACCATCATGGCGGCCTTGCCGGGGGTCTCGCCGGAGGCGATCCGCATCGAGATCGGCTCCGGGATCATGAGCATCGTTGCCGAGCGTCCCATGCCCATAGGGCCTGGGGTCACGGCGATCCACCGCCTCGAAATTCCCTACGGGCGCTTCGAGCGACGGGTGGAGCTTCCTCCTGGGCGGTACCGGCTCGAGCACGAGCAGGTCGCCAACGGATCCCTGCTTGTGCGTCTGGGCAGACGGTCCGAATGATGACGCGAGGTCTTGCAGCCATGCACGACGAACCTAGCCTTCACCCGGCTCTCACGTCCGACGTGCCGAGCGAGTTGCCCGAAGGTGCCACCATCATCCTTCCGGTGCGCAGCACAGTGCTCTTCCCGAACATGGTGATCCCATTGTCGGTAGGGCGCCAGCGCTCGATTTCAGCCGCCCAGGAGGCTGCGCGAAGGGAAGTGCCGCTGGGCATCATCCAGCAGCGCGACCCCTCGGTGGATCTGCCCAATGCCGGCGATCTCTATACTGTGGGCACGCTTGCGGCCATCCTGCGCTATGTGACCGCCCCAGACGGATCGCATCATGTGATTTGCCAAGGGCAGCAACGCTTCAGAGTCGTCGAGTTCATCGAGGGCCATCCCTTCTTTGCCGCGCGCATCGAGCGCGTGGCGCAGGAGGAAACGTCCTCGCCCGCACTCGAGGCGCGCCTGTTGCACTTGCGGCGCCAGGCGCTGGAGGCCCTCGAGTTGATGCCGCAGGCGCCGGCCGAGCTTGCGGGGGCCATCGAGGCCGCCGGATCGGGCGGCGCGTTGGCCGATCTCGTGGCCAGTTTCATGGATATCAAGCCTGCCGAGAAGCAGGAAGTGCTGGAGGCATTCGATCCCGTCGCGCGCGTGGAGCGGGTCAGCGCCTTCCTCGCCCATCGTCTGGCCGTGCTCCGCCTGTCGCAGGAAATCGACCAGCAGACCAAGGAAAGCATGGACAAGCGGCAGCGCGAGTACCTGCTGCGCGAGCAACTCAAGACCATCCAGCGCGAGCTTGGCGAGAGCGAGCCCGGCACCCTGGAGGTGGAGGAACTCACCCAGGCCGTGGCGGCTGCGCAGATGCCGGAGGAGGCGGGGGAACAGGCCCGGCGTGAGTTGGCACGCCTGGAGCGGCTGCCGGAAGGCGCCATGGAATATTCGATGATCCGTGCCTATCTGGACTGGCTGGTCGCCCTGCCGTGGGCGAAACTCAGCGAGGAGCGGATCGACATCGCCGAGGCGCGCGGGATATTGGACGAAGATCACTACGGGCTGGAACGGATCAAGCGGCGTATTCTTGAGCATTTGGCGGTGCGCAAGCTCAATCCGTCCGGCAAGAGCCCCATATTGTGCTTCGTCGGACCGCCTGGGGTGGGCAAGACCTCGCTCGGCCGCTCGATCGCGCGAGCGACGGGGCGCGCGTTCATCCGCGTGGCGCTGGGCGGTGTGCACGACGAGGCTGAGATCCGGGGACACCGCCGCACCTACGTCGGCGCCTTGCCGGGCAATATTATTCAGGCCATCCGAAAGGCCGGCACGCGCAATCCCGTCTTCATGCTGGACGAACTGGACAAGCTGGGGGCCAGCTTTCAGGGCGATCCGTCGGCCGCGCTGCTCGAAGTCCTCGACCCGGAACAGAACAGTACCTTCCGCGACACTTATCTCGCCGTGCCTTTCGATCTGAGCAAGGTGATGTTCATCGGTACCGCGAACGTCCTTGACACGATCCCCGGGCCCTTGCGTGATCGGATGGAAGTCATCGACCTGCCCGGGTACACGGAGGACGAGAAGGTGGAGATCGCCCGCCGCTATCTCGTCCGGCGCGAACTCGACGCAAGCGGTCTGACGCCGTCGCAATGCGAGATCAGCGACGAGGCGGTGCGAACCATCGTGCAGGACTATACCCGCGAGGCGGGGGTACGCAATCTCGAGCGCGAGATCGGAAGGGCGTTTCGGCATGTCGCCGTGCGCATTGCGGAAGGCGCCGAGCAGTCGGTGCGCATCGCGGCGGAGGATCTCGCAAAGATTCTCGGGCCGCGGCGCTTCGAAAGCGAGGTGGCCTTGCGCACCGCCATGCCGGGAGTTGCGACCGGGCTCGCGTGGACGCCGGTGGGCGGCGATATCCTGTTCATTGAGGCGACCCGGATTCCCGGCGCTGGACGGCTCATACTGACAGGGCAACTGGGCGATGTGATGAAGGAAAGCGCGCAGGCGGCACTGTCCCTGGTGAAGTCGCGGATGGACCAGTTGCAGCTCGCGCCGGACCTGTTCGAGAAAAGTGACATCCACATTCACATTCCCGCCGGCGCCATCCCTAAGGACGGACCCAGCGCAGGGGTCGCCATGTTCATCGCGCTCGTCTCTCTCCTGACAGGGCGCACCGTGAAGGCCACGACGGCGATGACCGGGGAGATCAGCCTGCGCGGGCTCGTGATGCCGGTGGGCGGCATCAAGGAGAAAATGGTCGCGGCTGCCCGCGCCGGGATCTCGACCGTCATGCTGCCGGCCCGGAATCACAAGGATCTCGAAGAAATCCCGCAGTCGGCCCGGGACCGGCTATCCTTCGTCTGGCTCGAGTCGGTGGACGATGCCATCGGCGCGGCGTTCGAATCCTCCTTCATTTCCAAGTAAAATCCCTTACGGTTCCCGGATGGTTGCCGCGCCAGGCGGCCAGACCTGATTTCGCATCGGACGGGCGGAGCCTGCCGATCGCCTGCGAGAAGGCAGCGCGGCAAGGGGAGCGGGCGTGCCTGGGAGGCTTGCAAAGGATCTTATGCGTGAGGTGAGGATCGGCGTCGATCTCGGCGGCACAGAAATTGAGATCATAGCCCTGGACGAGAGAGGGCACGAATTGCTGCGCCGACGGGTGGCGACGCCCGGTGCGGATTACCGCGGGACGCTGGCCGCGATTGCCGGCCTCGTGCGGGACGCGGAGTCCTCGCTGGGAACGCCCGCCAGCATTGGTATCGGCACGCCGGGCACGCTTTCCCGGGCAACCGGTCTGCTCAAGAATTCCAACTCGGCCGTGCTCAACGGAAAGCCTTTGCGCGATGACCTGGAAGCCATGCTCGGCGTTCCCGTGCGGATGGCCAACGATGCGAACTGCTTTGCCTTGTCCGAGGCGATCGATGGCGCCGGAGCGCTCGCCCACGTCGTGTTCGGGGTCATTTTGGGCACCGGCGTGGGCGGGGGCATCGTCGTGGGTGGGCGTGCGCTGGTGGGCCCGAACGGCATCGCGGGCGAATGGGGGCATAATCCCGTGCCCTGGCCGGCACCGCACGAGATGCTCGGACCGCCCTGCTATTGCGGAAAGAGCGGCTGCATCGAGACCTACCTTTCAGGCCCCGGGATGTCGTTGGACCATCGCAATGCCTGCGGCCAGACGCTGCCCCCTGCGGTCATTGCGCGCCAGGCCGCAGCGGGCGACGCGGCCTGCGAGATGACCTTGCAGCGCTATGAGGACCGGCTCGCGCGCGCCCTCGCGCAGGTCGTCAATGTGCTCGATCCGGACGTGATCGTGCTCGGCGGCGGGCTTTCCAACCTTGACCGCTGGTATGAGACGGTGCCTCGCCTGTGGGGCGCATACGTGTTCTCCGACCGCGTCGATACGAAGCTGGTGCGCAATCGACACGGGGACTCGAGCGGCGTGCGGGGCGCGGCTTGGTTGTGGGGCGATCAGGGCATGCTCGCCGGACCTTGATCTCACGCGCGCGCCGGCGGATCGTTACCCCATTGCCGAGCGGCGTGGACGGGCGTAGCATGGGTATACGAGCAGGGGTCAAGCGGGGACGGGGTGATTTGGAGTTCGGGCAGCGGCGGAGGTTTCCGCTGAAGCATATGACATGGCGTGTCACCGGTTGGCTGGTCGCCCTCCTGGCGGCCGCGTTCACTGTCGCAGCGTCCGCAGAGCCGGTGCCCGATACCTGCAAGATCCACTATCCGAGCGATGCCGCGGTGCCGTGGACATGCTATCGTATTCGTTCCCACGACACGCTGCCCCACCTTTTCGGGGCCGATTGGCAGGACGTGCTGCGCTTCAACCGCATCGACCGGCGCCACATCTATCCCGGGGTGCGCATCAAGGTCCCCGACGATCTGCGGCAGGTCGACGGCTTCACCCCGATGCCGGCGACCTACCCGCCCGCGGCCGGCGACCCCAAATTCATTCTCGTGAACCTCGCGGAACAATTCCTGGGCGCATACGCCTACGGCAAGCGGGTCATGTCCTTCCCCATTACCTCAGGCATGAACGCGATTCCTGCGCGGCGCACGCCCGACGGGCTTTTCCGGGTGACTGCCTACGACCGGCTGCACAGCTCGTCGCTCTACGACCTGGCGGACAGCAGCAAGCCTTACCCCATGCACTACGCCCTAAGGTTCTTCATCACGCCCCAGTGGGTGGCTGTCTGGATTCACGGGCGCGATGTGCCGGGCTATGCCGCCTCGCACGGATGCATCGGACTTTACGACGAACAGATGCAGAAGGAATATTACGGCTATCCCCGCCATCCGGTCCTGGAAGATGCTCGGACGCTTTACCAGTGGGTGATCGCGGCGCATCCGGACGACGGACATTTCCATGATCTGGCGGACGGACCGCCGGTGCAGATCGTCGGGCAGGCGCCGGATTTTCCGCCACGTCCCACCGCGGGGCGCAAGCAAGCCCCATCGCCGCAGACGAAGAGCCTACGCCCGGCCGGCGTTGGCGTCGTGCGGTGAATGATAGTATTCGCTCTCCTGCGCGGACTGCCGGACTTCCTCCAGCAGCAGGCGAAGCCGCTGGTCGGCCGTATTCGTCTCGCTGCAGGATTCGCAAAGCGGATCCCCGCAGGGTTGATGCGAGTAAAGCCAGAAATGGACGATGCCCGCCAGCATGCCGGAGGCGACCTCGAACGGATCCGCGTCCTCATCCTGGTCGGCCAGCTTGTTGCCCAGCTCCACGACCTGCGCGGCAGCCTGATCGAATAATGAATCCTGGTCAGGAAAGCTTTTCTTCATAAAACCTCTGCAAGGAAATTCCCGGTTGCAGCCGAGGGAGCCATGGTGGCCTGATGGGGCACGGGTTGCATGTCAAAAGGCTGCCGACGCTGGCCGGACGTTGAGGTGGACGGAGTGGCATGCGCAAAAGTATCCAAACGAGATTCTACCGCGAGTCGCGCAGATCCCCAACTGGGACTCGTGCGGGCGTGACCCCGCCTGCTCAACGCGCACGAACGCTCAGCGTGTGATCGCGATTGAGGTCGACTCGCGTCCCGAAAGGCCGGCTTTCCCGGTCCAGTCGCGTGGCAAGCCACCGGGCATCTTGCGCCGCCACCCGGTGCAGACTGAAGCGCCGGATCTCGAACGGAACGGCGGTGAGCGTCGAAAGTCGCCGGGATGCCGGATCCAGCACCACGCAATACATGAGTACAAGGTCCGGACGGAAGGCTTCGTGGCCACCGATGCCTTCATAGTCGTTGACGAAGTCCCCGCAACCATAAAATATGGGACACCCCTGGAATATTTCAATGCCCTTCGCGTGATGGGAAGAATGTCCGTGTACCACCTGAACGCCTGAATCTACGATCAGCCGTTGCGCGAACCTCCGTTGCGGATCGTCGATGCCATAGCCCCAGTTGGGTCCCCAGTGGATCGAGGCGATGATGATGTCACCCGGTTTCGCCACACCAAGGATCTGAGCCGTGGCCTTCTGGAGGCTCCGCTCGGACAAGTCAGCCAGCCAATTGATCCCGGAGGCGTCCGGGCGAGCGGCCCATCGGTCTGGAACGCCGCTGTCTTCGCAGGCGAATCCGAAAATCAGGACGCGGCCCTTGGCCCCGAGGTCGAGGATGGCCGGTGCCTTTGCATCATGAAGCGTGCGGCCGGCCCCTGCGCTCGCGATGTGCGCGCCGTCCAGCGCATCGAGCGTCTCCGCGAGGCCTTCGCGTCCGAAATCCAGCACATGATTGTTGGCCAGCACGCAGCAGTCGATGTCGGCCGCGGCGAGGCACTCGATATTGGCCGGATGCATGCGGTAGTTGATGCCCTTGCTCTCCCACGCTTCGCTGCGCGTGATGCTCGTTTCCAGATTGACGATGCGCACATCTGGTGCGCACGATCGGAGGACTTCCAGTGCATCTCCCCAAATGTAGGAGGCGTGAACGGGGCTAGCGATCGGGCCATGGATCTTTTGTGCCAGGGCGACATACTCTCTCGCGTCGGTCACGTAGAATTCGTGCAAGACCGGGTCGCTTGGGTGCGCAAGGATCTGATCGATGCCGCGCCCCGTCATTACGTCGCCGCACAGGAAGAGCGTGACAAGGGACGCGGTCTCGCTGGAAGAAGGCAATGCCGGCATGGGTGCCCGCCTCAATGGTCGCGACGCTTGAAGTATAAGCCGGGTATGCGCGCCGGGGATGGCTGGTGCATGATATCGTCATTGCGCGGACCGGGAAAGCCCCGCCAAAACGCGCAGTTTCGGGCGCAATCCGTTGCCAACGAATGGCTTCTCTTCCCGAGGGTAGCCTCCCTTGCTGCGCCCTGCGGTCCCGGCGACCCAGACCCCGTCAAACGCCATCCTTCAGCTCAACGATTCCATCGAGGCGTCCTATCGGCTGAGCCAACTGCATCATGGAGAGACGCAAGACAACGCCTGCCTTGATACGGAGATCGGCAAGGTTCACGGGGAGGCCGCTCGGGATTTCCGGGATCGGGAACATGGGCGCCCGCGGCGAGCCTGGCACTGGTCTCGCATCTGCACGCGTTTGCTGAGCCGCGATACAAGCGCCTCAAATATGGTTATAGTAACTGCTACCCCATTCCCGGGACGAATCTCGCGACCATGGAACCCAACAGCACGACAGGCATCGCGAGCCACAATATAGGCCTATGCTACGCACACTGACGCCCCGGGCACCCTGCCTGGCGCTCTTTCGGGCGGGACGGCCTGTGGACCCGTTCCAGCCGCCCTCGGGCGCCGCTCAGGCCAATGACGTGGGGCCGGCCCCCTTTACCCCAGCGGAATCGATGTCGACGATCGTTCTAAGCACCCTCAACGCCCGTTATGCCCATGCTTCGCTGGGGCTTCGCTATCTGGCCGCCAACATGGGCGCCCTCAAGCCGCGCACGCAGGTGATCGAGTTCACGATCGACCAGCGGCCCATGGACGTGGTGGAGCGCCTCTTGGCGCACCGGCCTGCCATCATTGGATTGGGTGTGTACATCTGGAACGTGGACGCGAGCACCCAGGTCGTGCGCCTGCTCAAGGCGGTGGCGCCGCACGTCGTGGTGGTTTTGGGTGGCCCGGAAGTGAGTCACGAGGCCGAAACGCAGGCGATCGTGGCGGCGGCCGATTACGTCATCACGGGTCCCGCCGACGTCGCCTTCCACGATCTTTGCCATCGCATACTCTCCGGAAGCGCGCCCGAGGAGCGCATTCTGGCGGCCGCGTCTGTCGCTCTCCAGGACCTGTCGCTGCCTTATGCCGAGTATACCGATCAGGACATTGCCCACCGTCTGATCTACGTGGAGGCCTCGCGGGGATGCCCCTTCAAGTGCGAGTTCTGCCTGTCGTCGCTGGACCGCGAGGTCTTGCCGTTTCCGCTCGCCGCGTTTCTTGACCAGATGGAGGACTTGTATCGGCGTGGCGTGCGCCAATTCAAGTTCGTCGACCGCACGTTCAACTTGAAGGTGGGTACGAGCGTCGCCATCCTCGAATTCTTCCTCGCGAAGAAAGATGTCTTTGTGCACTTCGAGCTGGTCCCCGATCGGCTGCCGGATCGCCTCAAGGCGGTGATCAGGCAATTTCCGCCGGGTTCGTTGCAGTTCGAGATCGGTATCCAGAGCTTCAACCCGGCCGTGCAAACGCTCATCAGTCGGCGACAGGACAACGAGAAAACGGAAGAAAATCTTCGCTGGCTGCGGGCGGAGACCCAGGCGCATCTGCATACCGATCTTATTGTCGGCTTGCCCGGCGAAGACACGGCGAGTTTCGCCGCCGGCTTCAACCGCCTTCTCGCCCTCAAGCCCCATGAAATCCAGGTCGGTATCCTCAAACGGCTGCGCGGCACGCCGATCAGCCGACATGTGGAGCCCTTCGGGCTGCGTTTCAACCCGGATCCACCCTACAATCTCCTGTGTTCGGATCTCATCGATTTCGCCACGCTGCAGCGCCTGTCCCGTTTTGCGCGCTATTGGGACATGATCGGCAATTCCGGGCGCTTCGTTCACTCCCTGTCCGTTCTTGTCGGAGACGACGCCTTTGACGCTTTCCTGCGGCTGAGCGATTGGCTCTATGCGCGCACCGGGCAGACCCACCGGTTGGCCGCAGACCGGCTGTTCGATCTGGTCTACCAGGGAATGGTGGAGAGGCTGCGCCGAGACGAAAACATCACGCGTCAGGCGCTGACCCGGGACTACCTCGAGTCCGGGCTTCGCGGCGCCCCGGCATTCATCGAGCCGTCGAAGCTGAAAGGGCGGGGACGAGGCGGGGACCCTGGCAGCCGGGGCACACCGGAGCGCCAGGTGCGCCACGGCCGGTCGTTTCCATTGGAGGGCGATTGACCGAGGCGTCTTGCCTGGGGGAATCCTCAGGCAATGTGCGCGGAGCGGCTGCGCAGGTGCCGGCTCAGGAACTCCAGGGTACGCAGCCAGGATACCTTGGCGGCGGTCTCGCGATAACGTTCGGCATTCATGAAGTTCATGAATGCGTGTCCTGCCCGGGGGTAGGCGAAGAATTCATGGGGCTTGCCCAGACGCGACAATTCGGCCTCCAGCCGGGCGCAGTCGGCCGGAGAGGGGTTCGTGTCTTCCTCGCCGCAGTGGAACAGAACGGGGCATCCGATATCCTCCGTTCGTTCGAACGGCGACGGGATACCTTCTCCCCAGGGCCGCATGGTATTGCCGCCGTAGTAGACCACGGCGGCCTTGAGGTGCCGGTTGCAGGCCGCCATCATGTAGGCGATGCGCCCACCCATGCAAAAACCGACGACGCCGATATGTTCGTGTTGCACCCTGCGATCCGCGCGCAGGGCCTCGACGGTCGCATTGACGTCGGCGATGACTTCCGCGTCCTTGAGCTGCGCCATTCGCTCCAAGGGGGCGCGTGGCTCCGCCTGGCGGTGGTAGAGATCCGGAGCGGCCGCCACATAGCCGGCTTCGGCCAGCTGGTCGGCCATGGCGCGGACGAATTCGTCCACCCCGGATGCGTGCTGGATGACGACCAGGCCGGGAAAAGGGCCTGCTCCTTCGGGGTGTGCCACGTAGAGCGCCATGTTTTGGCCGTCGACGCAGACAGCCGCGCCAGAACGTGAGGTGGAAGTCATGGGGTTCTCCAGTTCGTTGATTTTTTCCGTATTTCCCGCAGGATGCTCGCGGGCGCACAGCAGGCGGGGTCTACCGGCTGCGAGTCGCGGGGCGATGCTGAGGAGGCTCACGCGGCCTCGGATATCGCAGCGTGCGGGCGATGATTTTCGGATGTGCGGCGTGTCGCGGACAATCGGGCGGGCGCGGGCCATCGCGCTCTTGAGATGCGCAAGCATGCCCCCATTTTAGGCATGGCCCCTGGCGAGGTTCAAGTTCGGATGTGCCCTGAGGCCAAAGTAGTGGTCGAATCCCCCCTGAGATGACGGAACGCAGATCAAGAGATGCCCGCAGGGCGCCGGCAGCCATCCGGTGCGATATCTTTTGCACCGTGGTGGATAACTACGGCGATATTGGCGTGGCCTATCGCCTGGCGCGTCAGTTGGCGGACGAGCAGGGGTTCAAGGTGCGCTTGTGGGCGGACCGGCTGGATCTCCTCGGCAGGCTTTGTGCGCAGGCGGATCCGGCGAGCCCTTGTCAAGAGCTCTCGGGCGTCGAAGTCAGGCAGTGGAGCGCGCCGTTTCCAGCCGTGGACCCGGCGGACGTGGTCATCGAAGCCTTCGGTTGCGCGTTGCCGGACCGTTATCTGGCGCAGATGGTCGCACAGGACCCCAAACCTGTGTGGATCAACCTGGAATACCTGAGCGCCGAAACATGGACGCTGGGTTGCCACGGACTCGCTTCTCCGCACCCCCGGCTACCGCTCACCAAGCATTTCTTCTTTCCCGGGTTTGCGCCGGACAGCGGCGGAATCATTCATGAACGGTCCTTGGATGCTCGTCGCCGCGCCTTTCAGGAGGATCCTCGCGCCCTGAATGCCTTCTGGCAGAGCCTTGGACTGCCAGGGGCCACGGACCGAGAACTTCGGGTCTCCCTGTTCAGTTACGAGAACGCGGCGATTGCACGCCTCCTTGCGCAGTGGGCGGACTCTCCCCAGCCGGTTCGCCTGCTGGTGCCGGAAGGGCGGTCCACGGCGCAGCTGTGTGCCTTTCTGGGCGAAGAGGGCTTGGCGCCCGGGGTGGAGCGCGCCGTCGGCTCGCTCACGGTACACATGCTCCCGTTCGTCGAGCAGGCGCGCTACGACCATCTATTATGGGCGTGTGACGTGAATTTTGTCCGTGGAGAGGATTCCTTCGTGCGGGCGCAACTGGCTGGCCGTCCCTTCGTGTGGCACATCTATCCGCAGGACGAGCAGGCGCATGCGGCGAAACTGCGGGCCTTCATGGCGCTCTACTGTGCAGCGTTGCCCGAGGCCGCCGGCGCGGCGTTGCGCGCCTTCTGGGAGGGCTGGAACGATGCGCAGGCCGTGCAGGCGCCTTGGGGCGCGTTTTGGGCGCACCGCGGCGCGTTGCAGGAGCATGCCCAACGATGGGCGCTGTCGGTCTCGCACACCCCGGGTCTGGCAGCAAATCTTGGTGAGTTTTGCAAAATTAGGCTATAATAAAAGAATTTTCCCGTATCACTGCGTATTTTCCTAGGATCAATGTATGAAGACAGCGCAAGAAGTCCGTTCCGGCAACGTGGTCATGGTGGGCAAGGACCCCATGGTGGTTCTGAAGGCCGAATACAACAAGTCCGGGCGTAATGCCGCGGTCGTCAAGATGAAGCTGAGGAACCTGTTCTCCGGAGCGGTGAGCGAATCGGTGTACCGGGCCGACGACAAGTTCGAGATCATCGTGCTTGATCGCAAGGAAGTCACCTATTCGTACTTTGCGGATCCCATGTACGTGTTCATGGACGCCGAGTTCAACCAGTACGAGATGGACAAGGAAAGCCTGGGCGATGCCCTCAACTATCTGGCAGACGGCATGCCCTGCGAGGTCGTGCTGTACCAGGAGAAGGCGATCTCGGTGGAGTTGCCCAATTCCGTGGTGCGCGAAATCACCTATACCGAGCCGGCCATCCGTGGCGATACGTCGGGCAAGGTCATGAAGCCGGCCAAGATCACGACCGGATTCGAGCTGCAGGTGGCGGCGTTCTGCGAAATTGGCGACAAGATCGAGATTGACACCCGAACCGGGGAATTCCGTCGCCGCATAGCGGCCTGATGGCCCCGTTGGACTTGGAGCGGCGGCCTCAGCGTGGGTCGCCGCCCTTGACCAGGCTTGCGAGCAATACGGCAAGGATGCCGGTCACGAAAATCCCGTCAAATGTTCCCGCGCCGCCGATGGAGGCGACCGGGGCGCCCAAGTTTCGCACGACCCCCAGGTTCCACAAGTCCGCGCCGATCAGGGTGCCCAGGCTGCCGCTGATATAGGCCAACGCCGCCGCCTGCCTGCGCGAGAGGATGAGCGCAATGAGCGTCGTTGCCATGGGCGGGACGAACGTGGGTTCCGCGATGCCCTGTCCTGGCACCGGGTACGCCAGCGCATGGCAAACCAGCGCCACCATCGCGGTGGCGATCAGTGCGCGACCGTAGAGCCGATTCTTGACCGTCAAGTAAAGCGACAGCACGGTCGGGATGACCGCTCCGCCCAGATTGACCGCCAGGAGGGCGCCCGGATGCGTCACGACGACGGGGATCCAGTAGGGCATGCCGTAGAGCAGGACCGTCTTGTGCACAACGACCTGAGTGGCCGGCAGGCGGGCGATCGGGATGTTCACGTAGCTGCCCAGCAAGGACAGGAAAAGCAGAGAAAGGATGTGCTCGCGCCGGATTCCGATGCGCGCATAGGCGTAACCCAGCAGGCGCACCTCGGCGAGCACGAAGAGCGCGATCAAGGCGCCTACGAGGCAGAACAAGGTGAGCAGCGCCAACGGTTCGTGAAGCGCTATACGGTACACGAGTCGGCTCCCGGCAATGACGGTCCCCGCGGCTTTGCCGCGCCGCCGGGACGCGAGGGACCGTCAGGCGGATGGGCTAGCCTCGGACAGGCTCGAAGGTCGCATCCAGGTTGAGATCATCACAGTAGTCGAAGAAATCCCCGCGCACGGTTGAGATGTGTTCGTTGCTGGGAATGCCAACCGTGATGTGCACCGAGAACATGGGTGTTCCGGTATGCGGCGCCGGGTAGGTGTCGGTTTGCAGCTCTTCGATGTTGATGCCCCGCCGTGCAAAGAAGCTTGCCAGGCTGTGCACGATGCCGGGATGGTCGAGGGCGACCACTTCCACATGGTAAGGCAGCACCGGCGCGGCATGCTCGCGCGCCCGGGTGCGTTTGTGGATGATGGTCAGTCCCAGCTGCTTGCCTGTTGCCGGCAACTGTCCCTCCAGCCTCGACAGCGCATTCCAGGCGCCCGACACCAGCACGACGATCGCGAACTGCCCGCCGAGAACCGCCATGCGGCTTTCCTCGATGTTGCAGTTGGTCTCCGAGATCTTGCTGGAAAACTTCTCGACAAGGCCGACTTTGTCGTCGCCTGATGCGGTAATGACTACATACTCTTTGGTCGGTTCTGTGCTCATGCGTCCATGCGGGAGAACCTCGGCGCGTGCGCCGGGGAGGAACGACGCCTGACCCCGCATCCCTATTCAATTGACTATCAGCTTTCGATTCCGTGGCGAGGAGGCCGGGATGGCGCGCTTGGCGGGCCATCGTCTGACGCTTTTTCCAATTGTATCCTCGATCCTTCTAGTGTACCGGCAGCGGCTCGATTCGTCGATGCCATAATTTCGAGCCTGCGCGGGTGCTCAGGCACGCGATGCCCACAGCCGCAATGGCTCCCCCGAACAATGAGCGGGTCTCGCGAGGCGTGATTTGGCGCACCCGCGGTTTCTGCAGACAAGCGCGGGTATAATGGCGTTGCTCGAGCCGCGTCCCCTTATCGAACGCGGGAGTGGGAACCTCTTGGCATAAATATTGGTCGCACTGAGGTCGAGAGGCGATTTTTCCGTGCATCGCGCGGCTTGCGGTTGGACCACGCCATGAGCCGTGCCGTTCCCTTGTCAGAACTGAGGAGGCCACCCAATGGACTTTACCGCCGCACAAAATCAGATCGCGCAGGTTCAACAACAGACCCAGACGACCATGCAGCAGCTCCAAACACTTGCGCAGAAGCTCCGCGCGGCGGCGCCGGACGAAGCAACCGGCCGCGAATGGAGCATGGATCTGCGCGAGGTCGCGATGTCCATGCAGAACCAGAATCAGATGATGGTCATGATGATCAACCAGATGGCCGAATATATCAGGACACTGGAAGCACAGCTTGCGACCCATCCGAACCCTTCGGTCCAGCCTCGTGGCTGGGGAAGCCAGTCGTCCATGGGCGGTGGCGGCGGGTTCTTGGGCAACCTGACGGCCGGGCTGGGGATGGGCGCAGGGTTTGCCGTGGCCGAAGACGTCGTGAACGACCTCTTCAACCTGTTTTGAGCGATCGCCAATCGTCCGCATGGCCAACGGCTCGCGCCCGGGCCGAGGCCGCGCAGGGTCCCACGCCACGATGCCCTGTCGCGCTGTCTCGCGTGCAGTCCCTTGTTGACGCGGCGTTGCCGGTGAACTTGCGCGAGGATATGGTGGACACGAAGCCCTTGGCGCGGGCAAGGGGGCAAGGGTTGTGCTTAATCTGCTTGTTTCAACGGTTGTCTTTGCAATCGCAGCGTTCTTCTTGCGACGCTATCTTGCAGACCAGGGACTCGATAAGGGGATGGTCAGAAGTGTCCTGGTCTTTTTGCTCGCATCCCTCGTTTCCTATGGAGCCGGGGCGGCGACGGACTGGGTCGCGGACCGGCTCGCGCCGCCCGCGCACCGCACGGCGAAAACGGGCGATTTCCAGCATCTGCTGAACACGCTGGGGGCGCCCAACGCACATGATTAGCGGGGTCGCGCCGCTGATGGCATCCCGCGTGTCCCAGACCATGCCGGGCCGCCGATGCCGCGTTTGAAAGACGACGTTGTCAAAATTTTCGACATGCCGCTTCGATGATTTTTGCAGTACGCTGTCTGTATCATATTGATTAATAAATTAATATGTTAATAAGCGTCTCGCATTCCTCCTTCCGCCGTCTGTTTTGTCTGTAAAATTTACTGAATGACCCATACCCGAACGTCGGGCATGGCCGCGCGCGAGGCCGGATGGCAATGCGGGATCTCGGTGGCCACGGCGTAAGGTCTTGTGGCTGGCGTTCTGGATCGACCCTGTCCCATAGGCCCGGACGGGCGTGTCGGCTTTCTGGATGCGGCGACCGAGTCTGGGCGTTGACGGGACGGATGGACCGCCCGCCACTCTTCTTGAACAGCCTCGGCCACGAGGCGCATCGGTGTGCTTCCGCGGCACGGCCGTTACCGGTTGTGCCTCTCTCGACTTGAATCGCATCGCCGTCGGCGCATGCCTGCAATCGGCTGATTCGGCCGCCGGCTGCCGAATTGCCTGCTATGCCTCGACAGACGGGCGGGAAGCCTTGTTGCCTGAATCCCTCCTGACGGTCCTCTAAATTTGTGCTGAGCGGAGGCCGGCCTAGGGTGATTCATTGGGCAATTGGCACCTTTCTTGCTTTTAATATGGACAAAGGGCTCGCGTTATCGTGTGATTCGGCTTTGATTTGAGTCGAATTCCAGGAGGTAGTGGTTATGGAAACGCATCGTATGTCGGGAGGTTGCATCCAAGGAAGCATTTCTATGGTGAGGGGACTGCTGCCTCTGGCGCTTGCCGGCAGTATCGTCATGGTGCCGATGGCGCCAGAGAGCGCCATGGGCGATGTGATTGATCCACAGATCTTCATTCAGCAAAGCGGAAGCAGTCCGGCGGGCGGAGATCCCAACCTGATCACCGATCCCGGAGCGTTCGTGGTGGGCGTTGCGGGCAACTTTGTTTTGCAGAACCCGTTGTTGCTGATCGTTGGGGCATACAACGGCATGGGCACGCCGTCGATCACCTATGGCGGAGGGGTCAGCGTCGCGGCTGTCGGAACGTATGGATTGACAAAGGCCAGCGCCATTTATACCAGCATGTCGAGCGGAAGCGCCTACAGTCAACTCGGGCTCCAGGCAGGCGGTTCCGAGTCATTCGTCAACTGGGCGAATGCAGATCTGGCGGATGGGTTTGCCCAGCCGAGCAGTTTTTCGTTGTATGCATTTGCGCTCGATACGAATCTGACCTCCGGCAACCCCATCACGGTGGAAGAGAGCGGCGCGGCGAACGGGTCGTTCATCATCGGCTACGACTGCAATGCGGGAACGGGGGGGGAGAATGGCTGCGCGACGCGCGGCGACATTGGGCAAACGCCATTCACCAACGCCGGGCTTGACGCGGTCACCGTACCTGATCCAGGGACTCCTTTGCTGATGGGCATCGGTGCATTGGGGATGGTGGCTGCTCTTCGGCGACGTCGGGCCGATGGGAGAGTCAATTCGGTTGCTTGAGTTGCTTCTGAACTTGGGGAAATGAATGGCGCCGCCGGAGAGGTCGGCGCCTTTTTTTTATGAAGGCCCCCAATGGCCCGGCGCGAAGGTGCGCAGCGCGGCTTGTCGCCTCCCAAAACTATGCTATAAATTTAAAAGGCAACCAGTCCTGTGTATAGTTCCAATACTGTCAACTACCCCGCCCTCAGGGAGCGGCGTCTGAGGGCAACTGATCGGTGAGCGGGGCAGCATCAGTGCGCCCGCTGCGAAGGTGGACGGATACGTCGCGTCGAGGCGAGCGTCCCATGGCCTACGCGTGGAGAAGACGAAGGCAGGATGCGGGCCTTCGCCCGGACCCGGCAAGACTGCGATGGCGCGGACGAAAGGCAGAAGGGCCGAAGGTTGCGGCCGGCGTCCGAAGGAAGCATCCTTCAGGAAAAGGGTGGCCGCCGAACAATCGTAGATGGCGCTTAACATATGGAGGAAGCGGGTAAGGCCGCCTGGCGGCGGGCGCTATCCCTCTCCGGCATGCTCCTGAAGGGACTCCCTTTGATCAAATATGCCGGGGTTTCCCGCGCAGAAACGAATGAAAGCTTTGACGGAACGGCAGGCGCAAGTCCTGCAATTGATTCGCGAACGAATCGAGACGACGGGATATCCGCCCACGCGGGCGGAGATCGCGCAAGGGATGGGCTTCCGGTCGGTGAATGCGGCGGATGATCATCTTAAGGCCTTGGTACGTAAAGGTGCGATCGAGATCGCACCGGGCGCGTCTCGCGCAATTCGTGTGACAGGCAATGGCGGTATTCCCGTCGTCGGGCGGGTTGCGGCAGGAAGTCCGATCCTGGCCGAACAGCAAATTGAGGATCATTACCAGGTTGATCCCGCGTTATTCAGGCCACGCGCGGATTACCTGCTTCGCGTGCAAGGAATGAGCATGCGTGACGCAGGCATTTTGGATGGCGATCTGCTTGCGGTGCACCGCGTGTCGGAGGCGCAGTCCGGGCAAATCGTAGTGGCGCGTCTCCACGACGAAGTCACGGTCAAACGCTTCAAGCGGTCTGGGCATCACGTCTTCCTGATACCGGAAAATCCAGAATTCACGCCTATCGAGGTCGACTTGCGGCAAGAGTCCCTGGTGATTGAAGGTGTGGGCGTGGGCATCCTGCGCAAGCAATTGCCGCCTCAGGCCTGAAAGGCCCATTCGCCTTGGTGCCGCAGCCAGTCGTTGCGAGCGGCGCCGGGTGATTTTTTCGCCTGGCTGTTGAAGAATCACGAAACCGCCATGAGCCGTGCGCTTTGCACAACCGTTCCGTCCAAGTTGAATCCCGGCGCGTCTAGGACCGGTCGCGCTGGGTGCGCCCCACGGAAACATCGGTCATTTCTCGTCGTTGGCTCCCTATTGCTTAAAAAATTATATACTGTATACATTGACAGCATATTCCGGCTGAACTACCATTGGGGTTAACGCCTGATCATATCATCAGGTGTGGCAGATTGCCCTGGCAGGAGTTTTTGCGTAAACAACCGGTTGGCCTTGATTCGTGTTTTCTTGGGGCCGCCGTACAGGGCGGTCATTGGGGGGCGAGACTTCTCGCGCGAATCGGATGGGGAATGTCGGCGCCTTGCTTCAGAATCCCGCCATTTGGCGGGGCGATCGGTGCGCACGCCAGCTGCCGGGCATCTCGACCGGGTTCCCTGCGTTGGATGCCATTCTCCCTGGGGGGGGATGGCCGCAAGGCGCGCTGACGGAAATTCTTTTTGAGCAGGAAGGCATCGGCGAGCTGCAATTGGTGATGCCGGCCTTGGCGCGCCTGAGCGCTGCCGGCCATGGACTTGCCTGGATCGCTCCTCCCCATGTTCCTTATGCGCCTGCCTTGACGGCTTTCCATATCCGGCTTCCCCGCATCCTGATCGTTCGCCCGAAAGAAGACAGGGATCGCCTGTGGGCCGCCGAGCAAGCCTTGCGATGCGGCGCATGCAAAGGGGTACTGGCGTGGGCCGATGGGGAGGACGGGCAGCGCCTGCGGCGCTTGCAGCTGGCTGCGGGAGAGGGGGGCGGTTGGGGAATCCTGTATCGGCCGCTTCATGCAGCGGATATGCCTTCGCCGGCTGTGCTGCGGCTGTCCGTAGAACGGGCGGGAGGCGGATTAAAGGTCCATGTCCTGAAGCGCCGTGGGAGTGCGGTGGCCCCCATCCATCTGGATCTGTCCTCGCGAGTTCCGAATTAGAGGCATACTGGAAGATGCGCCGTGGAGACCAAGCTTTGGCTGAGTGTGTATTTCCCCGATTGGCCGCTGGAGATGTTTTTTCAGGGAGAGGCGGGGATTCGTCCGCTGGTTGTTGCGCAGGCGGGCGGGGGGGCGGCGAGCATTGTGGCATGCAATACGGCTGCGCGGCAGTTGGGACTTCATCCCGGCATGACCGTTTCGGCCGCCCGGGCGCTGGTCGACTGCCTTGATGTCAGAGTTCGCGATGCGGAAAAGGAGCGGCGTTCGGCCGCGAACATTGCCGCCTGGGCCTTGCAGTTCACGCCTGTCATCAGCTTGGCCGTGCCACAAGGCATGTTGCTCGAGGTCAGCGGCAGCCTCCTCCTCTTCGGGGGACTGGAGGGCATGGCTGCATGCATACGGAAGGGATTGGAGGATATCGGCTACCGTGTTTTGCTGGCCAGCGCGCCGACGCCGTGGGCGGCTTGGCTCTTCGCTCGCGCCGGGAAGGAGTGCCTCTTGACCGCCGCGCGGGAGGCCGAGGCGCACCTGCGGAGGCTGCCGCTGGGCCTCCTGGATCAACCGGCAGCCACCGTGGATGCCCTGGATGCGATGGGCATCCGGACGCTGGGCGATTGCTTGGAATTGCCGCGAGACGGCGTTGCGCGCCGCTTTGGACAGGAATTGCTGGACGAGTTGGATCGCGCCTTGGGGCGATCGCCGGATCCTCGGGTGCTTTTCGAGCCGCCCGTGCATTTTGAGGATGCACTGGAATTTCCGGCCGAGGTCTGGCAGGCGGACGCTTTGCTGTTCGCAGCCCGGCGACTTTTCGTCTTGCTCGAGGGGCTGCTCAAGAAACGTCAATGCGGCGTGCAGCATTGCACGCTGACGCTATTTCATGAGCATCATGCAACAACCCGTCTGACCATTGGCATGGCTTCGCCCACGCGTGATATCCAACGCATGCTGGGGATTTTGCGCGAGCGCCTGGGGCAAACCGAATTGCCTGCGCCCGTTCAATCGATGCAGCTCGCCGCGCGGAGCATCGTGCCGCTCGAGCCACGGAATCTGTCCCTTTTCCCGGATGCGGAGCAGGCGGCGGAAAGCTGGCAGCTTTTTCTTGAGCGGTTGACGGCGCGGCTTGGGAGCGAAGCCATCCATGGCGTCGGCGGCTGTGCGGATCACCGCCCGGAGCGGGCATGGTGCACCGTTGAGCCCGAAGCCGCGCGAGAGCTGCCGGGCGGAGAATCGCGACCGCTTTGGCTGTTGAATCCGCCGCAACGCATTGCGTCGAAGGAAGGGCGACCCTACTGGCAGGGACCTCTTGTCCTGCAGTCGGGGCCTGAATGCATCGAGAGCGGCTGGTGGGATGGGGCGGGCATCGCACGGGATTATTTTGTCGCCGAGGGCCGGGCAGGCTGCCGTCTTTGGGTGTATCAGGATCGGCGAAACGCGCGTGCGTGGTATTTGCACGGAATTTTTTCCTGAGGCTCCCCTCATCTTTTCCGCGCGTCGCTGTCTCTTTTCGGCGCGTTTTTCCGGATACCGACGGAAACGAGGCGGCCCGCCATTTTTCCCGTCGTCAAGGCAAAGACGGGGGCGCCGGCAAGCAGGTACCAATAGAACGTGCAAAAGCGCCACGCGACCAGAATGAACGCCAGCAGCGCGGGACTCAGATGGGAATGCAAGAAGGCGCTAAAGCCCAATTCTACGCCGCCTCCGCCCCCCGGCAGAAAGGTGACGATGCCGACGAGGTTTAAGACGAGTTGGGCGACGAATAAATAGCCCCACGAAAGTGGCTTGCCCACGAACCAAAGCAGAATCGGCAGGACGCTGTAGCGCAGCATCCAGTGCATCACGCAGAAGAGATAAAGCAGGCTGAGGCGCCACATGCCCATGGAAATCAATAGCCGAACGGTATGCCTGAACTGGATGAGCCAGCGTGCCATACGGAAGCGCACCTTGCGCAATCGAATCACATGATTGGACAGGCGCCCGATCCATAATGCGATTTTCCGATATTGGCGAAATAGCCATACCAGCATGCCCACGCCCGTGATCATCAGGACGCTGACCAGGAGCGCGAGCGCCACGGGATGGCTGATCCGGCGGTTCAGGGCGGAGACGAAAAGCGCGATGGGCACGGACGTTGTGAAAAAGATCAAATCCACGAATTGGTCGACGGTGGCCATGGCGGCTCCCCGGGCGATGGGAAGGCCGTGATGGCGCAGCAGGAAGACATAGGTGGGAGGGCCTCCGCTTCCGGCGGGCGTGGCGGACCAGGCGAATTCGGTCGATATGACCGTGGACAGGGCGTGAAGCGGCCTAATCCGCACGCCCAGGCGATCCGCCAAGAGCATGAGGCGCGCGGCGTTGCAGCACCACCCCAGCACGACCAGGAAAAGAAGCAGGGGAATGGCCCATGCCGGGAGGCGGCGCAGCTCGGAAAACCCACGCAGGCCGCCATAAAGGACGGGTAGGCTCAGGCTGAGCGTCAGGCTGATAAGGATCAGAAAGATTGCAGACTTGCGCACCTCGTTCCTCGGCTAAAGGGGCTTGGGAAGACGGTACGTCCGAGGCGGGCGGCGTGATGGAAAAGCGATGTGCAGGACAGTAAACAACTCCTCCCGCGATTGAAATCGCGGGTTGCCTTGCGGGGGGCCTATGAATGGGCTTGCCATGTTCGTTTTCCGTCAAACGACGATAGGAAGGTCGCGTCGGCTTGGGCTGTTTCCAGCTTAGCACGCCGGTCGTGGCAAGGCGTTCGGCGGAACCGTGCATGACCCCAAGCGCGATCAGTTGGCCTGACAATACACTCAGTTATCCGGGGTCGTTATGATTGCGCCTTATGCGGAACTTCATTGCCTGAGCAATTTCACTTTTCTGCGCGGGGCGTCTCATCCGGAAGAGTTGGTTCTGCGCGCCCATGAACTGGGCTATTCGGCGTTGGCGCTGACCGACGAATGTTCCTTGGCGGGCGTGGTGCGTGCCCATGTGGCGGCCAAGCAGTGCGGACTTCATCTGGTGGTCGGGGCCGAATTCACCCTGGCCGATGGACCTCGTCTGGTCGCCTTGGCGCAAAACCGGGAAGGCTATGGCGCCCTTTCTGCATTGATCACCAAAGGGCGCCGTGCGGCCCCCAAAGGCGAATATCTTTTGCGCCGGACGGATCTGGAAGGCCGCCTCCGGGGGTGCGCCTTGTTGCTCATCGAGCCGGATCCGGCGGAGGCCCGCTGGTTTGCAAGCCGCGCCGGCTGCCCGGTATGGCTCGCGCTGGGGCTTTTCCGGGGCGTGGACGACTCTCTCAAGCTGGAAAGGTACCGGAGCATCGGCCGCTCAAGCGGCTTGCCCCTGGTGGCGGCCGGCGACGTCCACATGCACATGCGTGCCCGGCGCGCAGTGCAAGATACGCTCACCGCCATCCGGATGGGAATCCCGGTCAGGGATGCCGGTTTTTCCCTGCATGCCAACGGCGAGCGCCACTTGCGTCGGCGCGAGAGCCTGGAGTCGATCTATCCGCCGGAGTTGCTGTCCGAAACCCTGGCCATTGCCGGGAGCTGCCAATTCTCGCTGGACGTCCTGCGCTATGAATATCCGCAAGAACTTGTTCCCCCCGGACAAACGCCGACAAGCCATTTGCGGCATCTGACCGAAGAGGGCGCCAAGATGCGCTTTCCCGAAGGCATTCCCGACAAGGTCGCGGTGCAGCTTGAGCATGAGCTGGCGCTCATCGAGGAATTGGGATACGAACCCTATTTTCTGACGGTCCATGACGTGGTTCGGTATGCGCGCAGCCGAGGCATCCTGGCGCAGGGCCGGGGCTCGGCCGCGAACTCGGCCGTCTGTTTCTGCCTCCACATGACGGAAGTCGATCCGTCGCGCACGGAAATGCTGTTCGAGCGCTTCGTGTCGCGGGAGCGCAACGAGCCGCCGGATATCGATGTCGATTTCGAGCATGAGCGGCGGGAAGAAATCATCCAATATATCTATGCCAAATATGGGCGGGAGCGGGCGGCACTTGCTGCGACGGTCATTACTTACCGCCCCAAGAGCGCCTTGCGCGACGTCGGCAAGGCATTGGGGTTCGATCTCGCGCAAGTAGACCGGTTGGCCCGTTCGGTGAACGGGTGGGATGACCGGAAAATCCTTCCGGAGCGGCTGGCTCAGGCAGGATTCGACCCGGAAAATCTCCAGGTCCGTCTAATGATGCATCTGGCCGATAGGCTGATCGGGTTTCCTCGCCATTTGTCCCAGCACGTGGGGGGCTTCGTCATCGCGCGCGATGACCTCTCTCGCCTCGTGCCCATTGAGAACGCAGCCATGCCAGAGCGCACGGTGATCCAGTGGGACAAGGACGATCTGGATGCACTGGGATTGCTCAAGGTCGATGTGTTGGCCTTGGGCATGTTGACGGCGATTCGCAAGACATTGGACCTGATCAGGGATTACCGCGGCACGGCGCTTCGCATGGCGGACATTGCGGCGGCAGACCCGGCGGTCTATGAGATGGTCCAGCATGGCGACACCATGGGCGTGTTCCAAATCGAGTCGCGGGCGCAAATGGCCATGTTGCCGCGTACCCGGCCCAGGCACTTTTACGACTTGGTCATTCAAGTGGCGATCGTCCGGCCGGGCCCTATCCAAGGCGGCATGGTGCACCCTTATCTCCGGCGCCGCCAGGGACTCGAGCCGGTGACTTACCCGAATGAGGCGGTGCGCGGGGTGTTGGAGCGCACGCTGGGAGTGCCGATCTTCCAAGAACAGGTCATGAAAATCGCCATGGTCGCGGCGGGCTTCACGCCAGGCGAAGCCGACCAGTTGCGGCGGTCCATGGCGGCATGGCGGCGCAAGGGCGGTATCGAGCGGTTCGAGGCAAGACTGACCGAAGGGATGCGCGAGAGGGGGTATTCCGAGGCATTCGCCCAGCAGATCGTCACGCAGATCAGGGGGTTCGGAGAATATGGCTTTCCGGAGTCCCATGCCGCAAGCTTCGCACTGCTGGTCTACGTTTCGGCTTGGCTCAAGTGTCACGAGCCGGCCGCCTTCGTTTGCGCACTGCTTAATAGTCAGCCGATGGGGTTTTATGCGCCATCGCAGCTCATCCAGGATGCACGGCGCCACGGCGTGGCCGTGCGGCCGGTCGATGCGTGCATAAGCGAATGGGATTGCACGCTGGAACCTGGGGAACACGGGCCTGCGCTTCGGTTGGGATTTCGCCTGGTCAAGGGGCTCTCCCGCCATGGGGCGCAGCGTCTGGTTGCCGTGCGGAGGCTTTCCCCCTTTTCCGGCATCGAGGAGGTCGAGGTGCGCGCAGGACTTGGCCGGCGCGATATGGCACTGCTCGCGGCGAGCGGCGCATTCTCGTCCCTGACCCCCCATCGGCGCGCGGCATCCTGGATAGTCGCAGGCCAGGGGCCGAGGCCGGCGCTATTCCGGAATGTGGCGATGCGCGAAGATCTGCCGCACCTCGCGGTACCCTCTGAAGGGGAAAACTTGATGGCGGATTACCGTAGTCTTGGATTGACGCTGGGGCGCCACCCCTTGGCGATGCTTCGGGAGCAAATGACAGGCCGCCGCATGTTGACAGCCCTGCAATTGCGTGACCTGCCCCATGGGCGTCTGGCCCGCGCGATAGGGCTGGTCATCGGACGCCAGCGCCCGGATACGGCCAGCGGGGTCACCTTCGTGACCCTGGAGGACGAGACGGGACTCATCAATGCCGTGGTGTGGCGCGATCTTGCAGAAAGCCAGCGGCGCGAACTGCTGGGATCACGCCTGCTGGGCATATACGGCGTGCTGGAAAGGGAGGGGGAGGTCGTGCATCTGATTGCCAAGCGCCTCGTGGACTATAGCGCGATGCTGGGTGCGCTGACTTGCCCGTCACGCGATTTTCATTAGGAATGCGGCCGCCTTCCGGCTCTCCCCACATGCCGCCCATCCCCCGTGGTTCCCGCCTGGCCGGGTGGGCTTGCCGGATGCATGCGAAATATCTTGCACTGTCCACTTGAATGCTTTATGTTGGGCCCCTGTGCTGGGGGATGGCGCCGTTGGCAACGGCGCGCCTTCGCCAGAAGGGAAGTCAGAAGCAGAAGAAAGCGGATATGACGCGTAAGGATCTCAGGGCTCTGGTGGCCGCGCTGCTGATCGGTGGGGGGGGGCTTCCTCTCGCGGCCAACGGTGCAGGACTAGGGCAGTTGACCGTTCAGTCTGCCTTGGGGCAACCCCTGAAGGCTCAGATCGACATTCTGGCCGACAGCGGGGCGGACGCGCCGCTATCCGCAACGCTCGCCTCCCCACAAGCCTACCAGCGTGCCGATACGCCGTGGTCGCCAGCGCTGATGGGCGTCAAAGTCCGCATCAAGAAGCGAGCGGATGGGACGCCCTACTTGAGCATCACATCACGGCACGCGATCACCGATCCTTTCCTCTACGTGATGATCCGGCTGAATCGGCCGGGCGGTGTCCTTACCCGCCGCTACGCGCTGCTCATCGATCCTCCCGGATTCACGGAGCCCGCGACCGCGCCCCGAATCCTCTCCGCGCACCTTCCCGCTGTCCGGAGGCCTGCTCATGCGGTCGGCGAGCCGGCGCATAGGGCCGGTTGGCCGAAAACGTATACGGTCAGGTCCGGCGATACCCTGACGACGATTGCCGCCCGGTTGCGGCCGCCAGGCATCAGTGTCGACCAGATGATCGTCGGGTTGCGCCACGCCAATCCAGGGCGCTTTGCACGGGAAGGCATCAACTGGCTGGAAGCCGGCCGCACCCTGCGCGTTCCGGATCTTGAGACCCTGCGTTCGACGACAGCCGCGGCCGCGACGGCTGCCGTGCAACGTTGGCTTTGGACCGGCCGACATCCGGCGGTTGCGAACATGGTCGCACACCCTGCGCCGGAGAATTCCCCTGGTGCGGCGAAGACCGCAGGCGCGTCGGCCGACATCCTGATGCTCTCGCAAGCCGAAAGCCCCAAGCCGGATCCGACTGCCGTCATGCAGGAAGAGATTCGCAATCTGCAAGGCGAAGTCGCCGCTGAACAGGCGCTCGTCGCGCAGGCGAGCGCCCGGATTGCCGCGCTCAATGCGAGCATTGGCGTGATCGAAGGACGCAGGGCGCCGCCGATTGCGCCTGCTCCCGTCACGCGGCCGCAGCATAAGCCCCGGGTGACATCCGGAGCCAACACGGTGCCTGGGGCCTTGCCGGCGATGCGGCGCGCCCCGGTCCGGGCACCTGCGGTCAATAGACCGCCACCTCCGGTGTCGGGCGTCTCCGAGGCGAAACCGGTTCATTGGGGAGGGCGCTATTGGGGCCTTCTCGCCGCGTTCGTCGCGTTGTTCGGTTTGGTGGCCGTTGTCTTTCGGCGGCGGCGTCGGTTGCAGGAGCCGGCGTTCTTCACCGAGCCCGCGGTGCCGAGGGGTCCTGCCAGCGTGTCGACGACCCCCGCGTCTGCGTCCCAGGGCGAGCAGCGGCTTTCCCCCATTGAGGCGGCCGCCCGATTGACGGACCTCGACCTGTCCGAGTGGACGCAGACGAACATCCACGCGCAGGATGTCGACCCGGTGGCGGAGGCGGAGGTTTACCTGGCCTATGGAAGGCACGCACAGGCCGAGGAGGTGCTCAAGGACGCCTTGGCCAAATCCCCTGGGCGCGAGGATGTGGTCTTGAAGTTGCTGGAACTGTATGCGGAACAGAAGAACGTGAGCGCATTCGAGGCACTGGCCACCCAATGGGGTGCGCGGCGGGAAGACCGTTCAGGCGCGGCGTGGGATTCGGTCGCCCGGATGGGGCGCGAGCTGGATCCCCTGAATCCGCTGTACGGCGCGGCCGAAGGCGGGGACGCCGGCGCGCGGGACCTGGGCCTCGAGAGGGGGCAGGCCGCCGACGCCGCAGTCTCCCCGGCGACATTCCAGCCCGAGACGCTTCCTCCCGGTGACGACCGTTTGCACCAAACGCCCTCGCACGATGCGCAGGATGTTCCTGCAGCATTGGCCGCAGCGCCGTTGCAGGATTTTGTTCCGGGGACGGGCATGGACACTCTGCATTTCGAGCCCTTGGGCGATGCGCAAGCCGCCAGCGCGCTCCTCGACGAGTTGCCGCCAGACGTGGGCAGATGGGCGCCTGGCGCCCAAAAGCAAGTCTTGGAATTGGTCCCCGAACGCGATGGCGTCGAGTCTGAGCCCGACCTCATCGAATGGGTGGATCTTGCCGAGTCGCGCCCGGCGAATAGGGACAAGGCGGACCTTGGGGCGGATGATGCCAAGCCCTCGGAAAGCCTTCGCCCCGAAGAGTAAAGAGTAACGCGATTGCGCCACCCGGCACGACCGCCGCATGCGAGATGCGGCCGCATCGGCCGTTGCGGCGTTTCGACGTGTGATTCGACGGGTCGCGAGCAGTCAAGCGGCTGCGGATCATGCAGCCGCCAGGACCCTTCGGCTTCAGCGCCGCCCGTTCCTGAGCCCGCCGGCAGACCGGCTTGCATGGCCCGGTGAAGGACGCGGAGCCCCGTCGGCGTGTTTTGCCGGTGCCTTGCGGGGTGGGACGGCGCTCGGGCAAAACGCCCATGGGTCTTTGGGCCGTTCTTCCGGACCTCTTCCATTCATGAGGAGCGCACGGCGCATGTGTGGGGCCGTGCCTCGATTTCCAACCGTCTAGAGGATCTTGCCCCTCATGCATGGCCCGGTCAATACAGGCGGCATGCGGCTGCATGCGGCGACCAAGATTGTCCTGTGGATCCTGGTGGCGATCCTGGTCGGCCGCTTCCGCGTGCCCGAGCTGCTGGCATTGAGCGCGGGCGTGGCATGGGGCGGGGTGCTGCGTGCAAGAGCCGCCTTCTGGCGCCTCATTCGCCGCACGCGGATACTGTTTTTGTCCATTCTCCTGATCGACGGGCTGACGTTGCCTGGCGTGGCCCTTTATGCTCCCCTCGGACGGTGGAGCCCGACATTGCAGGGGTTGGAGGTCGGGGCCATGCAAGTCTGGCGTCTTGCGCTGCTCCTGGGCGCATTGGCTTGGATGCTGGCGACGGCCGGCAAGGAGGAACTGCTGCGCGGGCTTTACGTGTTGCTGCGGCCGCTGGCGTGGGTGGGTTTTCAGCCGCGCCGCCTGGTGGTTCGGATTTGGCTGACGTGGGTGTACGCCGAGGAACTCGCCCGGTTCCGGGTGAAGGACTGGCGATTGATGAGTCAGGCCTTGCAGCGGCTGCGGGGTTCGCTGCAGGCGGTCACATTGGAGCCGGGCAGGATGGGCAGCATGGATGCGATGGCGCTGACGGCAGCCGTGTGCCTTGGCGGCTGGTTCCTGCGTTGAGAATCACGATCGGGCTGGAGTATGACGGCCGGGCCTTTTGCGGGTGGCAAGCGCAGCCGGGCGGCTGCGGGGTGCAGAACGCCCTGGAGGCGGCGATCGCCCGCATTGCGGGCCATCCGGTGCGCGTGGTGGCGGCCGGCCGAACGGACGCAGGCGTGCATGCGATCGGGCAGGTCGCGCACTTCGATACCGATGCTAACCGGCCACTGACGGCTTGGGTCCGTGGCGCCAACGCCTTGCTGCCCCCATCGGTCGCGCTGACCTGGGCGCGCGAAGTCACTTCGGCCTTCCATGCGCGCTTCAGTGCGCTCGAGCGCTGTTACCAATACCGGTTGCTGAGCCGCCCGTCGAGGCCGGGGGTGGAAAATGCGCGCGTGGGATGGTTCCATCTTCCGCTGGATCTCAAGGCCATGCAGGAAGCCGCGGGCTTGCTGCTCGGCGTGCATGATTTCAGCGCGTTCCGTGCAGCCGAGTGCCAGGCGAAGTCGCCGGTGAAGGACCTGCGTCGCTTGGACATCGCGCGTTGCGGCGACCTGATCGTCTTCGACTGCTGTGCCGATGCGTTCTTGCATCACATGGTACGCAACATCGTGGGCACGCTCGTATACGTAGGCAAGGGACGGTACCCGCCCGGCTGGGTCAAAGATGTGCTGGACGGCGGCAGGCGTTCGGCTGCGGCACCCACCTTCGCGCCCGATGGGCTGTACTTCATGCAGGCGAAATATGACGCGCACTGGGGGATTCCGGGCTAGAGCCGCGCCTGTGGCCGATTGCACCGAGATATCCGAGGGTCCCGGCGGCCCGCGCCAAATCCACGCCCTCAGGAGCTTGCTGTCAAGAAAGTGCAATGTGCATGTCATACATTGCTCGCAGTGCCGCGCATCCATGCCTGTCCAGGCTTGCAGGCGGCGGGGACGGCGCGCGGCCCGCTGTTGTGCGCGGTTGGCCCGGCTTCAGGCCCCTGGAATCGTGGGCCAACCGCGAGAAGCAGCCAAGGAGCTAAGCGCTAGTATTTCCAAAGGTTCGCGATAGTGTATTAACGTCCCCATGGAAAGCACTATTAGCACAGGCAAGGCGGCAAAGCCGCTGGGCGTATCGGTCAAGACGCTGCAGCGATGGGAGCGCGAAGGTCGGCTGATTCCGGTCGCCCGGTCGGACAGCAATCGACGCCTGTATACCGAAGCGCAGTTACGCGAGTTCATCGGACTGAGAAATGCGGCATCCGGGGACGACACCGAAGCATCCGCAGTCGCGATGGCAATGGAAGGTGTGGACGATCCGGAAGAGCAGGAAGTGCGCGTGATCTGCGTGGAAACGGGTGAAGTGGTTTGGCGTTCAACCGAAGCTGAAT
>JAKAFK010000116.1 GCA_021817985.1 Pseudomonadota bacterium | reverse complement strand
ACGGCGATCCAGGGCGGCGCGACCTCCTGATCCTCGCCGCCAACATATCCGGGAAAGGGCGCCTGTTGCGGGCGCTCTTTTCGCGTTCGGCCTCCCGCGGTTCCCGCCAGACCTCATCTTCGGCCAAGTATTCGGCTGTCGTCTTACGGGTTAAGGAGCGATCCCGGTCATGATGCGGTCAATCGGCCACGGCCGTGTAGTCCAACCGCTCGGCTTGATATAGAAACATGGAGCCGTGGTGAGTGTGAGGGCGAGCGATCTGTCCTCGCGGTCGCCATGAGTCTGAGGCAGGTCTGAGGAGAGATTTATGCGTCGTCTGATCCCTTGCGTAGCCGCTGCCGTTTTGTTGGTCGGGTCGGCCTCTGCCCTTGCCGACCCGATTCAGATCAACGACGACGAGGGTTACTCGCAGCTGGCACGCTGGGAACAGCACCTGGATGACAGAATTGCAGACCGGATGCGTGATGGCTCGATCGATCCGGCCCAGGCCTGGCGTATCCAGAAGGATCTGGACTCGGTCGAGACGCATCTGCTGCAGGCCTATTATGAGAGCGATAACGGTATCGACGTGGACGTGGCCCGCGACTATGCCCATCGTCTACGGCGTATTGCGCACGAACTTGGCGAGGAGGACGGCGGGCCGGCTTACGAGCAGGATGGCGGCTATGGCACACCGGACCAGGGCTATGGCCTGCCACCCGCTCCGCCGCCGGGTTATTACCAGCGAGGTACCTATGAGGCACAATGCCGCCAAGGTAATATCGCGGCCGGTACCATCTTCGGTGCCATAGCTGGCGGTCTGCTTGGCGGCGGCTTCAGCCACGGCAATGGTGCGGCCATCGCTGGTGGCGTCATTCTGGGCGGCGTCGTGGGCAACAGCCTGTCGCGCGATATCGACTGCGACGACCAGGGTTACGCCTTCGCGAGCTACGACGAGGGCCTCAATGGTGAAGTTGGCCGCGAATATGATTGGAATCATGGCGGCGAGCGGGGAACCTTCACCGCCACGCGCGAATACCAGGACGGCGGTTATATCTGCCGCGACTTCCATACCGTGACCTACCGCGACGGCAACCGTTATGAACGCGACGGCTCGGCCTGCCGCGAGGATGACGGTAACTGGCATATGCGGTAAGGCCGGCGCCCTGCCGTGGTGGCGTCGCACGAGATCAGGGCATCGCACTGCGCCAAGGGTGAGGCGTGCTCGATAACAACGGGCATCACGCTCGGGCACCGAAATACCACCGGGCCCAGCGTGCAAGCGCCGCCGTGATCGCGACGGCCAGCTCCGTATTAGATTGCGCCCTCTCCCCATGACACGGTTTAATCTGTTAGTTACCAACCCCGGATTTCCGTAGCCGGTGGGAGAATTTTTGGCAGCAGGCGCGGCCACCAGCGGAGCGCGAAATACCCAAAATCCATCTGAAATAATGCTCGCGTCGCAAAGAAGGCCGGTGACTGTGGCTCAAATTCGGATGTATTTTACTACTTGAAGTGAGTCTGCGTCCGTGCCCCTGGTCTAATCGTGCCATGAGTATCTCGGTTGCACCGAATCTGGATCAGAAATCTCGAACCATCGCTGTAAAATTCCGCGGGGTCCGAGGCAAATTCGTGGGTCTGTTTCGGAGGCGGTTCCCAAAACCTGCGGCGTTTTGGATTCAGGTCATCGCAGCCTCGGTGATCTGCTTCCTAATTTTCTTGGAGGCGGATCAGTCCTATTTGCGATCGCTGTTCTTTACTCAACTTGCGAGCGATACGAGCTTCAGAGTGGAACCTGGCACCAGTCAGGCGATCATGTTTCCATCAGCCGGACCGTATGATCGCCGCCTCGGCTATGTTGCGCTGCCTTTCTTCGTTCAAAGACTGGAGCACAGGCACTTTGTTGTGGAACGGCAGGCGCGCCAGTCATCTGCGATGCGGAAATTCATGAAGGCTGGCGGATACGCGGTCTACCGCGAAAAGCTTCAAGCCGGGCTGGTCCTGCGCGGGCAATCAGGTATGCCACTTGAAATCGCACATTACCCATCGATAGCATATCGAAGGCTTTCCGAGATCCCCTCAATTCTCGTCAATACGCTTCGCTTTATCGAAGATCGTGAGATTCTCGATCGCAATCGCCCTTACCGAAATCCCGCGATCGACTGGCATCGTTTTACAATCGCGGCCGCACGACGGATGCTCGGAGCGCTAGACAGGCGTCCGGCTCGAGGCGGGGCCAGTACCTTGGCAACCCAGATCGAGAAATTTCGGCATTCTCCATACGGCCGCACGGAAAATATTGCGCAGAAACTTCATCAGATGGAAACCGCGACCCTTCGCGCATATCTGAACGGTCCCAACACGCTCTCCGCTCAACGCCGCATCGTCACCGCCTATTTTGATTCCACGCCCCTGGGATCGCGCCCGGGCTATGGCGAGGTGATCGGCTTGGGCGACGGCCTGAGCGCATGGTATGGGATCAAGTTCGCGGTAGCAAACCGCCTTCTTGCATCGAGGGCTCTGCCCACATCCGAAGCAGCACGGCGCGCGCAGATATACAAGGAAGCTCTCAGTCTGCTGATCGCCCAACGACGACCGGCGTTCTATCTGAATGGCGGGCGCAAGGATCTTGAGCGCTTGACCGATACCTATCTGCGCAGGCTCGGTGCCGCCGGGATCATCGATAGGCCTTTGACCGTCACGGCAATCAAGCTTCCGCTGGCCTTCGCCGCAGCGCCCCCCGCGCCACCAACGGCTTCGTTCGTTACGCGCAAGGCAGTTGACGCCGTGCGCACGGAGCTGATGACTCTTTTGGACGTTCCGAGCCTTTACGATCTTGACCGGCTGGACCTAGCGGCCGACGTCAGCATTGACACCGCTGCGCAGAGCCATGTGGCCACGTTCCTGGAGCATCTCAAAAATCCGAGGACGGACGCGGCGCTGGGACTAGTGGGCGACCAGCTTCTGGGTACTGCCGATCCTGCAAAGGTAACCTGGAGCGTGGTCCTCTACGAACGCATGAAGGGCCGGAACCTCGTCCGCATTCACGCCGACAGCCTCAACCGGCCTTTCGACATCAATTCCGGTGCAAAGCTGATCCTTGGTTCGACGGCGAAACTACGGACGCTGGCAACCTATCTAGGCATCATGGACAGGCTTCATGGCGAATTGTCCACACGCACCGTGCCTGCGTTGCTGCAAATCGCGACAACGACAGCCGATCCGCTGCGGCGGTGGGCAGCCAATTACTTGGCGACGGCATCGCCGGACCGGCGCGGTTTGGAGGCCATGCTGGACGCAGCGATGCAGCGCCACTACTCCGGAAACCCGGCAGAGGTATTCTTCACCGGAGGCGGCATCCAAACCTTCAGCAATTTCGAACGAAAGGAGGACGTCGAAAACCCGACTGTGGAGGAGGCCTTCGAGCACTCCATCAATCTCGCCTTCGTCCGCCTAATGCGCGATGTCATAGAGCATTATGAGCTCGAAGGCGGCGCGCGCAAACAAATCTTGGACGTATCCGAAAGCCCTGCACGCGAAGCGTATCTACGCCGTTTCGCCGATCAAGAGGGGCGGCTCTATCTGAATCGCTTCTATACCAACTACGCGGGCTTATCGCCTGACGCGGCACTGGATCAGTTGGCCAGCCATGTCCGTCCGGCACCTCGCCAACTTGCCGTCCTTTATCGATCCGCACGGCCGAGGGCGTCAGCCGCAGATTTACAGCGCTTTCTAGAGCAGCGGTTGCAGGGCGTACCCGTTCCAACCGCCACCCTTTATTCGGACTACGCGCCCGAAAGATTTTCGCTTGTGGATCGCGCCTACCTGATCGGTATCCATCCGCTTGAACTCTGGCTGGTTGCGTACCTGCAGCATCATCCCCGCGCCACTCGCTCACAGGTCATCTCAGCGAGCGTGCGTCAGCGCCAGGAAGCTTATGACTGGTTGTTCAAGACCCGCAATGTTCACAAGCAGAACGTCCGGATTCGTGAACTCATTGAAGAGGATGCCTTTGGGCGTCTGCTGGAGGATTGGCAACGTCAGGGTTATCCTTTTGACCATTTGGTTCCTTCGCTCGGTACCGTCTTGGGAAGTTCGGGCGACCGCCCGGACGCGCTGGCGAAGTTGATGGGGATTATTCTCGCTGGTGGAGTAAGACAACCGACCGTTGATATTGAGCGCCTGCATTTCGCGTCCGGAACGCCCTTTGATACCGAGATGGCTTACAAGCCGCCGCCGCGGGAAAGGATCATGGCCCCACAAGTCGCCGCAATTCTCCGTCGCGCGCTCGCGGGGGTGGTGGAAAACGGGACGGGATTGAGAGTTCGAGGAACCTATGTTGAGCCGAACGGAGCCCTGCTGCCGATCGGTGGGAAAACCGGCACCGGTGATAATCGCTTCAAGGTGTTCGGTCCCGGCCATCAGCTGATCGAATCGCGAGCTGTCGATCGAACCGCAACTTTCGTATTCTTCCTCGGCCGTCGCTTCTATGGAACGATTACCGCTTACGTCTATGGGGAGCAAGCCTCCCAATACCACTTCACCAGCGCACTCGCCGTCTCCCTGCTAAAGGCATTGAAACCCGAACTTTATCCCTTGCTTGTGCCAGTGAAGGTTGAAACGCATGCAGAATCGACCACAACCCGGCCCAGCGTTGTGCCCAGATAATCCAGATGTTCGGTATGATGCGCAAAAGGCGAGTAGAACCCAGCTTGGCGCCATGCACCGGTTTCGAGCTTGCCACGCGCTCTGATTGAACGTCGCTGCCAGATACTTTAACTTTCGGCAATTGCGGGCAAGAGCAGGAACCATGGGTGCGCGGGTGCAGACGCTCATTGTTATTGCGTTAACCGCCCTCTTTGCGGCGGCCTGCACAGCAGAGCCCGCTGTCGAGCTGCCGTCGCAGGCAATGGCTTATGAGATCCAAAGTCCTCGGGTTCCCGTTGGCACGTCCTACGTAGCTAGCGCTCCGGAGGTACCACGGGTAGAGCCGCTCTACGATCAGATCGGCATCGCATCATGGTATGGCGCAACCTTCTCCGGTAAACAAACAGCGGGCGGCGCGAACTTTCGGGCCTATGCCCTCACTGCGGCTCACCGCACATTGCCGATGGGCGCTCGTGTTCTGGTCACGAATTTGGCGAATGGGCGCTCATTGGTTCTGCGGATCGGTGACCGCGGACCTCGGGATAAAGGACGTATCATCGATGTGTCCGAGCGGGCTGCAATACTGCTTGGCTTCTATCGACAGGGCACCGCACCGGTGAGAGTAACTTATTTGGGGCGTGCCGATCACTGTTCGAATAGCGCAGGCGACGCAGCACGAGCGGCACTGCTACGTTGTGCCCCTGGTTTACCAATCCTACCTACGCCCCGACCTTCGCCTGTATCCCGAGATATTGGCAATTAGGCAGAGCATCGTGACCGCGAAAAGAGAGTATGACAGTCAATGCAAGCTGACCCTATCCAGCCCTGACCGGCTGGCCGGTGCTGATTGCCTCCCTCCACTTGGCCCTCGGTTCGCACTCATTTTACCTGTTTGGAATTAGCACCAATGGCAGTCCGCAGTTGTGCCCGCTCGAACTTTGTCGTTTTCGGCATGGTTGGCGTTGCCATCGTCACGTGCGCGCCCGCCAAGGCGGCAGGCGTCGCCGAGAGCTGGTCACTGCATGGTCAGGCGACGCTCGTGGAACAATACCATCCGGCGTTCCGCTCCCCCTATCGTGGTGTAAACAGCCTTGATCCTGGCAGCCGGGGCAACGAAACCTTTGATGCGACCGTCTACGCCGGCGTGCGTGTGTGGCCAAGAGGAGAACTGTACGCCAACCCGGAGATCGATCAGGGCTTCGGCCTCAGCAATACCCTCGGCGTTGCGGGCTATCCAAGTGGCGAAGCCTATAAGGTCGGAAAATCCGATCCCTATTTCCGGCTTCAGCGCCTGTTCTTCCGCCAGACCTTCGATCTTGGCGGCGCAGTCGAAGGGGTCGCGTCCGGCGCCAATCTGCTCGGCGGCACCCGCACCGTGGGCAACCTGGTCATCACGCTGGGCAAGTTTTCGGTCACGGATGTCTTCGATACCAATCGCTATGCCCATGACCCGAGAGGCGATTTTTTGAACT
>JAKAFK010000049.1 GCA_021817985.1 Pseudomonadota bacterium | reverse complement strand
CCGATCTTGTTGCGCCGGAAACCCGTTTTCCTCGACGAGGCGCCGCTTCATGGCATCTCCGCAGGTGATGACGCCGTCGGGCAGGTAATGCGCGAAGTGGACCGGGCCGCGCTTGAGCGGCAGGTTGAGGTGGCGGGTGCGCACCAGGACCGGCACGCGCGCCAGGCGGGCGGCGAAGGCGCCGAGCCAGCTGTCGAGGCTGCTGTGCGTATTGACGATCTCGATGCGCTCTCGGCGCAGGAAGCGCGCCAGGCGCACGAGGGTTCCCAGGTCCGCGCGATGCCGCATGCCGAAGAGCGCCACCGGGATGCCGCGTTGTGCCGCTTCCCGTGCAATCGCGCATTGCGGGCGCGTCGCGAGCCACACCTCGTGGCCTCGCGCCCGCATGCCGACGATCTCGCTGATGATCCGGTGCTCCTGGCCGCCCCAGCCGTCGGACCATTCCGTATGTAATATCCGCATGTTGTTCGATTGAAGGGTGTCGCGGGTCAGCCTCACTCCTGGATCACGCTCTGCCGCGATGCCGGCTGCGCGTCGGAGAACTGTATCCGGTAGAGGTGGGTGTAGGGGCCGTTGCGCGCGAGGAGTTCGCCGTGCGTGCCGCTTTCCACGATCTGGCCCTTCTGCATGACGATGATCCGATCCGCGCGTTCGATCGTGGAGAGGCGATGGGCGATGACGATGGTCGTGCGCCCGCGCATCAGGACGTCGAGCGCCGCCTGCACGTGCCGTTCCGATTGGGTGTCCAGCGCGGACGTCGCCTCGTCGAGGATCAGGATCGGGGCGTTCTTGAGGAAGGCGCGGGCGATCGCGATGCGCTGCCGCTGGCCGCCCGAGAGCTTGACGCCGTTTTCGCCGACCAGCGTGCCCAATCCGTCGGGCAGCGCCTCGATGAACTCCCATGCGTGGGCGGCCTTGGCGGCGGCCACGATCGCCTCCTCCGCGGCGCCGGCCTGGTGGCCGTAGGCGATGTTCGCCCGGATGGTGTCGTTGAACAGGATGACATCCTGGCTCACGAGCGCGATGTTCTCGCGCAGGCTCGCGAGCCGGATGTCCGCGATGTCGTGGCCGTCGACCAGGATCTGCCCCGCCGTGGGCGGGTAGAAGCGGGGGATGAGGTTGACGAGCGATGTCTTGCCGCTGCCCGATTGTCCGACGAGCGCGAGGGTCTCGCCCGGACGGATGGTGAGCGAGAAGTCGCTCAGCGCGGCGGCCGCGCCTTCGTCATACCGGAGGGTGACGTGGCGGAACTCGATTTCGCCGCGCGCGCGCGCGAGCTCGTGGGCGCCTTCGTCGACTTCGGAGGGGCTGTCGATGAGCCCGAAGACGATCTCGGCGGCGGCCAGGCCTTGCTGCAGCGATTGGTTGACCCCGGTCAGGCGTTTGATGGGGGTGAGCAGCATGAGCATGGCGGTGATGAACGACACGAAGCCGCCGACCGTCGTCTGGTGGCCCCCTGCGGGCCATGTGGCCGTATAGATGATGATGGCGAGCGCGATGGCGGCCAGGACCTGGACAAAGGGTACGTTGAGGGCGGCGGCCACCGTCCGCTTCATGCTGAACCGGCGCTCGCGATTGGTCGCGTCGAAGTAGCGGCGGCTTTCGTAGTCCTGGCCGCCGAACACCTTGACGACCTTGTGTGCCCCCAGGGCCTCTTCCAGCACGTGGGTGATCTGTCCGTAGGCTTGCTGCGAGCCCCGGCTCATGAGCCGCAGGCGGGCGCTGAACAGCCGCACGATGAGCGCGATGAGGGGGATCATGACGATCGCCACCAGGGTCAGCCTCCAGTTCAGATAGAGCATCCAGCCGAGGAGCCCGAGGATGGTGAACGAGTCGCGCACGAGCACGGTGATGACGTCCGCCCCCGCGGAGGTGACCTGGGTCACGTTGAAGGCGGCATTGGCGATCATGTTCCCGGAGGACATGTTGTCGAAGTCTGCGGTCGGCAAGGTCACGAGCTTGCGGAACATGATGTTGCGCATGTCCATGACGAGTTTCGTCGCGACCCAGTTGGTGGTGTAGTTGTTGATGAAGCTGAAGATCCCGCGGACCAGGAACAGGCCGATGATCAGCAGCGGGATCAGACGAATCATCGTCGTGTCGCGGTGGACGAAGCTCCCGTCCAGGAGGGGCTTCAGCAGGGCGGGCAGGGCGGGCTCGGTGGCCGATACGCCGATGGTGCTGAACACCGAGAGCGCGAACACGCGCCAATAGGGCAGGACATACCGCAGTAGGCGCAAATAGAGCTGCTTGCCGCTGATCTCCTGATGAAGGGCCAAGGATACGGATCTCTAGAACGAGGTTGCGACAAGTCCGCCGGATAAACAGTCACCTGCGATCTCGGCGGCACGGGGATTGTGAACGCGAATTGTACCGTAAGTGGTTGGCCAATGTCGATTTGCGTGTAAGGATCTCGTAAGGATTGCTCCATCGACCCCATGCCGCGGGGGAAAAGCGGGGTTTTGCACTTTACCCGGTCCCTACGGTAACATAGGCGCTCGATTCCTGCGGACCCCGTATCCATCACCGAGATTGTCTTCGCCATGTCGCTCGCCAGCGGGTCCGTCGCCATCATTCTGGCGCGCGGCGGGTCCAAGGGAATTCCCAACAAGAACATCATCGATTTCGCCGGCAAGCCCCTGCTGGCGTGGTCCATCCTGCAGGCCCGTGCGGCGCAGGCGGTGGAGGCGGTTTACGTCTCTTCCGACAGCGATGTCATTCTCGAGGTGGCCCAGCGCTATGGTGCACGGGCCATTCGACGCCCGGATGCGCTCGCGACCGACACCGCGAGTTCCGAGACGGCGCTGCTGCACGCGCTGGACGTGATCGCTGCCGAACGCGGCGCCGAGCCCGAGCGCATCGTGTTCCTGCAGGCCACCTCGCCGCTGCGGGAGCCTTCCGACATCGACGGGGCCGTGTCGGCCTTCGTGTCCGCCGATGCGGATTCGCTTTTTTCCGATGCGGTGCTGGACGACTTCTGCGCCTGGCAGGAGGAAGACGGCGTATTGAAGGGCAAGACCTTCGACCCGTTCAACCGTGGCCGCCGCCAGGACCGCAGGCCACTCTATCTGGAAAACGGCTCGATCTATGTGTTCAAGCCGTCGCTTTTGCGGCAGAAGGGCAATCGCCTGGGCGGCCGGATCGCGCGCTATTCGATGCCGTACTGGAAATCCTTCGAGATCGACACCCTGGAAAACCTCGACCTGTGCGAATACTATTTCCGCAAGCATCTCCTCGCCGGCTGGCGGCTGCGCGAAGGCGGCATCGGGACGTTCCGCCCCGATCTGATCGTGTATGATTTCGACGGCGTGATGACCGACAACCGCGTCCTCGTGCTGCAAGACGGCAGCGAGGCCGTCACGGCCAACCGGGCGGACGGCTGGGGCATCGGCCAGCTGCGGGGGGCGGGCTATCGCCAGATCATCCTCAGCACCGAAACGAACCCGGTGGTGGCGGCGCGGGCGCGCAAGCTCGGGCTGGAGGTGCTGCAGGGCAGCGGCGACAAGGCGCGCGACCTGCAGGCCTTCTGCGGCGCCAACGGCATCGGGCTCGAGCACGTGCTGTACGTCGGCAACGACGTCAACGACCTGGAAGCCATGCAACGGGTCGGCTTCCCGGCCGCGCCGGCGGACGCCCATCCGTCGGTGCTGGCACTCGCCCGGCATGTGACCCGCGCACGCGGCGGCGAGGGCGTGGTGAAAGAGCTTTCCGAGGCGCTGCTGGGTTCCCCGGCGACCGCTTGAACCCTGAAGGGAAATAATCATGTCCATATTCGTGATCGCCGAGATCGGCATCAATCACAACGGCAGCCTCGACATCGCCAAGCAGCTGATCGACGCGGCGAAAGAGGCGGGCGCCGATGCGGTCAAGTTCCAGAAGCGAACCCTCGACCTGGTCTATACCCAGGAATTTCTCGACTCCCCCCGCGAAAGCCCTTGGGGTAAGACCCAGCGCGCCCAGAAGGAGGGGCTGGAGTTCGACGCCGCGGCGTTCCACGAAATCGACCACTATTGCCGCGGGAAGGACATCGAATGGTTTGCCTCGGCGTGGGACACGGAAAGCCAACGCTTCCTGCGCGCGTTCGACCTCAAGTACAACAAGATCGCCTCGGCCATGCTGGTCCATGAGCCGCTGCTGCGCATGGTGGCGGAAGAAGGCAAGCATACGTTCATCTCCACCGGGATGAGCACGCTCGGGGACATCGACCGGGCGGTGGCGATCTTCCGCGACACCGCCTGCCCGTTCGAGCTGATGCATTGCGTGTCCACCTATCCGATGGAGGACGAGGACGCCAATCTCAACCGCATCGGGGCGCTGCGCAGCCGCTACGGCTGCAATGTCGGCTACAGCGGACACGAGGTCGGGCTCGCGGTCTCCTACGGAGCGGCGGCCCTCGGCATTACTTCCCTGGAGCGCCACATCACCCTGGACCGCGCCATGTACGGCTCGGACCAGGCGGCGTCGGTGGAGCCCCCGGGCTTCCGCATGCTGGTGGGCGCGGTGCGCAAGATCGAGAAGGCGATGGGCGACGGCCGCCTGGAAATGAATCCGAAGGAGGCGCCGATCGCGCAGAAGCTGCGCGCGCACATCCCCTTCGAGAGCGAGTCACGGAGCTAAGGGGCGGTCATGGCCAGCGGTCGGGTAGTGTGGATGAACGGCAGGCTTGTGCCGGAGGCGGAGGCCAAGATTTCGGTCTACGATTCGGCGCTGATGTTCGGCGACATGGTGTTCGAGATGACGCGCTCGTTCGGCAAGCGCCAGTTCAAACTGCGCGAGCACCTCGAGCGGCTGTACGCGGGCCTGAAGATCCTGCGCATCCCCGTGGGGATGGATCTCGCCGAGATGGAGCGCCACTGCCAGGAGGCGATCGAAGCCAATGAGCCCCTGTTCGGGGCCGATGACGAGCATCGCCTGATGATCGACGTCTCCCGCGGCACCCTGGGCATCTACCAGGGGGTGGAAGGGCTGCACAAGGGGCCGAACGTCATCATCGCCGACTTCCCGCTGCGCTGGACCGTGGCTGGCATGGGCCACCTGTTCGATACCGGCATCAACGCGGTCATCACCTCCCAGCGGGCGATTCCCGGCACGTTTCTGGATCCGAAGGTCAAGAACCGCAGCCGTATCCACTACCTGATGGCGAACATCGAGGCCTCCAGCGTGGCCGGCGACGACAACTGGGCGCTTCTTCTGGACCCGGACGGATTCATCGCCGAAGGGACCGGCGACAACTTCTTCATCGTCAAAGACAACGTCATCGTGTCCCCCGAGGGGCGCAACATCCTGCGCGGGATCTCCCGCGCCTACGTGATGGAGGCGTTGGCGCCCCAGCTGGGCATGACGGTAGTGGAAAGGAACATCGAGCCCTACGACGTCCACACGGCGGACGAAGCGTTCATGACCGGCACGCCCTTCTGCATGCTGCCGGTGACCCGCCTGAACGGCCTGCCGATCGGCGACGGCGCGGTGGGACCCGCGTTCGGGCGGCTCCTGCGGCGCTGGTCGGACAACGTCGGCGTCGACATCGAGCGCCAGATCAAGGATTGGAACGCCGCCGACGGTGCCGGCGGGTCGGACGCGCCCACCCCTTACCGCTTCAAGAAGAAGTAAGGCCGCGATGAGACCGCAGGTCCTCATCGATTTGCAGCAGGCGCTTGCCGTGCACCAGGCGATGGCCGCGGACGACGTGCTGCAAGGGCAGCTGGCGGAGTCCGCCAGCTGGTGCCTGGACGCCTTGCGCCGCGGCGGCAAGATCCTGTTCGCCGGCAATGGCGGCAGCTTCGCCGACGCCCAGCACCTGGCGGCGGAATTCGTCTCCCGCCTGCAGTTCGACCGTGCGCCGCTGCCCGCCATCGCGCTCGCCACCAACAGCTCCTCCATGAGCGCGATCGGCAACGACTACGGCTACGACCAGGTGTTCGCGCGCGAGCTGCGGGCGCTGGCGGCACCTCACGACGTTTTCGTCGCCATCACTACGAGCGGCAACAGCGCCAATATTCTCGCCGCCGCCCAGGCCGCCTCGGAGCTATCCATCCGCACCGTGGGGTTCACGGGCGCGAGCGGCGGACGGCTGGCCGAACTATGCCCCTGCCTGCGGGTGCCTTCGGCTCGCACCGAGCGCATTCAGGAAGGCCACATCCTGCTGGGGCACGTCCTGTGCGCGCTGGTGGAGAACGCCTTTTTCGGCAAGGAGAAGCCATGACCCGCCCTCATTATCCGAATCCGGTCGGCGTCATGGAGGGCCGCCTGCTGCCCAAGTATCAGGGCCGCTACCAGGCGCATCCGGTCGGCTACTGGCAGGACGAGTTCCCCAGGGCGGCGGCACTCGGGCTGGACTGCATCGAGTTCATTCTCGATTTCAACGACGCGGAACGCAATCCGCTGCTGCGGCCGGATGGCCCCGATGAGATTCTGGCGGCGAGCGCCCGCACCGGCGTCAAGGTTTTCACCGTGTGCGCCGACTATTTCATGGAGGCCCCCCTTCACCATGCCGACCCAGCGGTGTCCGCCCGCAGCCAGGCAGTGCTGGGCCGCCTGCTTGCGCACGGCAAGGGGCTTGGCCTGACCGACATCGTCATTCCCTGCGTGGACCAGTCCTCCATGAAGGACGCCGATGCCCGAGACCGCTTCGTTGCGCGCCTGCTGCCCCTGGTGGCGCAGGCGGAAGACGCCGGCATCAACCTCTCCCTGGAGACCGATCTCGCGCCGCAGCCCTTCGCCGAGCTGCTGGCCCGCTTCGACTCGCGCCGGGTGAGCGTGAACTACGACACCGGCAACAGCGCCGCCCTGGGGTTCGATCCGGCGGAGGAGCTGGCGTGCTATGGCGCGCGCATCTCCGACATCCACATCAAGGACAGGGTGCTGGGGGGCGGATCGGTGGTCCTGGGCACCGGCAACACCCGGTTCGAGCGGTTCTTCGAGGCGCTCCGGCCTTTCGACTACCGCGGCCCGTTCATCCTGCAGGCTTATCGGGACGACGAGGGCGTCGCGGTATTCCGCCAGCAGCTGGAGTGGGTGCGCGCACGCTACCTTTGACAACGGACCCATGGACCTCGCCCTGACTGACAAACGCGTTCTGATCGCCGGCGCCTCCCGGGGCATTGGCCTCGCGATGGCCGAAGGATTCCTTCGGGAAGGCGCGCGCGTCGCCATGCTGGCGCGCACCGCAGGGCCCTTGCGGGCGGCCGCCGACGACTTGGCGCGGCGATACGGTGCCGAGCGGGTGCTGGCGTTTGCCGCCGATTGCGCCGATGCCGGCGCTTGGCCTCGTGTCCTCGAGGGGCTCCAGGGTGCCTGGGGCGGGCTCGACGTGGCGGTCGCCAACGTCGGCGACGGGCGCGGCGCGCCTGACGCCCTGCCGGATGCGGCGCGATTCGCCGGATCCTGGACGGTCAACTTCGCCACGGCGGAAGCCACTGCCCGTGCCGTGTTGCCTCTGCTGGAAGACAGCGGCGGGTGCCTGCTGTTCGTGTCGTCGATCGCGGCGCTGGAGTGCATCGGGGCGCCGACGGATTACTCGGTGGCCAAATCGGCCCTGGTGGCCCTGTCCAAGCAGATGGCGCGCAAGCTTGCGCCGCGCGTGCGGGTCAACTGTCTCGCCCCCGGCAACGTCCATTTTCCGGGTGGCAGCTGGGACGCCAAAATCCAGGCCGATCCCCAGCGGGTGGCGGCGCTGATCGAAGCGACGGTACCGATGGGACGGTTCGGTACGACCGGGGAAATGGCGGATGCGGCGTTGTTTCTGTGCTCGGAGCGGGCACGGTTCATCACCGGCGCCTGCCTGGTGGTGGACGGCGGACAGACGGTAGGGCTGCATTGAAGCGCCATTCGCGTCGGGCGTCCCGGACGCGGATCCCCGGCCCTTCGGAAGAAGGGTTCCCGATGCCGGCGTGATCGGCCGCCCGGATCGCCGAGCCGCTCAATCGGATTTTGAAAGGATATTTCTCGTCATGGCCGACAATCTGTTTTCGCTGAAGGACCGCGTCATCGTCATCACCGGTGCGGCCGGTCTCCTCGGCCGCCAGCATGCCGAGGCGGTGGCGCAGGCGGGCGGAACCCCGGTGCTGCTCGACCTCGCGGCCGAGTCGGTCGAGCGGTTGGCGGGCGATCTCAACGCCCGACACGGCGTGCCCGCATCGGGCTATGCGGTCGACATCACCCGGGAGGCGGCGGTCGAGTCCCACTGCGCCGCGCTGCTGGCGCGCTATGGCCATATCGACGGCCTGGTCAACAATGCCGCCAACAACCCCAAGGTGGAAGGGGACGGCACGAAGAACTTCTCCCGCCTGGAGAACTTCCCGCTGGCGGCGTGGGACGCCGATGTGGCGGTGGGGCTGACCGGCGCGTTCTTGTGCGCCAAGCACTACGGCGCGGCGATCGCCCGCCAAGGCGGCAGCATTGTCAACATCGCCTCCGACCTGGGCCTGATCGCGCCCGACCAGCGACTCTATCGCAAGCCCGGCCTGCCGGCGGACCAGCAGCCGGTGAAGCCCGTCACCTACTCGGTGGTGAAATCCGGCCTGATCGGTCTGACGCGCTACCTCGCCACCTATTGGGTCGAGCAAGGGGTGCGGTGCAACGCCCTGTGCCCGGGGGGCGTCGAGAACAATCAGGATCCGGCCTTCATCAAGGAAGTGGCGAGCCGCATCCCGATGGGCCGGATGGCGCGGCCCGACGAGTACCAGGGCGCCTTGCTGTTCCTCCTGAGCGAGGCCTCCAGCTACGTGAATGGCGCGGTGCTGGCGGCCGACGGCGGCCGTACCGCATGGTAGCGCGATGCCGATGTTGAAGACGCTGCGGCGGGCATGGGCGGCCCCCTGGCTGCGTTATTTCAACAAGTCGCGGCGTTCGCGCCGCAAGCTCGCCGCAGCGGCGCGGGCGCTCGGCCTTCCGGCGCCGGACGGCAATCCCCTGGCGGCGCGCAAGAGGTCCGACACGCTGTTCATCCTGGGCAGCGGCGCATCGGTGCTGACCTATGGCGATGACGAGTGGGCGAAGATCGCGGCGGCCGATTCGCTCGGCTTCAATTACTGGATCGTCCATCCCTTCGTGCCGACCCACTATGTTTTCGAGCTGACCAAGCTTGAGTGGGACTTGGCCTGCATTTCCCAAAACCTCGCCGTGCGCGGGGACGTCACGTCCCAAGCGGCGCTGTACATGAAGGACGCCGAACGCTTCGACCCCGCAACCATCCATGCCGCGGTCGAGGCGCTGCCGCGGTTCGGCGGCAATGCCTTGCATCTGATGTGGGAGGCCGAGATTCCCGGCGACACGCTGCCGGAATTCGCGCGCGCGGTGGCGAGCCTGGAGCGGATGGGGTGTTTTTCCGGCGCGGGCTGGGCGGTGCCGCGCAAGCGCGCGACGCTCTTCTTCGCCGTCAACCTGGCGGTGCGGGCGGGATACCGGCAGATCGTGCTGTGCGGCGTGGACCTCAACAACACGCGGTACTTTTTCAAGTCGGAGGGTTTTGCCGCGGCGGCCGGCCTGTGCATTCCTCCCGATTACCAGTCCGGGCCGGTGCACAAGACGAACGATCCGACGCATGGAGAGGTGACCATCGGCGCCATTCTGGACGTGTACGACCGCCTCGTGCTGCAGCCTCGCGGCATCGCCCTCAGCGTCGCCAAGTCCTCGTCGGCTCTCCATCCCCGCTTCCCTGCCTATTTCGGCTAATCCTGGCACCTTGCGGAAGTTGTGCACGAAGGAGGCCGTGCCCCCTGAGCGGATAGACGGGGCGGTCGGGAACCCTATGGTTGAATAGCAGGGCGCGTGCTTCCTGATGGATCGGCACGCGCTGAAACACGAAGTCTCGGATTTCTTGAGCGGTTGGCATGGCCGCTGCGCACCGGGAACCTGCCCTTTGCGTCAATGAAATCCTCGGCGTCATCCAAAATCACCTCGTTCAGGGCTATCGCATCGAGATCCGCGGCTTCGGCAGTTTCTCTGAACGACCGCCCACCCCGCACTGGCCGCAAACCCTGAACCGGCGAGGCGGTGGAAATTCCAGGTAAACACACGCCGCACTGCAATTCCGGAAAAAAACCGCGGCAACGGGTCGATCAGGCGGGTGAGCCTGCACTGCAACGCCGGGTCGCGTGCATTCGTCGACCTGATACTCTCAACGCCAAGTATCGTTATCTCTCGTCGGCAAGCCGCGGTGCTCGGCCCCCTCCTTTGCGATCGCGATCCGGATCGCCTTGCCCTCGTCCGCGCCTTCCGCGAGCAACGCATTGGCGATTTCCATGGCTTTTTCACGGACGAGCGGCGCGAGTCGGGGATCCGGAGAAGCATGTATCCCACGCAGTCAGGCCATCACGGCCGCACCAAACCGGCCTCCACCCGATTCCGCACCTCGGTCCCCACCAGCAAGCGGACCAGTTCAAGTGCGAAATCCATGGCCGTTCCCGGCCCACGCGAGGTGACAACCTTCCCATCCACCACGACTGCCTCCTCAACATAGCGGCCACCGGGAATCGGCACCCGGTCCAGGAAGCCCGGAAAACTCGTCACGCGTTTTCCATCCAGCACTCCGGCCTGCGCCAGGGCGATGGGCGCGGCGCAAATCGCCGCCGTGTAGCGTCCGTCCCGCGCCATCCTGCCAAGCAGTGACTGGATCCGCACGTCGTCCCTGAGGTTTTTCGCGCCAGGCATCCCGCCCGGCAGCGCGATCATGTCAAACTCCTGCTCCAGCACGTCGTCGATGAGGGTATCGGGCTGCACGCGGGTTTTGCGGCTGCCTTCGACCAAACCGGGTTGCAGTCCAGCGGTAACGACCTCGATGCCGGCGCGGCGAAGCACATCGACGATGGTGACGGCTTCCAGGTCTTCAAACCCGGAAGCCAGAGGAACCAGCACACGTGACATGGTGTTCTCCCATTGTTTGCGAATAGACCCATAGTACGACAAAAACCTCGACGTCCCCTCCTCTTGCACCTTCTTTCTCAGGCGGCGGCTGTCTGATTGGGAACGGACGTTCGAACGGCGGGTATCAGGCGCAATCGAACCTCTGGCCACGGACGACGGCATGCGTTGACCCCGTGAGGAAGAAGCTGACATCAGCGCCGGATCAGGCGGGCCCGGTTCAATCCGCCTGGGTCTCGGCGCTGGCTGCGCCCGGATGCATCATCGGGGGCTCCACCCGCATGCCGTGGGCAGTGGTTTTTTTACGTGCGAGGCCATCGGCATGGCACGGTCATGCTCCGGCGCGGTGAAGCCCGATAATGCGCGCCGTCCCGCCGGAAGCCGATATTCGGAACCTCATCGCCAATCACAGCCGAGGCCCCGGCAGAAAACAGCAGGACCGATGGCCTGTCGGCCACGCGCTTGGAGCGCAAACGCCGAACATGGCGACTCGGTTCCACCCGCCGAGCCGGTTGTGCCCGACGCCGGGCTGCGACTCTCGCACCCGGGACTTGGACCCGAAGGATCGCGAAGGGACCAACCCCCGCTGCGGCACTGCCCATTTGCCCGAGCCGAATGCTGCGACCAATCTTGAGCAATACGGACCGCGGGCTGCCCGGGAAGTCACCCCTGCCATGCGGCAAGGCGACATGACTTGCGCCGGTCAGGGCGACTCAGGCTTGCGCCTCATGTGCTATACGAATAAGGCGAGCCCGGCGAACTCGCGTCGAATGCCGTTGCCGCTGAGGAAGACAATTTATGCGCGTGGTGTGGCTCATGTTGATCGGGCTCTTCGCCAGTCTCGTGGCGGCACCGATCGTTCCTCCGCCGCTCACGCTGGGCGGCTTCGCGCTGGCCGCGGCCCTCACGAGAGGCAAGGGGCGAGGCCACGGCGGGCTGGGCCTTACCGACGTCCGGGAGATCCACAAGGCGCTCCCCCAGCCGCGCCGGCATGACCCGCGCCGGCATTTCAAGCCCGCAAAGGGGGTTTTCGTCGGCATCGATGCTTCCGGACGCGCCGCCTATCTGCCCTGGGCACGCGTGCGCAAGAGCCACGTCGATCTGGTCGGCATCACCGGGATGGGCAAAAGCGTCGCCGCCTCGATTGTGCTCGCGCAATGCGCGATGGCAGGCGAGGCGGTGTGCGTGTTCGACCCCAAGGACGACGAGTTCATGGCGGGCGCCTTGTTCGAGTGGGCAAAGGAGAAGGGCCTCCCGTTCCGCTTCCTCGATCTGCGCCCCACCGCCCCTCCGCAGCTGGGCCTTTTCGACGGTGCGCAGCCGCATGACATCGAAGAGCTCTTCGTCGCCGGGTTCGATCTCACGGACAAGGGCGATGTGGCCGACGTCTATCGCCTTGATGATCGCCACGCGGCCGCCATGACCGCGCAGTATATGGTGGAGAATCGGGTGCTGACGGCGCGCCAGGCATTCGCCGCCCTCGAGCCGCTCCGTAAACGGCACAAGGATGCCCGCAAATTCTGGGCGGATCTCGAGGAGCTGGCAGGGCTGTCCTGCATCGATACCCGCGGGGGCTATGACATCCGGGGGCTCCTTGCGGACGGCGGCATCCTCTATGTTCTGGGCAGCACGCGCTACGCCCGGACCGTCAAGCTGCAGAAGATGCTCTGCCTTCGTCTCATGCAGCTCGTCGAAAGCCGCCCGCGCACGCCGGCGCCCCGCTATTGCGCCGTTTTTCTGGACGAGATCAAGTATCTCCTGTCGGCGGAGGTCGTCCGGGCATTCGGCACCATTCGCGACAAGTATTGCCACATCATCGCCGCGCACCAGAGCCTGGGGGATCTGCGCGATTGCGGCAATCTCGACCCTGTTGCGGTGGAGGGGGCCATCGGCAATGCCGGCATCAAGTGCGTGTACCGGGTGAATTCCCCGGAGACGGCGCAATGGGCGGCACGGCTGAGCGGGCAGGTGGTCATCGCGCGCGAGAGCACCGAACCTGCTCGCTCGTGGCTGGGTGCCCCACGCAGGATATGGAGCGAAGCCCAGCGGCCTTATGTCGACGAGAACATGTTCCTCACCCTGCCCCCCATGGTCGGCGTCTGGCTGGGGGAAGGTCTCGCGAGGGCCGTGAGTCTTTCCCCTCTTCCCGCTGACGGCGAGCGTCCGCAGGCGATTCCTGCGGAAAGTGCCGGCTTCGGCCTGGACGAACCCCTCGACAGCATCTGACGGGCGCCGTCGATACCCACGCATAGCCGATCAGTGCCATTGCGCGCCCTTGTGTCCGTCAATCCGCCCGCCTATCCTAATGTCCGACAGGCCATCAAACAAGCATATTGACGGACAGCGTCCGGCTTGACCGCCTAATGATCGTTGACATCGACAGTAAGGCATTTTTGCATTACTATGTTACGCATCAACCTGCGCAATTGCGAGGGCGCATCACCATGACCACATTATTGACTGTTACCGCACGGGGACAAGTGACGTTTCGGAAGGACGTACTGCGACACCTCGGCATCAGGCCAGGCGACAAGATCGAGCTGGACTTGCTGCCAGATGGCCGGGCGGTACTCAAGGCGGCGCGACCCGCCGGGACGATAGCCAGCTTCGTCGGCCTGCTTGCGGGCAGAACGCAGAAGGTTGCCACTATCGAAGAAATCAACGAGGCGGCTGCGCAAGGATGGGCAGGCAGGAAATGAAGGTCGCAGTAGATGCCAATGTTCTTGTGCGTGCCGTTGTACGCGACGATCCGGCACAAGCGGCCGTTGCCGCCACGGTCTTGACCGACGCCGAGTTGATCGCGGTCGCGTTGCCGTGCCTATGCGAATTTGTCTGGGTGTTGCTGCGGGTCTATGGGTTCCAGCAAGCCGACGCGGCCAGCGCGATCCGGGCACTACTTGCCGCTGCGAATGTGGAGGTGAACCGGCCCGCCGTGGAGGCTGGATTGCTGGTGCTCGACGCGGGTGGAGATTTTGCCGATGGCGTGATTGCCTACGAGGGCAACTGGCTTGGCGGGGAAACCTTCGTTTCCTTCGACAAGGAGGCGGTGGCACTTCTCGCGGCTCAAGGGCAGTCAACATGCATCTTGTGACGGACATGAGCATGAACGAATTCCGCCGACTGGCGGCGAAAAGCGATCAGCACATGCAACAGCTTGCCGCCCAAGGCCTCAGCGAGGCTCATGCGATCATCATCGCGTGATGGGATACGGGCCTGACCTGCACAGGGTCTTGGTCAGCACATCCGAGCAGCAGCTCATGGCGTTGTTCCGCGAGGTCCCCGGGGTCTACCAGGCGTTTCGCGCAAGCGGCAATCTGCAAGTCCCCGAGCCTCGGCTCGACGAGCTGGGCCGCCTGCATCGGCAATGGCTGTCCGACCTGGACGCCTTCAAAGCCTCGCTGCGCGCACAGGGCGCAGAACCCAAGGCGTGGCCTATGTGAACGAGGCTGCCGCCTAGCCGGGCGCATCAAGGCGCTTGTCGATGGATCGCCGGAATTTTGGGCGATTCCGGCTTCGTTGCTTCGTGCAGCGGACTCCTGACCGTTCCCGGTCAGAAGCTCGCTGCACACTTGGCTGCCAACCCCGTGAACTGGTGCAGTTGTCTTCTGAAAACGACAACCAAGGCGTCGGCCTGTGTTCCCTGGGCCATTGCCCATGAAGCCAACGTCGCGTTCAGCCTTTCTTCTTGGCTTCGATTTCTTGCCGGACGCGCGCGAGTTCGAGGCGTTTCGCTTCCGGCGTGCCCCATTTCGCGGGTGGCTGCGCGGGCCGCGCCTCGCGTTCTGCCCGCTCCTGTCTCGCCGCCTTGCCACGTGCCAGGGCGCGCTCCGCCACGACCGGCGTGGTGCGGTCGGGAAGCCCCGCCTCGCGCAAGCACGTGTCGATGTCCTGCCCGACGATGTCCCAGGCAAACGCGCTGATGAATGGCAGGTTGAGAGCCTGGAAGGCGGGCATCCAGGTGTCTTCTTCTTCGACCTTTCGGCGCACCAGCAGTTTAGGGTTGAGCTGGTACAGTCCATGGGCGAGGCGCCGGAACAGCGCGCGATTGTATGCATACGCGCGCTCGACTTCATTGCGCGAGAGCACATTGGACAAATGTGCCCGCCTGTTCCGGTCAGGACGCACGACGTTGGCGGGGAGGTGGGCCCATGCCGCCAGGATGGTCTGCGTGTCGAAGGCCGCGAATCCTCGCGTGTGCAGGCGATCGGTAAAGCGCCCCTTGAAGAGGGCCCAGCAGGTCTGGAACAGGAAATATTCGGACAGATGCCGGTCGATGCGGACGAGGCGTCCGCCGGTGCTCACGTCGACGAAGGCCGGCGCGAGGCGTTCGAACAGGGCGGCGAAGGAGCCCTGGGCGAAGCGCGCGTCGCGAAACGCCTCGCGCATTGCCCAGTGCAGCGCGTTGGATCCGAAATGGTCGGTGGCCTCGGGATCGGCCCCTCGGTCCAGCAACGCTTCGACGAGGGCAATGTTGCCTGCCGCGGCGGCGGCCATCAGGGGGGTCTGGTTCATCGGGAGGCGATGCTCGAGACCATACTGGTCGCACTGGCGCAAGATGTCCTTGAAGTGACCGGACGCATAAGCCGCATAGCTCTTGCGCCCGAGGCTCGCACGCTGGCGCTCGAAGGATCGGGCGGCCTCGAACCTGCCTTCCTGGGCGAGCCAAAAGGCCAGAGAGGCGGCGTCATGGGCGGCCGCCACCTCCAGGAGCTGCTGCCTGTGCTTGGCGCCGGGCACCTGTTCGCGGAACACCTTGACGAGGAGTTCGCGCGTGCGCGCCTCGTCGAATATCGGCCAGGGGACGGCGGTTTCCTTCAGCAGGGTGCGGCGAATCGCTTCGGCCTGCTCGGCCTTGCCCTGCAGCTCGAGCTTGCGCGCCTCGCGCTGCCAGTCCTCGCGCGTCGACTGGCGGGTCTCCACCTGGACGCGCTCGTTTTCTGCGAGACCGAGGAGGTTCCAGAGCGGGTGCGCGGTGTCCGACTCGATGAGGTAGACGTTTGAGACGGCGCGGGTGATCGCGACGTACAGCGCGTTCACGAAGAACTTGTAGATCTCGAGTGACTTGTCGCTTTTTTCCCTCGCGCGGCGGTACTCGAGGGTATCGGCCGCCAGGTCGGCCTTGGCCACGCCTTCGCAGATTTCGCCGAACTCGGGACGATGATCGGACACGAAGCGGTAGAGCACGATGTTGTCGTACTCAAGCCCCTTCGCCTCGTGGATCGAGAACAAGAGCGGGGTGGCGAAATGGCGGCGGGCCTCCGGCTTGTCCTCGTCGCGCATGACCAGCACCGCGAATTGGGTCGACTGGCGCGTCTTCTGGTCGAGCGCCTTCGTTTGCGCGTCCTTGTCGGCCACCAGCAGGACCTGGCCCGCTTCGGCGCCGACGGCTTGCACGAGGAAGTTGCTTTCGCGGTCGATGGAGCCGAAGCGCCGCTGCTTGATCTTGATGAGCTGGTTGGCCACCCGGGTCGCTTCCTGGCCATTGCGGAAGTTCGCGGCAAGCATGCGCACCTGCTGTTTCTCGGCCAGCGCCGGATCGTGCCAGAACAGTGTCTTGACGGCCGCCCAGGAGAAGAAGTTGGGATGGACGATCTGATTGGAATCGCCGCACAGCAGGAAATGCCCTGCCTTCCTGAGCGTCTTCAGCACGAGTGCGAGCTGGGCGGGGGTAATGTCCTGCACTTCGTCGATCACGACGAAGTCATAGCGCGCCGCCGCGAGGTCAAGCCATTCGTGCGCCACCAGGTTGAGGTCGTAGAGACCGCTTTGCCCGAGCCAGGCGCGGTACTTCTCGAACAGGTCATAGACGAGGTCGCGCTGCTCGGCGCGGAAGATGGATTGGCGCACGCCCAGCGAGCGGTACGCGTCCCGCGTGAGCGGATCGCCGGGCTGCGCGGTGATGACGCCGCGGATCTCCTCGAAGGCCTGGTGGCCTTCGATCCCTTTGAAGGCTTGCCGCATGCGCATGAACCACGCGCTGAAATCACGCCAGGAAGACTCCCGCCCTTGCGGCACCCGGATCGATTCGACGAATTCGCGGTAGGACAGGAACGTGGCGTCCTGTCCCGCGCGCTCGAACCCGTTCGCGTAGTAGAGGTTGCGGGCGTTTTGCGCCAGATAGGCGGACAAGGTGACGTAGAGCACCTCGCCTTCGGCGTGCTTGAGCTTTTCCAGCGTGAGTGCCGTTTTTCCGCTGCCGGCGCTGCCGGAGACGATGACGGGCGGCCGGGTTTGGTAGATGGCCTCCTGCGCGTCGTCGAAGGAGATCGGCTTGTCCAGCAGGTGGACGGCGGTCGAGTGCGGATGCAGGTAGCGCAGCGGTGCCGCGTCTTGAACGGCTTCCTTGGGGTCGCACTCGGGGAGCTTGTGTTCGTCGATGGCGGCACCCCGCAGGAAGCGGGATTTGTCGTACTGGTGATTCGGGATCACCTCGAGCATGAGGGCGCAGACTTCATTCCCATGGCGCACCAGCGAGAAAAGCAGCCGATCGGCGTCATTGAGCCTTGCGCGGTAGAATTTGCCGTGGGTGAGGCTGGTGAGCTTCTTCACCTGTGCGGCGCGGAAGTCGTCCCTCGCGATGGCTTCCGTCACGCGGCGATACGCGCTGGCGACGCGGGAGGTATCGAGGTCGATGTATTCGAGGATCTTCACTGTGGGCGGGCGCCATTGCGGCGCGGTTGGCATTGATGGGCCGTTCGTCTTTCGGCCGGGCGTTTGACGCGCCCGCCAATCGCGCCAGCGGCACTTCTCGGCGTCGAGTATAACCGGGTTGCCCGTTCCAATCCAGGCGGTGGACTCAAGCCGCGTGCATGGGGACGCATGGCCTGCGGCTTGCGGCGAGCAACTCTTCATAGAGGTTCAGCAGCTTCTCGCCCATGGCATCGAGCGTGAGCGGCTCGACCGTATGTCGGGCGGCTTCGCCCATTTGCCGCGCCGTGGCCCTCGCGCAGAGGCGTCGCATGCTCGTGGCGAGCCGTTCGTGGTCCAGGGCGTCGCACACGAAGCCGTTCTCGCCGTCCCGGATGAGTTCGGCGGCGCCGCTCTTGTAACTCGTGACGACAGGCAGGCCCGCTGCCATGGCCTCGAGGGCGACGTTGGGGAAGGGGTCGTACAAGGTGGGCAGGACGAAGGCATCCGCCGCGCCATAGAACGGCTTGGGGTCCGGCTGGGGGCCGGTGAAATGCACGCGGCCCGCGGCGATGTTCTGGCCTTTGCGCTGGAATGCCGCCAGCTTCTTGTCGCGTCCGACGATGAGCAGATGCGCCTCGCCGGGAATGGCCTGCATGGCGGAGAGCAGGGCGGGGACGCCCTTGCGCTCGAAGCCCGAGCCGACGAAGAGGAAAAGCGGCGCATCGGGGGGAATGCCGTATCGGGCGCGTACGCCGTCCCGGTGCGCGTGCCGCAGGCCCGGATGGAACTGGTCCGTGTCGACGCCGCTGTAGATCACGTGCAGCTTCGTCTGCGGCAGCCCGAAGTGCTGCATGATCTCGTCGCGCACCATGCGGGAGTTGCAGATCACGGCTTTGAGGCGCGGGCTTGTGAAGAGGGCGCGTTCGGCGGCCAAGGTGTAGCGGTGATAGGGATTCACGGCGATGGCGAGCCGTTTGAGCGCGCCGAGTGTTCGTGAGCGTTGCCGGAGCCACTCCCGGTGCACGCCGTCGCCGGCACGGTAGATGTCGCAGCAAGCGATGCGTTCGTGGGATTGCACGAGGTCGAACGCCTGAGGCTGCACACGCGCACATACGCAGCGCGCGAAGCCCATGTCGCGCCAGAGGCTCCCGAGGTAGAACGGGTTGCACACGAGCGCCGGCGTGCCGCTTTGGTCGTCCCAGCGGCGGGTGACCACCGTGAGTTCGGCGCCTTGCTCGCGCAGCGCGCCCATCGCGCGCGCGACGAAGCGCTCGGCGCCGCCAAAGGCGGTATAGCGCTGGCGGATCAATGCGATGTGGATGGGTTGGCGCAAGACGGTTCGATCCGCAGGTCGGGACGCAGGGGCATGGAGGCGGGGTACGCGAGCACCGCCTGGGCCGCCGCGAAGACGTGGTCGACCGGCAGGTCGGTCAGGCACTCCGAGATCTTGCCGCCGCCGCAGCCGTCCTGGCCGCACGGCCGGCAGGTGTGCCGCGAGGTCACGATCCTGTGGGGGACATGCCACGGTCCCCACTCGTGCTCCCCGCTCGGGCCGAAGAGCGCCACGGTGGGCGTTTGCTGGGCGGCGGCGATATGCATGGGCGCCGAATCCACGCCGATGAACAGGCGGGCCCGCGCGCTCACGGCGGCCAATTCCTTGAGCGAGAGCTGCCCGGCAAGATCCACGAAGGGCGCCTGGGTGCGCGCGGCGATGTCGCGCACCATCGCCAGTTCCTCCTCCGCCGGCCCTGCGGTCACGACGACCTTGAACCCTTCGGCCTGCAGGCGATCGATCAGCGCCGCAACCTTGTCGGCCGGCCAGCATTTGAAGAACCAGCGGGAGGTGGGGTGGACCTGGATGAATGACCCGGGCGCAAGCGCGTGGCGCGCGAGTCGGTCGCCCACCGAGCGCTCGGCCTCGGCGCCGGGCACGAGGACCAGGCGCTTGTGCTCCTCCCTGGGATGAATGCCGACTCGCCTCAAGGCGTCGAGGTTGAACTCCACCGTATGGCGCGCATTGCCCTTCGGGGGAACATAGAAGTGGGTGAAGCTATTCTGCCAGAAGCGGCCCTTGCCGCGCTGGGCCTGTGCCACGCCATAACGCGCGCCGGTCAGGCGCGTGATCCAGGCCGCGCGGGGATGGGGGGTGAGCGCGACGACGAGGTCGTAGCGCCGGCGGCGAATACTTGCGAGCAGCGCGCGCTCCGCGCCCAGGCGGGCCAGGAGTCCCTGCGTCTTCCAAGCCTTGTCGATGAGGTGCAGTTCGCTCAAGGCGGGGTGCAGGGACAGCATCGGCGCCGTTTCGGCGTAGACCAGCGCATCGATCTCGACGTGCGGTGCGTGGTTCTTGAGAACGGTGAAGACGGGGGACGTCAGCAGCACGTCGCCATGGTGGCGAAGCTTGATTACCAGTACCCTCTGGAGGGATCCGAGGTCGATCGCGTCCGTTAACATCCCGCGAACAATAGCAAAACTGCATCAAAAAAGGAAACCCGCGCCACAGGGCTTGGCTAACCGACGGCTTGATTATCCCACAAGCTCAGCAGGCTTACGGAGTGAGCCATCGAGGGGCCCAAAACAGTCGCAATTGCGGTCCTGTGTAGGGGCGCTCTGAATTCTTGGTCCGTGCGCCTTGCCCACCCCAAGACGCACCTGGAGGCTAAGCGCAAGCCGCCCCATGCTTCGGGCAGGCGTCGAGCGGTTGACCCGCCATGCCGGCCAGGCCCGGGCTCTCCTCTCGGTCACGCCTGCGGCGAGCGACCCGATCAAAGGCATGATCGGCAATATTCGCGCGGGCTTGCGGCACGCGGTTGAAAATGCGCCACAGTTGCCCTCAATCGCCCGCTGGAGGGCGTTGGTAGGGCGTAGATCGTCTCGAGCGGGTCGCTGGAGAACACCCAACGGAGGGAAATAGGATAAAATGGCATTAGGGCATCGCGGCCGTTCTCGATGTTCGCGGACAGGGGGCAGCGTGTGCCCGACGACAGGCCGCGCCTGCGGTGTGGCCTCGATGTCGCGCAATGCCCTGTGCGTTTCACGCCCCAGCCAAGGAGATTTGAATGCCCAGCGCCCGGACGCGCCTTACGCTGATTTTGATCGTTGTCGCGGCGGCGAGCCGTCTTGTGGCTCACGCGCCGAATTTCACGCCTCTGGGCGCGATCGCGCTGTTCGGCGGCGCTTACTTCGAGGACCGGCGGGCCGGATTTCTGGTGCCCCTGGCGGCGTTGTTCCTGACGGACTTGATCCTCGGATTTTACCCGGGGATGACGTTCGTCTATGCGAGCTTCGCGATGACCGTGCTGATCGGCTATCGGCTGCGGCACACCCGGAGCGCGACCGCCGTCGCAGGGGCGACGCTGGGCACCGCGATCCTGTTTTTCATCGTCACCAACTTCGGTGTCTGGCTGATGGGCGGGCTGTACCCGCATAGCCTGGGCGGCCTCGAGCAGGCCTATGTGTCGGCCATCCCGTTCTTCCGGAATTCCCTGTTCGGGGACATGGCCTACGCCGCGGTGCTCTTTGGCGGAATGGCGTTGGCCGAGCGCTTCTGGTCCGGCGCCGCCCGCACCCGCGAACCCGTGGGGCTGTCCTAAGCCTCGCTGCCGTGGGCCGCAACGGGCGTCGGCCTGCCGGCCCACCCCGTTGGCCGGCGGCGTCGTCGAGGATGCGCTATCGGGGCGCGTATTCCCACGATACGAACACGTTGCTGCCGGGGGTGTTGTACCCTTGCGCCAGTTCGTACTGCTTGTCGAACACGTTGTCCCAGCGGATGCTCAAGGCGGTGTCCTTGGATGTCGGGTAGCGCGCCGTCAGGTTGAACAGGCCGTAACCGCCCATCCGCGCATCGGGCGCATTGCTCAGCGAATCGAAGCGCCGACCGGCTCCGGTCACTTCCGCCCCCATGATCCAGCCCGCCACCGCGCGGCTCACGCCGAGTCGGGCAAACTGTTGGGCCCTGCGCGGAAGGAGCGTCCCGGTCGTCTCGTCCCGCGGGTCCTGCACCGTGAGGTCCGCGCTCAGTCGAGTGGCGGCGAACGTGCCGTGATAGCTCACTTCCGTTCCGGTAATGCGTGCGCTGTCGACATTGACGACCGTGGTTCCGGACGCGTCGAGAGAAATGAGATTCCTGATCCTGTTGTCGAAGTAGACCACGCGGAAGGTGTTCGTGCCGTTGACGTAGCGCAGGCCCATCTGGGCGCTATGAGAGCGTTCCGGCCTCAGGTTGGGGTTCCCCGAATAGCCAAACGCGGAAGGATAGTAGAGGTCGTTGAAGCTCGGCGCCTTGAAGGCTGTCCCATATCCGGCGGTCAGGCGCAGGGCGGGCAGGAATCGGTAGCCATACTCGATCGAACCGCTGTTGTGCGTGCCGAACTGGGTGTTGCGGTCCTGGTGCACGTTCAACTGAATGCCCTGGCGGCCCCATTGTGCGAGGTAGCCCCCGTACGCGGACTGCACGTTTCTGCTGGTTTGAGTGTAGGCGGTCGTGCTGGTGACATGCTGCTCCAGGGACTCGAGCCCCAGGATCACGGTTCCTATCCGGGTGGTGAAGTTGTTTTGCCACGTCGCTTGCGGCTGGTCGGTGCGATAGTGGGAGGGGAATGCGCCGGTGACGACGCTGTTGTCGACGCTCTCGCCCACCCTCAGGGTGCTCTCCCAGCCATCGAGAATGCGCGTGCGGCCATAGAGGGAGGCCGCCTGAAGCGTGTGGTCGTCGACATTGACGGTCGCAGGCCCCGAGTCGAAATGGGCCGCCCCTTCGCTGTCGAAAAGGGTCATGCCGATTTCGCTGTGCGCGCCCAGGGCGTATCCGAGGCGTGCGGTCGCATTGGTATTGCGATAGGGGTCGGTGCTCGTGTCGGGGTTGTAGACATAGGGTCCGGCAGCCGGATTGGCGGCGGGAAAACCTTGGGTGGAACTGTGTCCCACCTGGAAACTCGCGGAGGTGTTGCCGGACCGGCCGCTGAATCCGCCGCTCACGCTATATGTACCGTAAGAGCCCGCGCCGAGTTCGGCATTGGGGTGAAAGCGGCCGCGCCCGGCGCGGGTGAAGATCTGAATCACGCCACCGATCGCCTGCGAACCGTACAGGCCGCTCGCCGGACCCCGCAGGATCTCGATGTGGTCGATCTGGTTCAGGGGGATGTCTTCCAATGCGGCGGTCCCGGTGGTCGCCGAGCCGATTCGCACGCCGTCCACCAGCACCAGCGTCTGATCGCTGTTCGCCCCGCGCAAGAAAACGCTCTCCGGCTGCCCGGGCCCCCCGTTGCTTGCCATCTCGATACCCGCCCGGTCCGCTAGCAGTTCGGCGAGCGTCTCCTGTCCGGCGTTGGCGATCTCCTGCCGGGTGATGACCGTGACGTCCTGCAGCGCCGTGTCGAGTGTTTGCGGAAGGCGCGCGGCCGTCACCACGACGTCCGGGGCGGTGTATGTGGGCATCGAGTCGGCCATGGCGGCTTGCGTGGCGAGAAGGCCCAATAGTCCAAGCTTGAATGGGGTTTTCACGTTTGTTGTTTTCCATGTGAGGCACGCTCCCCGCGTGCACTGGGTTAGGCAACGATACGCGGGAGCGGGGACGAGAGGGCCTGCGGCAAACATGAAGACGCGCGAGCGGGCGCCGGGCCGTTCTCCGGCCAAAAGCGTCGCGTCGGCGGTTCCTGACGAGACCTGCTCATGCCGCCCACCCGCGACATTTACGCATTCTTGCAGGCCGGTCTCCGGGCTTGTGGGAACTCGGCGCATCGCCTTCCCGGGAATATCCCAGTGGCTTCTGATACGCCCGCATCCACTTACCGTTGCGGGGGCAGCACAGGCATGAGGGAGAAGGAAGCGACGGCAGGGCGCAGCAGTGCGCGTCTTCGATCGCTCCGGCATTCACCCGGCACCTGTTTCCCGTTTCACCGTGCTGCGAGAGCGGCAGCACAAGCACCTGCAGGAGCGCGTATTGTACCAAACGGCCCAAACGATGCCATGCGTTTGGGCCGAAGGGCCCGGAGGAGAGGCAGGTCGCCGCGGCGTTTAGTGCACCTGCAGGCGGACGGGGACTTTCAGGAGGGAGGCGATGGGTTTGCCCGCCTTGAGGGCGGGCCGGAAACGCCACTGCCGCAAGGCGCGTAGAATCACGTCGTTCAGGCGGGGATCGTCGGCGGGGCGGGCGAGTTCCACGGTCGCGCTGCCATCCGCGGCGACGTGGAAGAGCGCGACGGCCGTGGCATCGATCTCCTCGCGCAGCGCCCATGCGGGGAGTCGGGGCCTGGGCTGATAGGTCGCCTGCGGCCCCGAGTCCGCCCGCGGGAGCGCGGCGGGCGTGACGCCCGCGGTGGCCGGGCGAGGCGCGCCCTGCGCCTCGGGGATGCCCTGAGGCAGGATCCTTGTCGGCGGCGCGTCGCCCGCATCGGCGGCCGCGGCGCCGGGTTGCGCCTCGGCAGCGGGCTTCGCGATCGGCGCCGGGTGGCGCGCCACGGGGGACACCTTACTCGAGGGCTTTCGGGATTCTCGGGGGATGATCGCAGGCCGGTGCATCGCTTTCCCCGCCTCCCGGTGCACTCCGATCACGCGCGGCTTCCGGGCCGGAGCGAGGGCGCGAGCGAGCGGCCGCCCGACACCGGGGGCCCGCAGTTCAACGATGCGCGCATCGACTGCCGGCATCGGCGAAGGCCGGGCGGGGACGGCGAGAAAGCGTCCAAGGACGGCGAGCATGAGTGCCCAGAGTAAAGCCGCGAGCGGGAGCGCGCGCCAGAATCCCTGGCCGGTGTCCGCTTGCCTCGCCCCATGGGGCGCATCACCCATGTCTGACCGCAATCAGGAAATGCCGGACCCCCGCCTCCCGCGCCTTGAGCATGGCACGCACGACCACGCCCTGCGGCGCGTCGTCGTCTGCCGAGACCACCAACTCGGGCGCCGACCCGCGAAGGAGCGGCTTGAGGGTCGCCACCAGGGTGGCGAGCGTGACGGGCGTCTTGTTGATATAGATTTGCGCCTGCCGCGTGAGCGTCAGGGTCACGGGCCTCGCCGCATCGAGGGTCTTCGCCTGGCCCTGGGGGAGATTCACCGGCAGGGCATCGAGCTTCGAGAGCGAGAGCGAAGCGAGCATGAACGTGGCGAGCAGAAAGAACATCACATCGATCATCGGAATGATCTCGATGCGCCCTTTCCTGAACTGGCGGGATTTACGCAGCTTCACGGCCGTGGCCTTCCTGGTCGAGGCGGATGCGGTCCACCAGGCGCGTGCCCAGTCGTTCCATCTCGTCTAACGCCTGCGCTTGCAACCGGGAGAAATAGTTGAAGCCGAACAGCGAGATGAGCGCAATCAGCAGGCCGAAGGCCGTGGCGATCAAAGCTTGCGCCACGCCCCCCGTCACGCCGGCGGGATCGACGAGCCCGTTGCTGCCGATCAGCTGAAAGGCGTGCATCATGCCGAGGATGGTGCCGAGCAGGCCCATCAGCGGTGCGGCCGTGACGATCGTCTCCAGCATCCACAGCCGCCTTCCCAGGGCCGTCTCGATCAGCTGGGCCTCGTCCGCCGCCCGCGATTCCGTCCACCACGCCGGATGGGCGCGGTTGGCGAGCACGGTCCGAAGGAAGCGCCGATAGTAATGCCCCGGCGCCAGTTCCGAGAGGCCGTGCTCCAGGCGTTGCCATTCGAAGCCGTAGGATTCCACCAGCGCACGAAGCCCCTGCGGCATGCGGGCGTAGCGCCAGTACAGGAAGGCCTTCTCGATGATGACCGCAAGGGCGATGACGGCCAGGAGCGACAGCGGTACGATCACGATCCCGCCCAGCTTCAGTGCGGTCCACGTTTGACTTAAGTTTTGCATAACCGCCCTCGACAAAAAAGGGGGCACATTCCAAGGGCGGCCGCGCCCGTCCGAACGCCTTCTCATGTGTGGCGGGCCCCTGCACGGAGCTTCAATCCGAGCGCGCCGATCACTTTGAGGATCGTGTCGAAGCCGGGGTTGCGCTCCCCGGAAAGAGCCTGGTAAAGGCTTTCGCGGGACAAGCCCGCGTCCCGGGCGACTGTAGCCGCCCGGCTATGCCTTGTCAATCGCAAGCGCGCAATCAAAGGAGCCCGACAGGCGTGCGGGAGGCGGTCATGGGGGTGGGTGGCCGCGGCGTGCCTTGGCCGGCTTGGCGCGCGTCCGCCGGGATGGAAAATCCGTCGGGGTCGCGGCTGTGCGGCCGGATCCTAAAGTACTTTCAATGCGTGCCGTTACTAGTTGACTCGCCGAAGTTTCCAATTATAGTGAAGCCCATGGACGTCGAACTCAATAACTTGGAAGAAAAAATAGGCCAGTTCGTGGCCCTATGCCATCATTTGCGGGCCGAAAACACGCAGTTGCGGCAGCAGTTGGCCGCCGCGATCAACGAGAACAAGCAGCTGGTCGGCAAGATCGCCGAATCCCGCAGACGCCTCGAGGGCTTGCTCGAACGGATTCCGGAGGACGCAGAATGAATGCCGACACCAAGAGCATGGATGTGACGATCATGGGGCGCGAGTTTCGGGTCGCCTGTCCTGAGCATGAGCAGCCGGCGCTGCTGGCCTCGGTCGACTATCTCGAGCGGCGCATGCGCGAGATCCGCGACTCCGGCAAGGTGATCGGCATCGAGCGCATCGCCATCATGGCGGCGCTGTATATCGCTCACGAACACCTGACCGCCCCGGGGTACGACGATTTTGATGTCGGGGATTTTCGGCGTAGAATAAGATCCATGCAGGCCACGATCGATCGCGCGATGTCGGAGCAGGACTCGCTGTTCTGACGGCGTGCATCGAGCGGGCTCGGTTTCGGGTTGTCCCCTGCGGTGTTTGTCAAGACTATTGATGCTTTGAACCAACAGTCTTTTAGACGTGGTTGCGAGCTAAATGAGTGCTGTTGTGCGCGTCCTATCGGGATGTGCCTGATGCATTCGGCGAGCGACCCCCTTGAACCCAAGGTTCAAGAGATGATGGTCTGACGGCATTTGCGGGGGGCTTCCATCTCGTCCCGGGCGCCCTTCTTCACAGCCACCTTCGAGTCCCTCTTGGACAAACGGGAATTGCGCCGCATTCTGCGCGCCAAGCGCAATGCGCTTACGCCCCGCCAGCGTCGAGTGGCCGCCGAGCGGCTCGTGCATGCGGCGTTTGCGGCGGGCCTTCTGCTCGGGCGCCGCCGGCTCGGATTCTACATTCCTTTCGACGGCGAGATGGACCTGTTGCCGTTGCTCAATCGCGCGCTCTGGCTCAAAAAAAGGTGCTACCTCCCGGTCGTTCCCCAGGGGAGGGCCAGGCGGCTGGCCTTCACCCAGTTGAGCGCGCGCAGGAGCTGGTACCTGAACCGCTTCGGCATCCAGGAGCACTTTGCGCCGCGACCGGTCCGTGCCCGCCAGCTCGACGTGGTCTTCGTGCCGCTCGTGGGGTTCGACGACGAGGGGCACCGGCTGGGCTTCGGCGGGGGCTTCTACGATGCGAGCCTCGGGCATCTGGCGCACCGCCGTGCCTGGCGCAAGCCCGAGGTGATCGGCGTGGCCTTCGAATGCCAGCGCGTGCCCCGGCTGCCGCACGACGCCTGGGACATCCCGCTGGACGCCGTGCTCACCGAGGCGGGGCTGCACCGCTTTCGGCATTGAGTTCGCCGCCACGCGCCATGCTCAACATCAGACTTCCCGGAGATCAGGAAATGGAACAGCTCGAGCTCGTCAGCTTCAAATTGTGCCCGTTTGTCCAGCGCTCTGTGATCACCCTGCTGTACAAGGATGTTCCCTTCAAGCTCACGTATATCGATCTGGCCAACCGGCCCGAGTGGTTTCGCCGGCTTTCGCCGCTCGGCAAGGTTCCGCTGCTCAAGGTGGGCGAGCGCGCCGTATTGTTCGAATCCGCGGTCATCAACGAGTACCTGGACGAGACCACGCCGCCGCCGCTGCACCCGCAGGACCCGCTGGCGCGCGCCATCAACCGCGCCTGGATCGAATTTGGTTCGGCCTGCCTGATGGACCTGTATCGTTTCACCACGGCGGCCGACGCGCCTGCCTATGAGGAGCAGCGGCAGGCCCTGACGGACAAGATGCGCCGGCTGGAGGAGGGCGTCGCGCCGGCGCCCTATTTCAACGGCCCGAAATTTTCCTTGGTCGACGCGGCGCTGGCCCCCTTGCTGATGCGCCTGGATTTGCTCAATCGTACCCATCAGTTCTTCGACCCGTCCGAGTTCCCCCGGCTTGTCGCCTGGACCCGCGCCTTGACGGACCTGGAGGCGGTGCGTGACTCGGTGGTGCCCGACTTCGCGCCCCTCTATCTGGACTTTCTGCGCACCCGGAGAGGGCACTTCGCCACGTTTCTGCCAGCCGGCACATAGGGGTTCTAAGCCGGAACCGCCGAAATTTCCGTCGATGTTGTCACTAACCAACAGGAATTGTGTCCATCAGGCGGTATATCATGTGATTGGGTGCCCGACGTGTCGACGCGGCGTGATCATCTCCGCCGTGGCCTGTGCCTGGCCGACCATGACGGCCAATGGAAGCCCACGGGGGCGATTCGGCGCGTTGCGGGCGGAAGCGCCTGGCCGTGGATACTCGCCGCAATTTTCGAGCATGGGACGTCCATCCGACACCGCCAGAACTGACCTGGCACCCTGATAGAATCGCGGGGCATGCGGGATGCGCGGTGGCGGGTGCTGCCGGGCGCGCCCTTTGCGAACCGCATTGCGCCGTTCTCTTGTGGCCGGCAACCCCGACAGCATGTCCCGACGAAGGAAGAGATCTACCGATGCGATACTGGTTGATGAAGTCCGAACCCTCGGATGTGAGCATTGACGACCTGGCCGCCATGCCAGGGCAGAGCGTGGCTTGGTATGGGGTGCGCAATTATCAGGCGCGAAACTTCATGCGTGACCAGATGCGCGTGGGCGACCCGGTTTTTTTCTACCATTCGAATTGCGAGGAGCCGGGCATCGCCGGGCTTGCGGCGGTCTGCAAGCTGGCCTATCCGGATGCGACCCAATTCGACCCGGCCCACAAGTATTACGATCCCAAGGCGACTTTCGAGTCGCCGCGCTGGTTCAATGTCGACGTGAAGCTCGTGCGGAAGACCCGCCTCGTGAGCCTCAAAGAGCTGCGCGGCCACCCGGAACTCGCGCACATGCGTATCCTGCAGAAGGGCAACCGCCTGTCCATCACGCCGGTGGATCCGGCCGAATGGAAATTCATTACCACCCTCTTGTGAGCGCGGCGGCGTCTTAGCGGCTTGCCTCGTTGTACAGATCGATGCAGCGTTTCAACGTCTGGGCCGCGTTGGCCGGGTTCGTGACCGTGCAGCCCGCGCCGAGCGCTGCGGCGCCGGTGCCGGCGGCCGGGGCCGGCGAAAGCCCGGGCGTCGTGATCGGGCGACGTTTCGCCTGCGCCGTCTTGAGGTGCTGGTACTCGCTGCGCAGCTTCCGGTTCTCTTGTTCAAGGCGCAGATTCTGCTGTTGCAGGGCGTTCATGGCGTTGCCTGGAGGCGGCGCCAGGAGGTGGTGGATCAGGCCCAGAACGCCCAGCAGGATCAAGGCGACAATGAGCCCTGCGGCGGCGAGGATGACTCTTTTCTTCGTGAAGAGGGTCCGCGAGGGTTGGTCCTCGGCGCCCGCATCCTCTTCTTCGGCCGCGCGCGCCCTGGGACGCGGTATCGCCACCGTCGCGTCGGGCGCATCAAGCGCCGCAGACGGGTCCGTTTCCTCGGGCGCATCCGATGCCGGGCGCCGCCTGACGATGCGCACGAGGATGCCCTTGAGCCGACCCAGGAAACCCATGCGCAGCGGCGCCTGCGCCTCGTCGTCTTCGTCTTCGGCGAGTGGCATTTCATCAGCCGCTTCCGCGACTTGGGCCGGCAGTTCGAGCTCTTCCACCGGTGCAATCGCGTCCGTCTCCTCGGGCTCCCGGGATAGGATTCGCGCCTTGAGGCGCGCCAGAAAAGATAAGAACTTGCGCATGCACGATGTCCAGGCTGTGTTGCCGCCGGAGGGGCGCGTCTTGTGCCCCATGACGAGCAAAGGACGATGCGCCGGCGGGATGGTGGAGGGCTCAGAAACCCCCTTTACGGCAATTGCGGCAGTTTCCGGCACTCCTTGAGCCTTGCTGTGGTCTTGACCCAATCACCGGACTGAAGTCCGCTGATTCTTGCATTGGAGCGCAACGCTGGATCGAGACGCGCCACGAGTGTGCGCCATGTCCGCAGACCGTGCATATATGCTCGAACGCCAATATCTTGTATTTATGCGGTTATGGAAATATTCTACTGATATTCGTTTTTTGGAATATCACATGGACTAAACTATTCAAACATCAGGCCAACTCCCCGATGGCCACCCAAATTCCCCCACTTTTGGCCACCCCAAATTCCCCCACCCTGAAGACGGCGTGACGGTGTCGTAAGGCACCGTTGTCAAGCTTGCAGGGAAGCCCCGGCAGGACGTTAA
>JAKAFK010000115.1 GCA_021817985.1 Pseudomonadota bacterium | reverse complement strand
CCCCTTATGCCGATATCGGCATAAGGGGCACGCGACAGGCCACCCCTCGCGGCTGAACCGGCCTGACCTTGGCACACCGTTCGGATCAGAAGCCTATGCGCGGGAGGAGTTAAGGGCGGAGATTGCCTCGCTGATGATCGCGGACAAGCTGGGGATCGGCCATGATCCGGGCCAGCATGCGGCGTATGTCGGAAGCTGGATTAACCCATCTTATTCACTCAGCGGCGTGAAGATTGCCGTTTTGGGTTTTGGCCGCGCCTATGCGTTGCGATTCATTGTCGCAATTTGGGTTCGGGATTTGGCCTGCGTTGGGGGTTGATCAGATTGGGCTGGCTCTGGGGCGTTGGCCCCATCGGTCATGGTCCGGCCGGCTGGAGGCATCGCGCGAGGCTTGCGAACAGTTCGGCCTCGGGATGTGCTGCGGCGAGGGCGATGCGCACGCGGGTGGCGGTTTCGGTGATGCGTGCGGCGATCTTGATCAGGCGCAAGCGCAGGGTGGTGAACTCGGCATGACCCAAGGGCTGCAGCACGGGGATCGCGTCACGCAGTTTCAGCATCAGCCAGTAGGCGCCGGTGTGCAGGATCAGGCGAACCTGATTGGCGAGCGGCGAGCGGCAGCTTGTGCGGTCTGACGACAACTGGCTTTTGTGCAGCTTGATCAGATTTTCCGCCTGGCCGCGGGCGCAATACAACGTCTCGTAAAGCCATCGGGCGCTACCGCCGACGAGGTTGGTGACGACGTATCGAATGTCCAAACCTTTCGTGCTGGCCTCGATGCGTGCCGCCACCCGGCGTTGACAGTGCCAGGATTTGGCACCGTAACTGGTTTCGGTGAAATCGCGTACCACAGGCTCCGGTCCTTCGGCGCGCCGCACCCTGACATCGTCCGCGGCAGTCGCGACCAGACGATCCAGCACCGCGTTGCCGGGCAAGCCGAGGATGTAATTCACGCCGTTGGTCTCGCACCATGCCATCACCTCGGGGCGACCGTAGTGACCATCGCCGCGAATGGTGATGCGGGTGGTCGGCCAGTGCAGGCGGATCCGCCGTATCAGGCGCCGCAGATAACCGCGCACCTCCTTGCCTGAAGGCGTGGTGCCGGGCCGAAGCAGCACCGCCACCGGGCGCGAGGTTGCGGTGTCATAGACATGGATCGGCAGGAAGCAGCGTTCGTCGTAATGCGCATTGAACAGCGAAAGCTGCTGATGTCCGTGCACGACATCGACGGTATCATCGATATCGAGCGTGACACTGCGTGGTGCGACAGGATAGCTCGCGCAATAGAGATCGATCATGGCGTAGCTCATGCGGATCACCGCGCGCAGATCGGGTTGGTTTTCCCAGCGCGAGATGGTCGGTTGCGAGCACAGATCGGCGTCGCTGTCGGGTAGCCGTCCGCAGGCCAGTTTGAAGCCGGGATCGCCGCGCAGGTGATCGAGATCGTCGCCATCCTCATAGCCGCACGCGATGGCCAGCATGCGCGCGCGCAGGATATCGGCGACGCTGTGGGTGATGAGCCGCGGATTGCGCGGATCGGCAATCAACCCGGCGAGCTTTGCCGCAACGCCGAGCGATTTTTCAACCGCGCCCAGAAGCATGACCCCGCCATCGGACGTCAGCCGCCCGCCATCAAACGCAGCCGTGACTTTCTTGCGCCGCACGGATGGCAGAGAAAACGGAAACAGGGTATTTTCGATCATGGCGGGTGTGGCACAGTCCGGTTCGAGCAAGGTTGGCGTCAGCACCCATACTATTGCTCAAAATCAACGACTTATACCATGCCCGCCAGCGAATCCCTGACATGCCGCGAATAAGATGGGTTAAAGCCTTGCAGCAAGAGCCGCGCGAGATATTCCGGGCGGCTGCGGATGCCGAGAAGATTTCCGGGTATCTGATGGCGCTGCGTGCCGAGCAGAAGGCCGGGCAGAGCGCCGGCCGGGCTGACAGCCAGGCGGGCGACCAGGCGCGCGGCTACTGGCAGCGTGCGGCCGAGAGCGGGGCGGAAATCCGGCGGGCGGAACGAGCTGAGCAGCCCGAGCAGGAGCGGCAGGCCCGACGCGCGACGGCGGGACGATAATTATAGAAAACCGCAGTAAATGAGGGAAACAATCAAAAATACATGACCGTTCTTTAAGTTGGCGAATAGCACCAACGGTGCTATTCCTTTGCATGTCCGGTGAGGAAACCGGCAGACAAGGAGCCGCCAATGACAAGAGCGTGGATTATGTTTCAGTCGGGCAGCAAGATCGACTTGCTCAAGCCCCGGTCTGATGCCTGGACCGATCGCGATTTGGCCGTGGGACTGTCCCGCACCAATCGTTGGGGCGGGCATTCGGCATGGGATTATCCGTTGTCCGTGGCCCAGCACAGCCTGGCGGTGCTGGCGATCCGCGAGGCGATGCCCGGCCGGCCACTGACGGCCGGTGAGGCGTTGCGGGAGCTGCTGCACGACGCCCCCGAGGCGCTGATGGGCGGGCTGGATATCATCACGCCGCTCAAGCCTATTCTCGGCGATGCGTTCCGCGCCCTCGATACGCGCCTACAGGCGGCCGTCAATCGGCGCTATGACCTGCCCCCTTGGACCGTCGCCAGTCACCGCGAGCACAAGCAGGCGGATCACCAGGCCGCCGCCAACGAGGCGCTTCATGTCGTTGGGTGGCGTCGGCCGGCGCTGCGCAAGACCCTTGGCATCGAGATCGCGCCCATGGAGCATGACCCGCTCGATCTGCCGGATGCGATGGTGCCGTGGGAGCCATGGCCGCCCTATGTCGCGGCTGATCGGTTCCTCAACAAGCTGAAAGCCTTGCAGAAGGCGAGGGGAGAGACGTGCTTTCGGAGAGCGGCCGCGTGAGCCGGACGCGGCGGGCGGCCAGGCAGTGCGGTGACATCCGCCGCCTCGCCGCCAAGCGGCGCCATTGGAAGCGGGCGCGGGTGGCGTTCCGGGCCGAGCTGGGCCGGATTCTGGCGGACCTGTCGCGGCTTCCCATTGATGGAGAGGCCCGGCCATGAGGTTCAAGCCTGGCCATCGGATCGAGCCGTTTAACGACACATCACGCAAACGCGCCGCGTGCGCGCGGGCGCAGCGCCGGGAGCGAGATGCGTTCCCGTTGCTGGCCCCGCTGATCGCCGAGCAGCAACCCGCGATCGAGGCGGTCATGGCCCAGCGGGCAACCCGGTGGATCGAGGATCAGAAGCAATACCGCGCCCGACGCGCCGCAGATTGGCGCCGTGCCCGTGTCCGCCTCGCCGGCTACGCGCCTGACACCCGCGCCAAGCTCCTCGCCTACTGGCGGGGCTGCAAATGGCCGGGCGACCCCAGCTATTTCCTGTCAATGCTGCACATGTTCGACACTGACCGCCTGGCGCTGGACTGATCGCGGGCTCATCTTGCCCTTGTCGGCACCGCGCCAGCGGTGCAATGCCTTCAACTATGGCACCACACCGCACGGTCTTGCCCGAAAATCCGCCGACCCCCGAGGAGATCCGGGCGACTCTGGCCCGCGCGGGCATGACTCAGCTTGCCTTTGCGGCCTGGTGCGGATCGACCCCGCAGGCGGTACGGCGATGGCTGACGGACCCGGCCAACAGCACCCATCGCGAGCCGCCCCGCATGTTGTGGTTTGCCCTATGGGCGGCCGAGGCGGCGAAGGAAGAAAACCGCGAAGGCTAATGTCTTGGTTGGGGCAGTGGGCTGTGATTGACCTTTTTAATTGCGGCTGGCCTACTGTTCCTGCCAATCGAGGAAATCATGGGACGTTGGGTTGACGACATTTGTGCAGCCTTTCGCTATCTGGGTGGCGAAGCTTCATACGAGGAGTTGTATGAAGCTCTTCAACGGATCAGGCATCCTGCGGTCGCCGGCGCTTGGCGCGCGACAGTGCGCCGAACCATTGAAGATCATTCCCATGACTCGGCCAATTTTAGGGGCACTCACCTTTTCGATCACATCGGCACCGGGCGATGGCGCCTTGCTTCTCAAGCCGAGCCGGTTCCCCCGACAGACAAGCCGCCGATGGAAACAACCAAAATGACAACGAATAGTATTACCTACGAAGACTTCCGCGAGATTTGGTTAGAAGACGTGCAGGCGGGAAACCCCAGTACGGTGAAACTGGGACAGCGATTCGCAGAAAAAATTGTATCCCATTGGCTCGACGCCGATGAGACCGCACTAGACATCGTATATTGCGATGGTGCTGGAGACGGCGGGATTGATATCGCGGTTCTCGAACGAGGCTCCAGCGCAACCGACGAAGACGTCGCTTTGGGCGATGTATGGTATCTGATCCAGAGCAAGTATGGCAGGGCCTTTGCAGGCACCGAGACGCTTCTCGTTGAGGCCCAGAAGGTAATTGACACTCTTGAGGGGCGGCGTAACTTGTCGTCCTTAGCCTCGGGATTGTTGGAGCGGATCACCAATTTCCGCAATGGTGCGTCAGCCTCAGATCAGATCAGACTGGTTTTTGCCACTATTGACCCGTTGAGTGAGGCCGAGAAGCGTGCGTTGGAAGACATCCGCGCCATGGGCCGGAAACGGCTTGGCGGTATCTTTGACGTGTTTGCAATCTCTTTGAGGACAATTTTTGACCGACTGGCCGATGAAGCTGAATTGGCCGCTCGTCGCCGCCTTACTGTCCCACTATGCGGTAACCTTGTCGAAGCGGGCGATGAACTCTTGGTAGGGTCCGTCTCGCTGGTCGATCTTTACGACTTCTTGAAGGAGTATCGGGCGCGGAGCAGCGATCTGGATCAGCTTTTTGAGAAGAATGTTCGGCGATTTCTCGGCGGCAAGGTCAAGGTTAACAAAGGAATGCAGCAAACGCTACGCGATGCGCCGGAACGGTTTGGTCTCTACAACAACGGTATAACTGTCGTTGTCTCTGCTTATGAGAAGCGTGAGGGTGGTGCATTTGACTTGGTGGAGCCGTATGTTGTCAACGGCTGCCAGACAACACGAACGATCTGGGAGGTCTGCTATAGCCGCTTCGACACTGGCGGAACCGGTGAAAACCCTGAACTAGATGACTGGCGGAGACGAGCTAAGAAAGGCTGCGTGGTGACGAAAGTCGCCAAGGTTGGCAACGACGGTGAGGAGTTGCTCCAGGCGGTGACTAGATACACCAACAGCCAGAATGCGGTGCGGGACAAAGATTTTATAGCACTCTCGGGCGACTTTCGCAGTTGGCACGGCCAATTTGCTGACCGTTATAGTATCTATCTGGAAATTCAGCGCGGAGGCTGGGATTCGCAGCGCGCACTCCAGAAGCAACGCCCGACCATTCAAGCATTTGAGCGCCACGCCAATGCAACCGAATTGGTAAAGGTGTACGGTGCCGGATGGCTTGGAGAGGCCGGGACAGCATTCGGCAAGAACCCTCCGTTCCTGCCGAATGGATCGGTCTTCAAGAGGATCACGTTGCACGATGCTACCTCGGGGGAGCGAGCATTCGGAGCCGAGGACCTTTACGCTGCCTATCTCCTTCAGCAGGCCGGGCAGCGTTTAGAATTTGGACGAGGAGGCCCTCCGGCCCGACGCCAAACAAAGTTTCTGTTCTATTTTGTAACCATAAATCTTCTGCGCGATGTGCTTCAGAAGGCTACTCTCGACGCTTCCAACGCAGCGATCACTTTGGCGATAATCAAACTTTTATGTAGCCAGAATGCGGGAGGCGAGGAGTTGGTCAGCAGTGCCGCGCAGTTGCTCGACAATTACATGAGTGAAGGCGACGAGAATAACGTCTTCAATGAGCCGGCTTACCGTAATAGTTATAACTACGACCTAAATGCTTTTCTGAAGTGGGAAAAGTTGGGGAAGAGCCTAGACGAGACGCCTTGCTTACAGGCGATGCTTTTCTTCCAGAAGCAATTCCTGGGAAAGAGCCTTGGCGGTGCCCCAACTTCAAGAAAGGTCATAATCGATGTTCTGAAGGCAAATGCGGCTTAGGAGTTTAGATAGTACCGGTAAGAATAATCAATTGATAGGAGCAAGGTCAGCGAGGGATTTATTCGCAGACCCGGCCGATGGTCTGGCGGCTGACCTTATAGGTCCGTGCGAGGGATGAGATCGATGCGCCGGAGCCCCGCGCTTCCCTGACAGCGGCTTTTTGCTCTTCTGTTAAAGATGCGGGCCGCCCGATCACTTTACCGCTCGCTCTTGCCCGCTGGACCCCGGCTTGGGTTCGTTCAATCAGCAGGTCTCGTTCGAATTC
>JAKAFK010000114.1 GCA_021817985.1 Pseudomonadota bacterium | reverse complement strand
TTAACGTCCTGCCGGGGCTTCCCTGCAAGCTTGACAACGGTGCCTTACGACACCGTCACGCCGTCTTCAGGGTGGGGGAATTTGGGGTGGCCAAAAGTGGGGGAATTTGGGTGGCCATCGGGGAGTTTCGCCGCCTCGGCACCTTCCACGTGCTCGTCAATCCGGGTGACCCGGCCGTGCGCGCCGTGTTGAGGAAAATGGTCGAGCAGCGCAGCTACTTCGTGCTCGTCGTCGATCCCGGCCAGCATGTCACGGCGTTCAAGGCCGAGGTCGACGAGGCGGCATTGAGCGGACTGGCCGACCATAATGGCCGCCTTGAACGGTCGACAACCAGTAGCGTCCAGTACGACAAGGTGCGCCGACAGTTCAGCCGGCGCCCGCAGGCGCCTGGCACCATGATGGCATGGGCGTGCCGCGGCGGCTTGGCTTACCTCGACCTGTCGCAGGACCGCATGGAGCTGTCACCGTCCCCGGTCGTGTCCGCTGCCCAACCACCCGCTGAAGAGTCGGACGAGGATGGCGACTGTAACCCGGAGCCGGTCCACCATCCGATTGCCATGCTGCCTGCGATTGCGGAGATGACGGCTGATGAGCTGCAGGGTGCCATGGATCTGTATCGGTCGCTAGAGCGGGCGCGTGATTGCCCGCATGTTCTGGGGGATGCCGAGATTGAACGTGCCATTCGGCTGTGTGGAAATCAGCTTGAGATGGTTCCGGTCTATCGCGCACAGGCCGAACGATGCGAGACGCTGACGCATGCGCAACGCCAGGTGCTTGGGCAACTCGAAACTGACATCGAAGAATTCGAGAACGTCGTGAACGCGACTCTGGTCCTGGCCAAGGAGATGGCGCCCGGCACGATCGATTCGATTCTGCGCATGGACGAGGGTGAGCTCGGTCTGGCAGTGTTCGAAGGCCGCCAGCCGCCACCCAGCGGCCCGCCCCTTCGCGAGGCATTGCGGGTGAAGGAATCTCGGGCGATTGCGGCAATGCTCGACGCCGCCGTGGCCAGCTTGCCGCCGCACTGCGAACCGCTGGAATTCCTTGCTGCCGTGGGACCTCAACTGCCATTATTTTACCGGCTGGTGGAACTGTGTGACGCAGACGAAGTGAACGTACTGTGCGCGGAGTTCGGCGGGCTGTTCCGCTTCGCCAAAACTCTCGAGCAGATCGCAGCCGGGATCCGTTCGGGCACTATCCGCGTTCCGCATTGAACTGCCGCAAATCGTGGGTCGAGTAACTCTGGCATACAACCCCGATTCCCATTAAGGGGCTATCGCACAAGATGCCCAGGATCGCCGCGCGATGTTTGATAGATTCGGATGGTACGCGTGTAACTATATGCATTGAAAACATTTTCTATCGCGCGAATTGGCTAATGAATTTGACAAGACTCGATAGAATGGCGATGGCCGGCAACGACGGGAAAGGGCTGATGTGGGTCTACCCCCAACAATGCACTGCGCTCTGTATATTCTGGCCGTTTGGCCTAATGGCCTCGGATGGCTGACCGTTGAGCAAAGGGTACCCAATGGGATTTTCTTATCGGGTGTTTCTCGTCGCGCCTGACGACACAAGACGGCGTTGCGTTTCTTCCGCTGGCTGGGCAAGGAGCGAAGCCTGGAGCTGAGATACATTTGCACGGTCATGTGGAAGCCGTACTTGAAAGTGATCGCCAAGAAGGCGAGCCAGGCCGTTAACGTGCTCGACCGGTTCCATATCATGGTCCACATGAACAAGGCCATCGACGAGGTGCGTGCCCAGGAGGTCAAGGCACTCAAGGCCAAGGGCTGTGTCCCCGTGCTGACCAAGGCGCGCTGGGTGCTGCTCAAGCGCCCTGAAAACCTGACGGAGAAGCAGGAGGCGCGACTGTCCGATCTCTTGCGCTACAACCTGAGATCGTTGCGCGCCTACCTGCTCAAGGAGCAATTCCAGTTCTTCTGGGACTACGTCTCTCGCTACTGGGCGGGCCGGTTCCTTGATCGATGGTGTACGCGGACCATGCGCGCGAAACCCATGAAGAAGGTAGCCCGCATGCTGCGCGCCCACCGCCCCCTCCTGCTCAACTGGTTTCGAGCGAAAGGGCAACTTTCCAGCGGCGTGGTCGAGGGTTTCAACGGCAAAGCGAAATTGATCTCGAAAAGAGCCTTCGGATTTCGCACCTTCCGTGGTCTTGAAATCGCGTTGTATCATGGACTTGGCAATTTACCCGAACCAGAATTTACCCGCGAATTTAGCTGACGAACCTGAAAAAGAATGTGTGGTGAATTTGGCGCTTACGACACACGAGCCAGAAGTATCAGCGCTGCGCCAGCGTATCACGGCGTCCCGTCCAATGCTGGCAAGTCGAGGCGCGGCTTTAGGAGCTGCTTGGTATCGCCTTGGGCAGGCTAATGGTGAACCGTGTTTCGCCCTTTGTGGATGTAGCGCAAAGGGTGCCACCGTGCAATTCGACGATCGCCTTGGTGATGGCGAGTCCAAGGCCGATGTTGTCGCTGTTTCCCCGAGTGTCCGGCTCGCGGTGATAGAGGCGATCAAAGATTCTCGGCAAGACATCGGCGGGAATTTCTGGCCCCGGGTTGATGACCTCGATGCGGACTTCGTTCGGGTGGTCTTTAAGGGTCAGAAGAACGGCCATTCCCTTCGGCGTGAAGCGGATCGCGTTCGACAAGAGGTTGGACAACGCCCGCGAAATCATCAGGCCATCCCCGAAGGCCGTAGCTGCGCCGCTTTGCTGGAGGCGTACGCCATGGTCGGCGGCAAGGGCGTCGTAGAAATCAAATAGACGTTCCACTTCGGCCGCCAAATCAATGCACTCAGCTTTCGGCCTGCACATCCTTTGATCGACCTTGGCAAGGAACAGCATGTCGGACGTCATGTGAGACAGGCGTCCGCACTCCTCGAGATTGGACTGGAGAGTTGCGAGATATTCCTGTGCATCCCGTTCTTGGGCGAGCGTGACTTCTATCTGCATCATCAGGTTGTTGAGCGGCGTTCGCAGTTCGTGTGCAATATCTGACGCATACTCGGACAAACGTTGGAACGATCTGTCGAGTCGCCCAAGCATGCGGTTGAAGGCGCCAACGAGGTCCTTGAGATCGCGCGGGACGTCCTCCAGCGAAAGCGGCGTGCCAAGCTCTTGCGCGGATATGCCCGCCACCTTCTCCGACAGTTTGTGCAAAGGCGAAAGGCCTGAGCGCACGGCCAACCCGCCTAAAACCCCCATGACAAGCACAGTCGTCGCGATGCCGAACCAAAGGGTTGGCAAGAACTTGCTGAGGAACTGCTGATCGTCGGAAATATCGAGTGCCATGATCACCCGTGCCGACAGGGCGTGGGCCCGATCGATCGTAACCCTTCGTTCGAGGACACGGTAAAAGTGACCGGCATAGGGCACGAGGGCAGGCGAGGGATCGCCGAGTTCTACGCCTTCAAGAAGGCGTAGCCCGAGCCGACGGTTTCCTACTAGGGAGAGCAGTTTCCAGTTGCTGGTACGAATGACGATGACCATCCCCGGGTGCCCGGCTTTGATATCGTGAATTTGCGCCGCCAACGCCATACTGCTTTCTGGGTGGAGCGTTTTCAGCGACTGGCACAAGAGGGCCATCTTGCCGTCCAGTTCCTGTCGGTCATCCTCGAGGAAATGCCTTTTGGCGGCATGCTCGAAGAAAAGTCCGGCGGCAAGGAGCACGACCGTCGCCAACGCGGCGAAGAGCAGGGAGACCCGAGCATGGAGCGACAGGCGCGCGCTCAAGACTCGGAGGCTTCCAGAACATAGCCCATGCCACGTACGGTGCGGATCAGCTTACGCTCGAACTCGTCGTCGACTTTCCCGCGCAGGCGGCGCACGGCCACGTCGATGGCGTTGGTGTCGCTGCTATAGTTGATGCCCCAGACTTGTGAGGCAATGAGTGTGCGGGGAAGCACTTGGCCTTGGCGGCGCACGAAAAGCTCGAGCAGCACGAACTCCTTGGCGGTGACCTCGATAGGCCGCCCCGCACGGGTGACCCGCCGACGCAAGAGGTTGAGTTCGAGATCGCCCGCGCGAATTTCCTCTTGCGCCTGATTTAACCTCCCCCGCCGCAAAAGCGCATGCACACGGGCGAGCAACTCGGTGAACGCGAAGGGTTTGACGAGATAATCGTCGGCGCCGAGTTCGAGGCCTTTGACACGGTCATCAACGTCGTCGCGCGCAGTAAGAAACAAGACGGGGACCGGGTTCCCCCCTTGGCGAATTTGGCGGAGGATCTCCCAGCCGCTTACCCCTGGGAGCATCACATCTAGCACAATCAGCTCGTAGCTCTCGCGCAACGCGTGACGCCTGCCATCGAGCCCGTGATTGGACCAGTCAGCGACGAAGCCGGCCTCCGTTAGCCCTTGGCTCAGGTAGCGTCCGGTTTTTGGATCATCTTCGACGATGAGGATTTTCACAATACGTCTTGGCCAAGGGTGGCCGTAAGATCAAAAGGCGATGTTCATGATGATGTCAGTAGCGTAACGCGTGCGTCAAGTCTGTCTTCTGGCCGGGAAGCGGCATAGTAACAATCCTCCGGCATAGCCGGAGGCCTTCATTTTGGTGCGCCAGGCATGGCGCGTAGCGCCTTGACTGGCGCTGTCGGAACCGCTGTGGTGGCGGGAAAGACGACTTGGGGGTGCAAGTCCTCTACACACCCGGCAAGGGGAAGTGTTAGCCGAACGGCAAGGGTGTCCGTCGCGAGGCGGAATCCGGAGGAAGCTGAAGGCAAAGCGCTGGCCTGACGAACAGGAAGCGGATCAGGCGGCATGGCGGGGCGAGCAGGCCAATATCTGTGAAGCCCGATACTTGCACGGAACGCCATGACGTAAATCCGACAGGCATAAGCGTGAAGGTCGCGCGCATTACCCTGGGAGATCTGTCGTCCTGCCTTGTGCTACTGGCACCGGAAGGTGTCGGGATGGGGCGGCAGAAGACAGCAGAGGCCGTATTAGCTGCTCGGAACCGGAGCGGTGAAGGGCTGAACATGAAATACCGCGATTAGGACAGCAAACCTCGATGCCAGTTGATGACGCACAAGCACACGCAAGTGTGGCCTATCCGGAGGAGGGCGGACGGAATTCGCCTGGGGCCGGTGTGGGTGCAGAGACGGGTGCGGCGGCTGCTGGGCAAACGAAAGCGGAAGGGCCGCGGATGATGGAATCCGTGGTTGAGCGCGGCAACTTGTGGCTGGCCTACCAGAGGGTCGTCGGAAATAAGGGAGCACCGGGCGTTGATGGTATGGCGGTCGGTGAACTCAAGGACTGGCTCAAAGGGAACTGGCCCAGCGTCAAGGCGGCGCTATTGTCGGGCAGCTATTTGCCTCAGGCGGTGCGAGCGGTGGACATCCCCAAGCCCACGGGCGGGGTCAGGACGCTGGGCGTACCCACTGCGGTGGATCGGCTGATCCAGCAGGCGCTGCTGCAAGTTCTGCAACCGATCTTTGAGCCCCAATTCTCCTCGTCGAGCTACGGTTTTCGGCCGGGCCGCAATGCCTGGCAGGCGGTGAAGGCGGCGCAAGCGTATGTGCAGTCCGGCAAACGCTGGGTCGTCGACCTGGATTTGGAGAAATTCTTTGACCGGGTGAACCACGACATTCTGATGTCCCGGGTGGCGCGGGTGGTCAAGGACGAACGGGTTCTAAAGCTTATTCGCCGGTTTCTGGAAGCGGGTTTGATGCGGGGCGGATTGGCGCAGCCAAGGCAGGAAGGGACGCCCCAAGGCGGCCCTCTTAGCCCGATGTTGTCCAACGTTCTGCTGACGGACCTCGACCGGGAACTGGAACGTCGAGGGCACACCTTCGTCCGCTATGCGGATGATGCCAACGTTTACGTGGGCAGCGAGGTGGCGGCCCGCCACGCGATGGCCGCGATCAGCGAGTACCTGGAAACGGTGCTCAAGCTCAAGGTCAACCGCGAGAAGAGCGCTTGCGCACGCCCATGGCAGCGCAAGTTCCTCGGCTACAGCTTCACCTGGCATCGGCAAGCGAAGGTCAGGATCGCCGCCAGCAGCATTAAGAGACTGCAAGACAAGGCAAGGGATCTGGTCCGCACGGGCCGGGGCACGAGCCTTGCGGCGACCATTTGTTAGCGCCCGGTTTATTTCACCGCCGATATTTCACGCTTTTTCGTGATGGAGCGAGGCGAGGAGCCCACATATTTTCCCCTGGCGAACGATTGTGAGACGTGGGCGGAATGCGG
>JAKAFK010000048.1 GCA_021817985.1 Pseudomonadota bacterium | reverse complement strand
GGGGGGGGGGGGATGCGGCCGCGGATGAACCAGGCCATCAGGAGCGGCACCAGCGTGATCGACAAAACCGCCGCAGCGGCCATCGCATACGTCTTGGTGTAGGCGAGCGGGCGGAAAAGCTTGCCCTCCTCGCCCCCCAGGGCGAAGACCGGCAGGAAGGAAACAGCAATGATGAGAAGCGAAAAGAAGAGCGCCGGTCCGACTTCCGATGCCGCTGCGGTCGCCAGCGCCCAAGGGTCGCCATGCGGACTTTGCTCGAGGTGCTTGTGCATGTTCTCGATCATGACCACGGCGGCATCCACCATGGCGCCGACGGCGATGGCGATCCCGCCCAGGGACATGATGTTGGCGGGAATGTCCTGCAGCCACATGACGAGGAAAGCCGCCAGCACCCCCAAGGGCAAAGCCACGATGGCCACCAGCGCCGAACGGGCTCGCACCAGGAAGAGCAGGGATACGAGCGCGACCGCCAGCGACTCTTCGATCAGCTTCTCGACCAGGGTGCGGACGCTGCGCTGGATCAAGGGGGCTTGGCTGTATGTTGCGACGATCTTGACGCCGGGCGGAAGGGACGACGAGATCGCCTTCAGCTTGGCCTTGATCCGGTGGATGAGGGCGTAGGCGTTGCCGCCCTGGTTCATCATCACGATACCGCCCACGACCGTCCCCTGCCCGTCGAGATCGGCCACGCTGTTGGGCAGCCCCGGCCCGAGCTGGACGCGCGCGACGTCGCGCAACGTGATGGGAACGCCCTCGCGCACCGCAAGCGGCGCGCTCTCCAGATCGGCAAGGGAATGAATATATCCCGTGGTTCGTACCATATAGCTCGTTCCGCCCAAGTCCACTACCGAGCCGCTGGTCTCGCCGTTGGCGGCCCGAATGGCGCTTTCCACCTGAGGCAAGGCGATGCCGTAGGCGAGGAGCTTCTGTGGGTCCACGACCACCTGATACTCCTGCACCATCCCCCCCACCGTGGCGACTTCCGCGATACCCGGAATGCTTTGCAGCTGGTACTTGAGGAACCAGTCTTGCAAGGTGGTGAGCTGCGCCAGATCCAGGGTGCCGGCAGGGTCGGTCACGGCATATTCGTATATCCAATCGACTCCCGAGCTGTCCGGCCCGAGCACGGGCGTCACGCCCGATGGCAGACGCGACTGCACTTGGCTTAAATATTGCAGCACTAGATTGCGTGCGTCGTGGACATTGGTGCCGTCCTGGAAAATGACGTAGACATAAGAATCCCCAAACATCGAATAGCCGCGGACGGCCTTCGCGCCAGGCACGGACTGCAGCGTCGTTTCCAGCGGGTAGGTCACTTGGTCCTGGACCACCTGCGGGGCTTGGCCCGGATAGGAGGTCTTGACGATGACCTGGGTCGGGGAAATATCGGGAATCGCCTCGAGGGGAATATTGAGCACGGCCAGAACTCCCGCCCCGACCAACGCGAGGCTTGCGAACACCGTGAGGCCGCGGTTGTCCAAACACCATTGCATGAGCCTCCGGATCATGGCTGGCTCCCTTCGAGGTTGCTGCCCAGCATGCGCGCCTTGACCGACTGGAACTGGGATTCCGAATACAGGAGAAACTGTGCGTTCTGCACCACGGCTTCCCCGGCGCGCAGCCCATGGCGCACTTGTATCCAGCCGTCCGCTTGCGCTCCCAACGCCACTTGCACAGGAAGAAAATGTCCCTCGCCTTGTGCGACCATCACGAAATCCGCTTCATCGGCATGGAGGACCGCGCTCTGGGGAACCGCGAGCGCCGGCCGAGCGCGGCCGAGAAGCGTGGCTGTCGCATACATGCCGGGACGGAGCACTCCGTCAGGATTCGCGATGCTCAGCCGCGCGCTGACGGTGCGGCTCTTGGGATTCAACGTGGGATAAAGGAAGCCCAGGGTCCCAGACCACGTGCGTTGCGGATAGGCCGATAAATGCAGACGGACGGGGTCGCCCAACCCCACCCAGGGAAGCTGGTAGCCATAAAGCGCCGTGTCGACCCATACGCGCTCAAGGTTCGCGATCTCAAAAAATTGCGTCTGTGGTGAAACATACCCACCCTGGCGTACCCTCAACCGGGTAATCACACCCGAAGCCGGAGCCCGCAGCGCGACATCGCGTGGAGCCTTTCCCTCTCGAGCCAAGCTGACGATGTCGTGGTCGCTCATCCCCAGCAGGCGCAGGCGCTCCCTGGCCGCCGCAACGAGGTCGGGGCTATTGCCTTGCCGTCGGGCAAGAAGATAGTCCTCCTCGGCGTTGTACAGATCCGGAGAATAGAGCTCCGCCAGGACCTCCCCCCGGTGCACCGGATCTCCCACCGCGCGCACGTGCAGATTCACCACCCATCCGCCATAGCGCGGGGTCACGGTGTAGACGCGGTTCTCGTCCAAGGCCACCGTCCCCACGGTGTGAATCGCCTGCCCGATCGAGCGCAGCGCAACCTTGACCACCCGAACGCCGAGGTTTTGCGCCGTGCGCGGGTCGACGCGAAGGCCGGTGGCCGCAGTAGCGCTTGTCTGTGGTGCATAGACCGGCAGGTAATCCATGCCCATGCTGTCTTTCATCGGATGATCGGAGTGGATGCTGGGATCCATGGGGCTCGCCCAGTAGAGAACGCGGCGTGCAATGGGCGCGCTTGGGGGCCTGACGCTAGTTCTCGTGGCTTGGCTCGATACCTTCGTAGACGGGCGCAGCCAGCTCGCCGCCCCGGCGCCCAGCAGCATTCCGGCCCCGAGCACGAGGGCGATCTTGGGGAGATCTCGGGTATTCACGGCGTGGCTCCTTGGGTGGCGAGATAGTCGAGCGTGGCGCGTGCGAATTCGCGGTCGCGCCGATAGCGCAGTGCGCTCAGGCTCGTGTTCAGCACATCCTGTTCGGTCTTAAGCAGCGCACTCATCCCCATTCTTCCCGCCTGATATGCGCTCAAGGCAGCGGCATAGGCGTGATGGGCAGTCGGCAGAAGGTCTTTCTTTGTGCGCTGCAATTGGGCCACCGCCGCATCGAAGCGCGCATAGGCGCTTCTCGCGTCCCGCATGAAGGCGAGCGTTTTGTCCTCATAGCGGTCCTGCGCCTGCGAGGCCAGCGCCTGCGCCTCATCGAAACTTTGGTCCTGGCGCTTCGCCGGGAATAGGGGCAGCGTGATCGCAACACCCGCCGACGCCCAGTTCGGGCTTCCCGGGAAGTAGCTTTGTCCATACGCAACGCTCACCGTAAACTTGGGGTAAAAGTCGCGGCGGGCGATCGCGACGCCCAACCGGGCGGCCTGGGTTTTTGCCTCGGCGGCGCGCAGGCTGGGCTGGCCCGCCAACCTTTCCCGCATCTGCGCCAGGCTGGGTGGCGCCGGGAGCTGTGGCCAGTGCGGCTCTAGCGTTGGTTGCCTGGGCAGCCCGAGGAGTTGGGCGATAACAGCCAGGTCTTCCGCATGCTCGGCCTGTAGACGGCTGAAGGCGTTGGCCCGTTCGCCTGCCGCGATGCGCGCGCTCAGCACGTCCGATTCCGAGGATCGATTGGCACGATAGGCGGCCAGCGAGGCTTGGGTGGTTTCGTCGGCAACCCGCTGTTGCGATGCGACAAGCTTCATCGCGTGCTCGGCATAGAGGGCGTCCAGCCATGCCTGCCGCAGTTTCAAGGTAAGCTGGGCGGCATCGGCATCTGTCTCGGCGAGCGCGGCGTGCGTTTGCGCGTCGGTTTGTTCGCCTTGCAAGCGGAGCTTTCCCCACTGAGGAAAGCTCTGGCTGACGCCGACGCTCAGCATGGTCATAGGCTGTCGATTGAACGCGAACGAGTTGGTTGGAAGATTGACCGCTCCGAGAGAAAGGGTCGGATCCGGAAGCTGGCTTATCGCGACCGACTGATGGCGAAGCGCCGCAGCCTCTTGCGTCAGGGCCCCGAGATTGGGGTTTTGCCGCAACAAAAGCGCTTCGGCCTGGGTGAGTGATAGGGGCGCAGCCTTGGCATGCAAGGCCGCGAACAGCAGCACGCCGGCGGCAAGCGCTGCACGGCGGCAAGCGGCGGCTTGGCCCTTGACGGGCCTGAAAATAGAAGACATGACGTGAGCCTCAATGCGTTGCGGCTAGTAGTCGCGGGAACGGGCGACGGGAGCACGCATCGGCAGCCCGCCTGCCTCAGGCGTACACAGGTCAATGCACGACACGAGACAACAGCCCGGCGGACCAGGAAGACGCTAAGCTTGGAGGCGTGTTATAGGAGCAGACGGGTGTTTGGAGGAGCTGAGGCTTGCGGCGGCGCGAATCGGGCATGCGCGGCAGGGGGGGCGTACGACACCAGGAGCGGATGAAGGAGGATAACGGGAGTAGGCAGGAATTTGGCGACCAGGCGTGTCGCGAACGTGACGGATTGCGGTCCTGCCGCGTTAGTGGCGAGGCAAAGGGTCTGGCAGCCGACCTCTTGCGGACATCGTTGTCCTGGGTGGGTATGCGGCATGCAGCACCGCATGGCATGCATGCCTTGCATAGGCATCGCAGCCTGCGCCGCGGGAACGGTCCAGGCGGCAGAACCCAGCAGAATCCACAAGCCGACCAGCCAGAGGGCAAGACGGCGATGCGTGCGCCGCATGTATGGGAAAAAGCACATTATTTTATGCTAATCCTGAACATGGGCACCGTCAAGACCGACGGACGATGCCCCTCCTGCGATAGGCTCGTTGCGCTGTTGCAGGCCTGGATCGGTCGATGACCCGTAGGGGCCGTGCAGCCGCGCCCTACCGCGTGCTCGTGACTGCCGCGGCACGAAGCAATGATTGTCATCATAGCGCGGCCTCCGGCCCGCCGCCGCGCGGCACATGGAAATGCGGCTCGCCTCACCCGGCCGTTTCAGGTCGCGAGCCGAATCGCTCGTTCATGTAACGCGCCACGCACGCCGCACCGCCTTCCAACCCAATGGCCTCCCCAACCGCCTTCTCGCGCTCTTGCATCTCGCGGCATCCCAAGATCTGTGGCAGGGCGTCGCCCGATGCCTCGCCGCGAGTTCTCGCCGACGCAGCGGTTAATACGGAACACCGAGGCGTTCATGTTCAAGCCCCCGAATTTAAGTGCGTTGATAGGCGCCGCGACGAAAAAAGGGACTTCGGCGATGAGCGCCCCCTGCGCCGTCCCGGTACCGCCATGGCGTGTGGCAGCCATGCGCTTCGGGAATGTTCCTGCATTGGGGGCAATTCTTGAGCCGGCACAGACGCTCGGAGCACTCGAGCGTCGCCTTCTCCCATGGCGCGCCCTGAATGATGGTCCGGGGCGAGGCATACTGACACGACCATTGGCGGGGTTCGGACGCGGTACCGGCCTTCGCCGAAGGCCAAGAGGCAGACATAGGCGGCGCAACCGGCGTCGGGCATTTGCCTACCGCATCGAGGCCGGTGTCACTCAACGCGGCAACGTGATCTGGTTGCCCTTGGTGAATTGGTAGTCCTTGAAGACGTGTTCGGCGCTGAGCAAGCGGTACGTGCCGTCTGCATTCTTCACCGTGGTCTCCTTGAGGCGGTAGGTGGTGGCGCCGCAGGTCCAGCAGTTGAAGTTGCGCATGTGGGTGCACAGGCAGATCTTATCAGGCACAGAGATCTTGTCGGCATCCGGATGCGCGGCGACCTCACGGTTGTAGGCACGGATGTAGGCGCAAGAACCATTCGCGTCGAGCAGGTAGCCATAGGCCTCGCAATTGGGCCGAATGCCGCTGCGCAGCGCAGGTGAATTCCTTAGCATACGCATGGGATAGCCGGTGGGAGAGGTCTCGTTGACCTCGATATCCGCTTCCTCGGCTTTGAAATAGTCCTGTTTGACGCCGTCGGGGAGGCCGCATTCGTCGGTGACGGTGAAGCGGGTGGCCACCTGCACGGCTGCGGCGCCCGCAGCGAGGAAGGCGACGGCATCGCCGCCCGTGAAGATGCCGCCGGCGGGAATCACCGGGATGTCCAGGTGCTCGGCCTTCAGCCATTGGAGGATCTCGGCGACGATCGTGGCCAAGTCGTATTGAGCCCAGTCCATGCCGAAACCCAGGTGGCCGCCGGCAAGCGGGCCCTCCACCACGACGTAGTCGGGCAAGCGGTGGGTCCGTGCGGACTTGCGCAGGAACAGCTGGAAGGCCCGCAGCGAGGACACGATGATGCCCAACTGGGCATCGCGGAAACGCGGGTGGTCCTCGATCAGGCCGAAGGAACCCAGATGCAGGCCGGCCGCCAGCGTGATGCCGTCGATGCCGGCGTCCAGCGCGGCGCGCAGGCGGACCCGCAGGGTCTCCCTGGGCGCATTCATGGTCAGCTTTTCCATGCAGTTGATGAAGACCAGGCCGTCGCCCCGCTTCGCTTCCATGGTCTTGCCCACGTGCAGCATCGTCGCCTCGGCCAGACGGCTGAGGTTGAACTGCACGGCCGATTTGTCATGACTGTCGGCATGACTCTTGTAGAGCTTGGTCTTTTCCTTGACATACTGGGTGTCGTAGCGGCGGTCGGCGATGGTCTTTACCATCGCGTCGGAGATGTGGCCGATACCGCCCAGGCGAGCGGCGGTCAAAGCCAGATCAGCGGTAGAAATGTCGACCCCCATCCCACCAATCATGATCGGCACCAGATCCCGGCCGCCGAGCCGCACGCGGAAGTCATCCACGCTCTTTTCAGTCATACATCGTCCTCACCGCTCTCCAAAACCCTTGCACCAAAAGGGGCACATCCCCTCGGCATCACGCCACAATGACAGGGCCGACGTTACGTGAGCTATCACTTTAAAGCAATACGGCCTGCAAAAAAAAACGGCGCTCAAATGATGAGAGCACGTCGACGCTTGCATGGGCATGCCCTGCCTTTGCCTCATGCCGTTTAAGGTATTGATCGTAGCCCTGATGAGGTATGAGCGATAGACGCGTTAATCAAGAGGCCCACGGCCTCAGGCTCGGCACTCGGCGCGGCGGGAATTGGGCGTGACTGGCCATCAGGCGTGGCGCGGACTGTGCCAGCAGGCCCGCTCCGGTCCGGGCACGCCGGAAAGTTTCGGACTTTAGTCGTCAGGAACATCTATCCTTATGGGAACTTTCATCTGAGCTTGGCACTCTGACGCTTTGAGTGCTAACATTGAGGTTGGGAGGATTCACCACATGAGCAATGCCTTGACTTTCCCCACGCCGGCCACCGTTGGCAGCCTGGAAAGCTACGTTGGCGCCGTCAACGCCGTACCGATGCTCACCATCGAGGAAGAGCATGCGCTCGGGCGCCGACTGCGCGACCAGGGGGACCTCGATGCCGCCAAGACGCTGGTCGTCTCCCACCTCCGGGTCGTGGTCAACATCGCCCGCGGCTATATGGGCTATGGCCTGCCGCAAGCCGACCTCATCCAGGAAGGCAATATCGGCTTGATGAAGGCGGTCAAGCGCTTCGATCCCGAAAGGGGCGTGCGGCTCGTCTCGTTTGCAGTGCATTGGATCCGCGCCGAGATCCACGAGTTCATCCTGCGCAACTGGCGCATGGTCCGGATTGCCACGACCAAGGCGCAAAGAAAGCTCTTCTTCAATTTGCGCAGCATGAAGCAGGGGTTCGGCGCATTGAGCGGCGAAGAGATCGACCACGTGGCCAAGGAACTGGGGGTCAAGCCCCATGAGGTCGCCGAGATGGAAACCCGCCTCACGGGCCAGGATATTCCCCTGGAGCCCGTATCAGACGATGAGGACGAGCGGTTCGGCCCGATCAGCTACCTTGCGGACCCGGGCCTTGAACCCGTGCTTGAACTCGAGGCGCAGCAAAGCGAGCGACGGCGCAGCGAAGGTCTCGAGGCCGCACTGCAAAGTCTCGACAGCCGCAGCCGACGGATCATCGAGGCGCGGTGGCTGCGCGAAGACGATGCCGCCACGCTCCACGAGTTGGCCGCCGAATTCAGCGTCTCCGCCGAGCGGATTCGCCAGATCGAGCAGAAGGCCCTGTCCAAGATGAAGACCGTCATCGGCGCCCACGCGTAACACCCCGACGGCTTGCCCAAAAAGACGCTGGCCGGCGAGAGAGACCTCCCGCCGGCCAGTCGGTCTTGCCCCCCGGCAGTTCAGGCGTGCGTCAAAACGACACTCAGGAAACTCGTCCACGCCCATACGATCAGCGTGACGACGATCACCATGGGCATTTTGTCATGGTTGAATTTTTTCTTCATTTCCGTGCATCCCCATGCAGTTGCAATCAGCTCGTTTGTAATTGGTAACGATTCTGATTCTAGCGGATCGCGCAACGATTCTCAATTCCCATCGGGGGCCCCGCGCAGTCGCAGGGCATTCAGCACGACGATCAATGAGCTTGCCGACATCCCAAGCGCAGCCAGCCAGGGGGCGAGGTAGCCCATGATGGCGAAGGGAACGGCAATCAGGTTATAGCCGATGGCCCACGCGAGGTTCTGCTTCATGACCGACATCGTGCCCCTGCCCACCTCGATCGCCGAGCCGATCTCCATCAGCTTGTCGGACAACAGGACGATATCGGCGCTCGATCGGGCGACCTGCGTGCCCCCGCCCATCGCGAAAGAGACCTGGGCCGCCGCCAGCACGGGCGCATCATTGACGCCATCGCCCACCATCGCGACGATATCGCCGGCGGCCTGCAGGCCCTGCAGGTGCGCAAGCTTTCCTTCCGGGCGCAAGGCCGCGTAGACCCCGGGAATCCCGAGCGCGTCCGCAAGATGGCGCACGGCGGCCTCGCCGTCCCCACTCAAGACGCTCACCCGGATCCCATCGGCCGCGAGCTTCCCGACCAGGGCTTTGGCATCCGGGCGCACCTCGTCCGAGAGCACGAATGCCGCGAGCACCGCCCGTCCCATCGCCAGCCACACGATGCTCGACCCCGGCGGTACGCAATCATTCGGCAACACGGGCAAGATCCCGCCTTCCAGCACAGCCGCGTTCCCCAGACGGTAGGACACCCCCTCGACGCGGCCGCCCACCCCCTCGCCGGGGATGTTGCGGGCATCCTCGACCGGGAGTGAGGGTTGCCCGCCCAGCGCCTTGAGGAAGGCGCGCGCAAGCGGATGTTCGGACGCCTGCTCAAGGGCACCCGCAATCCGTAGGCACTGCCGCGCGTCCAGTCCCCCCAGGGGGATGGTCGCCTGCAGGCTCGGCCTGCCATAGGTCAGCGTCCCGGTCTTGTCGAAGACCACGTGATTGACGCGCGAGAGCGTCTCGAGAGCGTGCCCCTTGGTCAGCAGCACCCCCCTGCGCAACAGGAACGACCCGCCGGCCGCAAGCGCGGCCGGCGCCGCCAGCGAAAGGGCGCACGGACAGGTGACCACGAGAACGGCGAGCGTGATCGGAAACATCTTGGCGGGATCGGCAATGCCCCACGCGATCGCCGTCGCCGCCACGATCAACAGCAAACCTGCGGTGAAATAGCCGGCGACGCGGTCGGCCAGTTCAGCGACGCGGGGTTTCTCCGCCTGCGCACGGTCCAGCATCCGGACGATGCCCGCCAGCACCGTATGTTCGCCCACGCCGTCCACGCGCATGAGCAAGGGTCCGTCCTGATTGATGGCGCCCGCGATGACCTTGTCGCCCGGTGCCTTGGGGACAGGCCGGCTCTCGCCGGTCAGCAACGATTCGTCGGCGTTGCTTTTCCCGTCCAGGACGACCCCATCCACCGCAATGGTCTCGCCCGGCTTGGCAAGAATCGTGTCCCCGGTCTTCAGGTCGGCCACCGGAACCACGGTGTGCTCGCCGCCGACCACCCGCGTGGCCAGCGCGGGGGCTAGCCGCAGCAGGTTCTCGGCCGCATCCAGCGAACGCTCGTTCGCCCCCCGTTCCAGGAATCGGGTCGACAGCAGGAACAGCACGAACATCGTCACCGTGTCGTAATAGACGGTGCCGCCCCCCCGTATCGTCCACCAGGCGCTGCCGAGAAAGCCCGCGATCAGGGCCACCACGACCGGCACATCCATATTGAGCCGCTTGGCGCGAAGGGCGCTCCATGCGCCCGAATAGAACGGGACCGCGGAATAGAGCATCACCGGAAGGGTAAGGCCGAAACTCACCCAGCGCAGCAAATCGCGCGTCGAGCGCTCCATGCCGTGGATGGCGCCGGAATACAGGGCCACGGCCATCATCATGACCTGGACCGCGCACAGGCCCGCCACGGCCAAGCGGCGCAGGTCGAGCCGGCGCGCCTTCCGGCGCAACGCCTCGGAGGTCTGCGCGCTGTAGGGATGCGCCTTGTACCCCAGCAGCTGGATTTCGGCGAGAATCCGGCTCAGCTTGAGGGTCGCCTCGTCCCAGCGGACCCGCGCCCGGTGTGTCCCGTAGTTGACCTGCACCGACCGGACGCCGGGCAGTTGCATCAAGTGCCGCTCGTTGAGCCAGATGCAGGCCGCACAGGTAATGCCCTCGAGGATCAGGACGGCTTCACGAACCGGTCCTTCGGGTTCGGCCAGATCCACGACGAAGGATTTCTGGATCTCGGGATGGTCGTACAACGCAAGGTCGCGCACGACGTCCGGAACCACCTCTTGCGGCCCCGACGGCATCGCCGTGCGATGCCGATAATAGTCGGCCAAGCCGTTGTCGACGATGGCGCCGGCAACCGCACGGCATCCATGACAACACATCGGCTCGGACCGGCCATCAACGACGACGGCAAGCATCAGCCCCGGCGGAACCGGCTGGCCGCAATGAAAGCAAGCGACTTCCGGCGCATTCATCCGCTAGTCTTCGCTCGGCGTCCCGCCGCCGATGGCGAAACCAGGCACGTCCACCGGCTGCTCGGCGCTGTAATGGTTTCCCTGATAGCGGATATCGAGCCGCGCCACCCACAGGCCGGGGGCCTCGAGTTCGACCTGCGCGGCATAGTCTCCATGATCGAGTCCGCGCAGCCAGATTTTATGACCCGGGGCCGGGGTCGTGGCACCCGGGCGCAAGAAGCTCAGCCACACCTGTGCGCCATTGATGCCATCGCCGCTCCTGTCGCGTATGCTCACCTTGAGCGGCGCCGGGAAATTCTGACGCATCAACTCCAGCCCGTGCAAATCCACGGACCAGCCCAGCTTGCGCTGCGCCGCCATTTGGCTCAGGTGATCCCGATCCGCTTCCGCCGCTTCCTCCCCGTGCGCCACGACCCCGGAAAATCCGCTGTAGACGGGCACCTTCTTGGCGTTCGGAAAGACGCGTGCGGCAAGCCATGGCGGAATCCCGGACGTCGCGGTGTGCAGGAGGAACGCCTGGATGACGATCAGCGTGACGAAAAACCCGATGATGATCTTGGGCATCAGGTGCACGGGCTCATTGCCTGTCCCGCGCACGGCGTGCATGAGCGTCAGCGCGGCGGCAACCGCCGAGTAGGCGGCCACGTGGATCCCCATGATGTCGGCCCCCTGCCAGTGCTTGCTGGAATAGGCAATGTAGGCCAGGAGCGGCAGGAGCCCGCTGAGCACGCCGCCCCAGTAGTTGGGCATCTTGAGCGCACGAAAGACGAAGAAAAGGAGCGCGACGACGACGATGCCCCCGAATAGCGTATCAACTACGGTCATGGCCTAGTCCCTTTCTCCGAAATAATGGGCATGCTGTTCGATGGAGCCGCCGTGCGGACCCTTCTGGGTCACCACGAAGTGAATCTCGTGGGTTTCCTCGGCAAGCTCATGCGGCAGTTCCACCCCCACCTGCACCATGAGCGACTGGCCGCTCGGCACCGTAAGTTCCGGAATCGCCCCGAGATGAAGGCTCCCCGGCGGGAGGTTCTCGACGCTGAACGTATAAGTCTTCGCCGTGGCCGTCTTGTTCGTCACGCGAATCTGGTAACGGTCGCGAATGTCGCCGTTCGGCATCACGTCGAACAAGGGCGCCCGGATATCCTCGACGCTCACCACGAAGCTCGCACGCGTCGCGAGCTTGTAGATGAGCAGGCTCGTCATGATGGCGATCGCGGCGCCGTAGCCGATCGTCCGCACGCGCCGCCAGGAGAGGTGAGGCTTGTCGGGCTGATCGGACTCGATGTCGATTTCCGAGTCATACCGAACCAGGCCCCTCGGAAAGCCGACCGAATCCATGATGGTGTTGCAGGCATCGATGCACAGGCCGCAGGAGATACAGGAATACTGCAGGCCCTTGCGAATGTCGATGCCCACCGGGCACACCTGCACGCACAGCCCGCAGTCGACGCAGTCCCCGTGTCCGAGGGCCGTGCGCTCCTCGCGCGTCTTGAGGCCTGCATGCGGCACCGCGCGCCCGTTGGCACCCTCCCCCCGATGGATGTCGTAGGACACCACCAGCGTCTCGGGTTCATACATGACGCCCTGGAAGCGCGCATAGGGACACATGTACATGCACACCTGCTCGCGGGCGAGCCCCGCCGCCACATAGGTCGTCGCCGTCAGGATGGCGACCGTGGCATAGGCCACCCCGGCCGCGTGTCCCGTCACGAATGCGAGGAGCAGATGCGGCGCATAGGCGTAATAGGCGATGAAGGTGAAGCCGGTCCAGAACGCAACCAGCAGCCACAGGCCATGGGTCAGGGCCATCTTGACGATCTTCTCGCCGTTCCATGGCTGCTTGTAAAGCCGGATGCGCGCCGGCCGCTCCCCTTGCACCCACTTCTCGATGAAGATGAAGAAGTCGGTCCATAGGGTCTGAAAGCAGAAGTACCCGCAAAACGCCCGTCCGACGAGGCCGGTCACGAAGAACAGCAGAACCGCCGCGATGAAGAGGAGCAGCGACAGGGTGATCAGATCCTGCGGGTAGATCGTCAGATTGAACAGGAAGAACTCGCGGTGCGGCAAGTCGAACAGCACCGCCTGGCTGGGCGCCCCCTCGCGCGACCACGGCAGCCAGGGAAGGCCAAAAAACACGGCGTACGCCAACGCCAGCATGCTGGTCTTGAACGTGCGGAATTTACCCTTGATCGATCGCGGAAAGATCGGGATGCGCTTCTGATACAGACCGCGCTGTTCTTCAATGCCAGCTTCCACTTTGCCTAATGCTCCAAGACGCGGCCGAATACCCCCGGATACCGGCCTACCCATTTCCCCAGAAACAAGACGACCCCGTCCGCACGGACGAGGTCGCTTTTTTTATAGTGTGTGGTGGACGATCTTCGCGTCCAGATTGCCGCCCTTCAAGGCTTATTGCCCGCCGCCCAGTTCATGCACGTAGGCGGTGAGCACCTTGATCTGCACCGGCGTGAGGCGATCCTTCCAGGTCGGCATCACGCCCTTGTACACGCCCCCCTCGATCGTGTGCGCCACCGCGGCAACGTTCTCGGCCGGCGTGTTCGACGACCGGTAGGCGGTCCAGATCCAGGACACCGGCGCCGTGAGGTTCGCGCTCCCGATCACCGACCGGCCCTTCGCGTTCACCCCGTGGCAGTAATAGCACGCCGCCGTCTGGCTGTGGAACAGCACATCCCCGGCCTTCGCCGCCGTCTGATCCGCCGGCTGCCCCGACAGCGACACCACGTAGTTCGCCAGCTGCGCGATCTGCGTCCCGCTCAGGACATCCCGAAACGGCGGCATGTACCCGTGCCGCCCGTAGGTGATCGTCTGCTGGATCTTGGCGAAGGTGCCGCCGTAAAGCCAGTAGTCGTCCGTCAGGTTGGCCGACAGCCCGTGCAGCCCCTGGCCGCCCGACTGGTGGCACGCCGCGCAGTTGTTGAGGAAGAGCGAGCGCCCCGCCGACAGCACGAAGTTCGACAGCTCCGGATCATGCACGATTTGCGCATAGGGCGTGGCCATCACCTTCTCGAAGTAAGGCTTCTGCTCCGCCGCCGCCTTGTTCATCTCCTTCATCAGGAGCGCCCGGGTGTTCCACGGCACCGTCTTCGTCTGTCCCAGGTTGTTCACGTAAGTGATGGTGTCCATCCCCTTCGTGAACCCCTTGCCCAGCGGCCAGGCCGGATACAGCACCCAGTAGATCAGGGCGAACACCACCGTGGCATAGAACGCCCACACCCACCACGCGGGCAGCGGATTATTATACTCCTGCAGGTCGCCATCCCAAACATGGCCTGTCGTCTGCGGCGCTTGCGATTGTACTTGGTCAGTCATTGCTTGTCTTCCTTGTACACGGTGTCGTCATCGAGGAATGGCATGTTCTTGTATGATTCGAGCCGCCCCTTGCTGGCTCCAAGATAGACATACCAGAGGATGCCCACGAAGGTGACGAAGAAAATCACCAGCCCCACCGGCTTGGTATTCTCCCATCGGGTAAACCATTCCAGCCATTGCATCATGGGTGAAGCCCCTAGCGGTCCTGAACGAACTGGTCGTTGGGGTACTTGCTGAAGTCCACCATCGTGCCCAGCACCTGCAGGTATGCAACCAGCGCGTCCATCTGGGTGATCTGTCCGGGATGGCCGTCATAGTCGCCGGCGCGCGCCTGCGCAATCAGGTTCTTCTTGGCATCCGGAATATACAGCTCTTCGGCAATCTTCGGACCGAACTGCTTGATGTTGCGCGCATTCTCCGCCGGCGTCAGGGCATACGGCACCCCCGCATCGCGCAGCGCTTCCATCCGCTGCTCGATGTCGTTGTACGCCAGCGGCTGCTCGAGGAACGGGAAGGCCGGCATGATCGACTCCGGCACCACCGAGCGCGGCGAGATCAGGTGCTGCACCATCCATTCGTTGGAGTACTTGCCCCCCACCCGCGCAAGGTCCGGGCCCTGCCGCTCGGAACCCCACAGGAACGGATGGTCGTACTGCGATTCCGCCGCCAGCGAATAATGCCCGTAGCGCAGCGCCTCGTCGCGGAACGGCCGGATCATCTGCGAGTGGCAGTAGAAACACCCGTTCGCCTGATAGATGTCGCGCCCGCGCAGCTCCAGCGGCGTATACGGGTAGACGCCCTTGACCGGCTCGACCGTGTTCTTGATGAAGAAAAGCGGCGTGATTTCCACCAGGCCCCCGACGCTGATGGCCAGCATCACCAGCACCAGCATCACGCCGACGTTCGTTTCCACCCATTCGTGCTTGAAATTGAACATGTTCCTTTTTTTCCTTCCGCTCGTGTCCGGGCGGCCCGCCTTTGGCTTCGGCGAACCGCCCGCTCATGGATCGCTTAGGCGTTTGCGCCGGCCGGCTGGAGATTGCCGCCCGCGGGCTCGGTCTCGGGTGCGCCTGCACGGACCGTCATGTAGCAGTTGTAAACCATGAGGAGGGTGCCCGTCAGGAAAAACACGCCGCCCACCCAGCGCATCACCATGAAGGGGTGAATCGCCGCCACCGACTCCACGAACGAGTACTGCAGATTCCCATAGGCGTCGAAGGCACGCCACATGAGCCCTTGCGTGATCCCGGAGATCCACATCGCGATGATGTACAGGAGCACGCCGATGGTCGCCAGCCAGAAATGGACGGTCACCAGCTTCACGCTATAGAGCTTGCGGTTCCACAGCTTCGGGATCAGATGATAGAACGAGCCGAAGGTGATCATCGACACCCAGCCCAGCGTCCCCGAGTGCACGTGCCCGATCGTCCAGTTGGTGTAGTGCGACAGCGCATTGACGTTCTTGAGCGCCATCATCGGGCCTTCGAATGTCGCCATGCCGTAGAACGACAGGGCCACGATGAGAAAGCGCATCACCGGATCGGTGCGCAGCTTGTCCCATGCGCCGGAGAGCGTCATGATGCCGTTGATCATGCCCCCCCAGGACGGCAGCAGCAGCATGATCGAGAAGGTCGCGGCCAGCGTCGAGGTCCAGTCGGGCAACGCCGTCCAGTGCAGGTGGTGGCCACCCGCCCACATGTACAGGAAGGAAAGCGCCCAGAAATGGACGATCGACAGGCGATAGGAGTAGATGGGACGCCCAGCCTGCTTCGGCACGAAGTAGTACATCATCCCCAGGAAGGCCGCCGTCAGGAAGAAGCCCACCGCGTTGTGGCCGTACCACCACTGCAGCATCGCATCCTGCACCCCGGAAAACAGGCTGTAGGACTTCATGTGGAACAAGCTCACCGGGATCGTCAGGTTGTTGAACGTCCACAGGAGGGCCACCGCGAGGATGAAGGCCAGATAGAACCAGTTCGAGACGTAGATGTGCGGCTGCTTGCGCTTCATGATGGTGCCCACGAACACCAGCAGGTAGGCCACCCAGGTCACTTCGACCAGCAGCACGAGCGGCCATTCCATCTCGGCGTATTCGCGCGACTTGGTGTGCCCCAGCATGTAGCTGATCGGCGCCAGCACCATGGCCGCCTGCCACCCCCAGAAGGTGAAGGAGGCCAGCCCGTCGGAGAACAGCCGCGTCTGGCAGGTGCGCTGCACGACGTAGTAGGAGGTGGCGAACAGCGCGCTGCCGCCGAAGCCGAAGATCACCAGATTGGTGTGCACCGGGCGCAGGCGCCCAAACTCGATGTACGGAATGCCGAAATTGAGATGCGGCCAGGCAAGCTCCGCCGCAATATACACACCGGCCGCCATCCCCACCACGCCCCACACCAGGGTCATGATGGCGAATTTCTTGATGACCTCGTAATTGTACTGCTGCGCAGGACTGCCCGCTGCCGCTCCCATGATACCTCCCTTGTCTGCAAACGAAAAATACCACCAAGCTTGCGCCCGCCCAGGCCCCTTTGCGAAGGACCCAGGCATCGGTCTTCGTGTCGCGCCACAGGCAGCGCGGTCAGGTCATGAGGTTCGCAGGCGCAGGCCCGCGCAAGACGCAGGAATAGCGTCTTGCGCGGAATATCGGTGCTGATGGAAACCCCTTCCCAACAGTGGTACTGCTCATCCTGTTTTATTTTTTTCGGTCGGAACACGAACCGCCGGGCGTCTTCAAGGCCGCCCCATCCCCGACTCGACATACGGATATCCTTATCCTAAACGTCTTTCGTCAAACGGACAAGTTTTTTATACATGGCTGGATTTTTTTTATGGCCTTCGGCACCGCGGCGCGGGTGCCGCCGATGCCCAAAAACGCCGGTCGCCCCGACTTCCGGCGGCGGGTTCCGGTGCGACGCGCAACGGGCTGCGCAACTTATTCTTTTATCAACAAAACCGGTCACGCCTTTTTGTTGCAAAACATCGGCCGGATCGCTAGAATGAACAAGGCCGAAGGGGTGGCCATTTCACAGGGAGAACAAGACAAGCATGCAGGTAATGCTGGCCCTTGAGACCAGAAGATGCGTTCTCTCGACGGGAGACCCTAGATGAACGGACCCACCAACCTCGGGGAGCCGCGCGCCACCGGATCGGACGAGGGTCTGTACAAGATTCCGGCCCTTCGAGTCCTCTCCGAGATCACGTCGACCCTCAGCACCGATACCGGTCTCGAGGATCTGCTCCGGCGGTTCCTGTCGACCATGATCCGGCTGGCCGGCGCTTCTGCCGGCGCGGTACGCGTCTTGACCGCCGACGGTGCCAGCATGCGGCTGATCGGCTCGCTCAACCTGCCGCCCGACGTCGTCGAACGCGAGAGGGTCACCCCCGCCGACTGCGGCGCCTGCGGGCGCGCCCTATGCGCGCATGCCGTCCAGTGCAGCACGAGCGTCTTTGCCTGCCAGGAGCACACCCATTCGGACTATTTCGGCGAGAGTTGCCGCCAGGTGATCGCTGTTCCGCTTCGGCACAAGGGCAAGATCATGGGGGTCTACAACCTCTTCATGGAGACCGAGGCGCCGATCTCGCAGGACGTGTCCCTGCTGTTCTACTCGATCAGCGAGCATTTGGGCATCGCCCTGGAGAATGCACGGCTCACGCGCGAGAACATCCGCATCACCCTCATGAACGAGCGCCAAATGCTCGCCAACGAGATTCACGACTCGCTCGCCCAAACCCTGGCTTACATGAAGATGCGTCTTGGTCTTCTGCGCACGGCCATCAACATGAAGGATCCTCTGCATACCGAACGCTACCTGAACGATGTCGACGAAGCCGCTGAATCGTCCTATGCCGTCTTGCGGGATCTGTTGACCCAATTCCGCCATCGCATGGATCCGCGCGGTCTGGCGCCCGCGCTCGATGAACTCCTGGCCCGGCTATGTGAAAAGACAGGCATCCAGGTGGAGTTTGCCAACCGCTGCCCCGAGTTGACGCTGACGCCGGACCAGGAGGTCCAGGTGTTCCATATCGTGCAGGAGGCACTGGCGAACATCTCGAAGCACGCCAAGGCGAAGCATGTCGCGGTGACGATCGAGCGCTCGACGCCCGAACGGGTAAGCGTCACCGTGACCGATGACGGGGTCGGAATCGACGGCACGCCGCGTGCTCCCGACACCCATTTGGGCATCAACATCATGCACGAGCGCGCCGAGCGGCTACAGGGCGAGATTGATTTCGAAAGCCGCCCCGGCGAAGGCACGATCGTTCGCCTGTCCTTCCCTGCGCCCGCGCAGCTCACGGGACGGCATGGCTGAAGCCGAAGCAATACGCGTCGTTCTGATCGACGACCATACGCTCTTTCGCAAGGGGCTTGCCGAACTTCTCGAACACAGCGGTAAAATCCAGGTGGTCGGCATCACCGGCGACCCCACCGAGGCCCACGCCCTGCTCGAACACACCGCGCCCGACGTCGTCGTCCTCGACCTGCACATCCCCCTCACCAACGGCATCGATCTGCTGACGCAGCTGCGCGAGGAAGGGTTTACCATGCCGGTGCTGATCCTCACCGTGAGCGATGCGGAAGAGGACATCGCCAACGCGCTCCGGGCAGGCGCGCGCGGCTACCTGCTCAAGAACATGGAGCCCGACGAGGTCGTCGACGCGATTTTGCGCGCCGCCCGCCGCGAGATCGTCGTGGCGCCGGCCATGACCGCGAAACTCGTCAATCTCCTGGATGCGCGCCAAGCCCAGGAATCCTTGCTCTCCCAGCTCACCGGACGGGAGCGGGAAATTCTCGCCTATCTGGCTCAGGGCCTGTCCAACAAGGCCATTGGCCGCCTGCTGGACATCAGTCATGACACGGTCAAGTTCCATGTCAAACACATCCTGTCCAAACTCAACTTAGGCTCTCGCGTCGAAGCGGCCATCTTTGCGGTCGAGCACAAGATCACCTCGAACCGCCCGTTCGACTCCTGATCGCGCGCCCTTCCCCGGGCGACGAGGGCCTCCGGACGCGCCCTTGCCCTATGCGGCGCTTCGATCCTCTTCCGCACCGCCCTCATCGCCTTCCCCGTCGGGACCGGGGGCAAACCACGACAGCTTCTCGTGCAGCGTCACGACGCTGCCGACGATGATCAGGGTCGGCGGACGCAGCTTGGCGGCGGCGGTCAAGGCGGGCAGGCTCTCCAGCGTACCCGTGACCACGCGCTGGTGCGCGGTGGTGCCCTGTTGGACGATGGCGGCGGGCGTCGAGGCCGGCAGACCGTGGCCGATCAGCTCGCGGCACAGAACAGGCAGCCCCAAGAGGCCCATATAGATCACCACGGTCTGGTCCGGCCGTGCCAGGGCACCCCAATCCAGATCCATGGTGCCGTCTTTCAGGTGGCCGGTCACGAACACGCAAGAGTGCGCATGATCGCGATGCGTCAAAGGGATGCCCGCATAGGCGGCGACCCCCGAGGCCGCCGTGATGCCCGGCACCACCTGGAAAGCCACCCCGAAGCTCGCCAAGGTCTCGATCTCCTCCCCGCCGCGGCCGAATATGAAAGGATCCCCCCCCTTGAGGCGCAACACGCGCTTGCCCTCCTTGGCCAGACGCACCAGAAGATGGTTGATGTCCTCCTGCGGCATGGTATGGTTCGCCGATTCCTTGCCGACATAGATGCGGGCCGCATCGCGGCGGGCCATTTCCAGGATGGGCTCGGCCACCAGATGGTCATACACGACCACATCCGCCTGCTGCATGAGGCGCAACGCACGAAACGTGAGCAGATCGGGATTGCCCGGTCCGGCCCCTACCAGATACACCTCTCCGTGGGGCGCCGCGTCCTCTGAAGCCTCCAGCATCTCGTCGAGCAGCGCCGCCGCCTCGCGCTCCTTGCCCGCGAACATGAATTCCGACACCGGGCCTTGCAAGGCCTTCTCCCAGAAGATCCGCCGGCTGGCCGGCGCGGCGAACTTCGCCTTCACCTTGTCCCGGAACGCGGCGGCCAGTCCGGCCAGGCGGCCATAGGCGCCGGGAATCAAGGTTTCCAGCCGGGCCCGCAGGAGCCGCGCAAGCACGGGCGAAGCGCCCCCCGTGGAAACCGCCACCAGCACCGGCGAACGATCGATGATGGAGGGCATGATGAACGTGCAAAGCCCCGGCTCGTCGACGACATTCACCGGAAGATTCGCTGCCCGTGCGGCTTTCGACACCTGGGCGTTGAGGTCCTTGTCGTGGCTCGCCGCGAAGACGAGGGACATCCCTTCCATGGCTTGCTTCGAGAACGACTGGGTTTTGTGGGCCAGCCGGTCCTCCTCGAGAAGATGATCGAACGACGCGCACAGCGATGGCGCCACCACGCTCACCCAGGCGCCGGCCTTGAGCAAGAGCGCCGCTTTCGCCGCCGCCGCCTCGTCCCCCCCGACCACGAGACAGTTCTTGCCCCGCACATCCATGAATATCGGCAAAAATTCCATGACTTCCCCCTGTTCAATATCCGCCTGCGTCAGCCACCGAGCTTCGGCGCGTAGATGCCGGGGCGCATGAGCCCCTTCTCGCATTTGCCGAACGCCGAGGTGCACGGGTCGATCGCCGTCTCCAGCTCTTCGCACCAGGAAGGATGGCTGTAGCTAAGGTCTTTGAAAAACCACAATCCGCGCGTCGACTGGCAGGCCGCCGTCAACATGTGGATCTGCTCGCCCGCTTCGGGGCCTACGATGCATCCGCCCAGGAGCTGCCCCGTCTGGGCATCATGGACCACTTCCACGAAACCTTCGAAATCGTGGTGCGCACGGGCCTTTCCGGCCCCCCCGTAGCTGGCGCGCGCCACGTCGGGGTCGAAACCCGCGTCGTCGGCCTGATCCTCGGTCAACCCGACCGTCGCAATCTCGAAGGCGGAGTGGATCACGAAAGGCACCCTGAAGTAGTTCGTTTGCACCTTGTTGCCGTGCACCGCATTGGCCGCGGCGATTTTGGCGTCGTGCAGCGCCGCATTGGCCGTCATCGGGCCGGGCTTCATGTCGCCCACGGCATAGATGCCCGAAAGACTCGTCTCGAGGTACTCGTTGGTCCGCACGAACCCGTCCTCCGTGAGTTCGATGCCGATTTCCTCGAGCCCGAGCCCTGCCGTGCGGGGCACCCGCCCAGTGGCCACCAGGACCTGGGCAAAGCGTCCCTCGAATCCGTCGGACAGGCGCACATCGACCCCAGCGGGCCCCGGCTGCGCCCACTCGACCGTCACATTCTTGCGAATGTCGACGCCCAGCCGCTTGAACTTGCGTTCCAGGCTGTCGGCCGCCCGCTCGGGAATGCGGGGGGTATTGAGCAGCCGGTCGGACGCCTCGGCGATGCATACCCGACTGCCGAACTGATGCAGCAGAAAGCCCAGTTCGACGCCGATCGCCCCGCCACCGACGCACAGCACCGACTCCGGCAGGTCTTTCGATCTGAACATGAAATCGCGCGAGGTGAGGATGCGGTTGCCGTCCGGGCGGCAAGCCTCGAGCACCGCCGGCTCCGACCCCACCGCGAGGATGATGCGCGGCGCCTCAAGGCACTGGACGCCGGGCGCCCCGGTCGGGGCGCCTGGCCCCGCCTCTGGGGCGCGTATGCCCGGGTCCACCTCGATCGTGCGCGCCCCACTGAAACGCGCGGTGCCGTAAAAGACCTGGATGCCCAGGCGTTTCAGCCAGACGCCGAAATTGTCGCGAATGCCTTCGATGACCGCATTCTTGTGCGCGACGGCCGCGCCGAAATCGCCTTGTAGGCGCCCAACCAGGCCCCGCCCCTGCAGGGCGTTGACGTCGTGGATGAGCCCGGCCAGATGCAGCAAGGTCTTCTTGGGAATGCAGCCCTGGTTCAGGCAGGTCCCGCCGGCCAGCCCCTTCTCCACGAGGGCGACTTTCGCCCCCAGGTGCGCGGCGGTGATGGCCGACCGATAGCCGCCAGGGCCGCTGCCCACCACGATGACATCGAACTGCATGGCCGGATCCTCGGGCAATCAGCTGCCGCAACCGCCACCACAACCGCTGCCGCAACCGGACGAGCCGCAGCCGCCCGAGACGGCCTCTTGCGCGGGGATGAAAACAAACGAGCGTCCGCCGGAGTCCACATCGACGAGATCAAGCGTCGCACCCGCCAGAAAGGCCTGACTCGGCTGCGCAATCAGGATGACAAACCCTTCCAGCTCGACCACGGCATCGCCCTCGCGCGCTTCGTCGAAACCCATGCCGAATTGCAGTTCGCCATCGTCCGTCTCCTTCGCAGCGACCCTCAACGCCACATCGTCAACACCACTGCGGCTCGCTGCCTGGCGGATCTCTTCGGCCGCGCGACTCGTTACTGTGATCATCTGATCATCCTCTCCTTCAAGTGCGTGGGAATCATCCCACAGCGGTTAGCGCGCGGCCGCCCCTGCGGCAGCCTGCGTAGAGCCCGCCCCCGCGCGCGTCTGCTCGACGAACGAGAGGAAGGATTGCGTCCAATGCACGCCGCCGACGCTGCGCAAATGGGCATAAGACGCAAAAACGTTGTGGACCAGCACGCCGTCGTGCCGGCCGTCGACCCCGAAGCCTCGCTCGACGTCGTAGGCGAATCCCACCGCGCCGAGGTTCTCAAGGCCGGAGTAATGAAATTCGTGGGCACACACCAGCCCCTGCGCCTCCGCATCGACGTTCGACCACGGCCCGCGCCCCGTCTCGCGCAAGCGCACGTAGCCGCGCCCTTGCGGCTTGTCGTGCATGACCACATCCCCGGGTATCACGCCGACCATCTCGCCACGGGTTCCCCGCCAGCTGATGGAGCGCGAAAGGTACATGAGACCGCCGCACTCGGCATAGACCGGCAAGCCCCCCTCGATCGCGCGCTTGAGGGCGCTGCGCAAACCGGCATTGGCCTCCAGCTCGCCGATGAACACCTCGGGAAACCCCCCTCCGCAAATCAGCCCGTCGATGGGGGGCAGCTCGGCATCGTGCAGCGCATCGATCGGAACCAGGTCCGCACCGCCATCCGCGAGGCGTTCGAGGTCGTCCGCATAATAGAAGCCAAACGCCCGGTCCTGCAGAATGCCGATACGCAGCCGGGCTGCGGACGCACGCGCCCTGCTTGCCCCAGGAGCGGTTGCCATCGGGGCCGCCTCGCGCGCGACGTCCACCAGGCGGTCAAGGTCCACCTGGGACGCCACGATGCGTCCGATCTCCTCGATGGTCGCGGCGGCTGCCTCGGCCTCGCCGCTGGGCATGAGGCCCAGATGGCGCTCTTCGATGGCAAGCCGGGCATTCTCATGCACCGCGCCCAAAACCGGAATATCGGTATAGTGCTCGATCACCGCGCGCAGCTTCTGCTCGTGGCGCGCACCCCCGACACGGTTGAGGATCACCCCGCCGATGCGGATCTCCGGATCGAATGCCTGGTACCCGAGCAGCAGCGGCGCCACCCCGCGGATCGTGCCCCGCGCGTCGATGACCAGTACGACCGGGGCGTCGAGCAGCCGCGCCAGCGCCGCATTGCTGTTGGAGCCTTTCAGGTCGAGCCCGTCGTACAGGCCCTTGTTTCCTTCGATGAGGCAAAGGTCGGCCCCCTCGGCGTGCCTTGCGAAGAGCGCCACGATCTCGGCCGGCGGCATGAGATAGAAATCCAGGTTGAAGCAAGACCGTTTGCTCGCCTTGGACAGCCACATCGGATCGATGTAATCAGGGCCCTTCTTGAACGGCTGCACGGCATGACCGGCTTTGGACAAGGCGGCGCACAGCCCGATCGAAAGCGTGGTCTTTCCGGACGACTTGTGAGCCGCCGAGATCAGGAGCCGCGCAGTTGCCATGGGATAGCCTCGGCGGCAGCAGGTTACGCGGCGTTGAGTTGCGCCGGTACGCGCGCCTTCCACATCGCGGCCGCCTTCTGCTCGGCATCCGCGATCGAGCCCGCACGGCCCAAGGCGCGAAGCGCGATCGCCGCCGTGCCCACCACGGCCGCCTCGCCATACTCGTCCGCGGCCTCCCCGCGCCAGACCGCCGCCAGACGTTCAACCGCCATCGACTCGTCCTTCATGTGGCGGCTGGGGAACATCGCCGGCCATTCCTCCTCGCTCAGCACGCCCTCATCCACACGCTTCACGAGGCACGCGCTGTCGGGATTGCGCTCGATCTCCCCGCCTTCCCCCTTCAGCACGGCCACATGGGGCTGCCCGAGGAGGGCCGCCGCCTGCTGGTGAATGTCGCGGTATCCGGGATGGAAGATGCCTTGAAGCAAAACCGGGGCACGGAAGGGATTCATCATGCGCGCGAGCGTATGCACCGGGGAGCGCAGCCCGAGCAACGGGCGAAGGCGCATGATCTCGTCAAGCCGCGGGCACAGGTCGGAAAGATCCATGAACGCGAAGCCGCGCTCGCCAAGGCGCGCGGCCGCATCGCTCATGGTCCTGGACGGTTCCAGCCCAAGCGTCCTCAGCGCATCCGGGGTATACACCCGATCCCCGGGGCCGTCGGCACCGTGCATGAACACTTTCACCCCATTGGCCGCGAGCAGCAGGGCCGACAGCAAGAACCAGGGCAACTGCCGCCGCTTCCCGGCATACGAGGACCAGTCGAGCATCACCTCGGGACGCGGATCCGGCAGGGGAAGCGAACCCTGCACGGCCTGCACGAAACCGGCCAGTTCCTCGGGGGTTTCCTCCTTCATGCGTTCCAAGGTCAGGAACGCCCCCAGCTGGAGGGGCTCGACGTCCCCTCGGAGGATCATCGTCATGGCCGCGCGCGCCTCATCCTGCGTGAGCGAGCGCGAGCCTTGCCGGCCCTTGCCGAGAATCCGGATGTATTGGGCGAACGGGTGTTCTGCCGTCATCTTTGGCTCCTGTTGACCGCCGCGGACCTTCCGGCCCGTGTGCGAGTGTGCGGGAAAGGAGCCCCTCGAAACGCCTAGACAGCCGTTCGAGACCGGGAACCTTTCCTAGTGTCCCTCACCATGATGGGCGCGGACCACGTGATCTTCAAGACTCTCGGGCAAAAATCTCAACACCTTGATGCCCACCGCGACGATGAACAACGCGATCGCCACGCCCCCGAGCCCCAGGAACAGCTCATAGCCGCTCGGGTAGTACGGGTGGACGACCCCGTCATAGAACGTGCTCGATTCCTTCATGCCCGGGAAGAGCACAAGGGGATAGGCCTGGCCGCCGATGATCGTGACGTACATCTGGATGAGTCCGCCTACGATCACAAGGCCGCACGCCGATGCGATCATCGCCCGGGACTTGCCCCATTTCGGATGGAACAGGATCACCAGCGGCAGGATGCTGCCCACCAGGATCTGCCCAATCCAGAAGAGTTCGGTCTGGATCCCGCCGTGCAGGAGCAGCCATGCCTCCACGGCGCGGCGCTCGGCATAATAGATGTTGGTGACATGGTAGACCGCGACGAAATAAAGCATGGCCGCGATGAAAATGGCCAGCAGTTTCTTGAGTCGCATCATGATCACGTCGCCGATCTCGCGTCCCGTCCAGTTGTACGCTGCCATCAGCACGAGGATGAAGATGGCAAGCCCGTACGCGAAGGACATCACGATGAAGGTCGGGGCGAGCAAGGCCGAATCATAAAGCTGACGCGCCACGAGGAAGCCGAAGATGGAACCGGTGCCGGTCGTGAGCAGCAGGCGCCAGATGAAGGCCGCCACGCCCGCCGCCTTGGTGAAGGGGTTCATGCGCCGTTCCATCATGGTCCACAGATAGATCGCCACGATCGTCATGAAGCCGGTGTAAAGGAACACGTTGAGCGCGAAAATGGAACTGAAGTTGAAGTGCGTCATCGCCACCGTGACGATTCGGTCCGGCCGTCCCAGATCCAGCATGAGGACCGTCAAGCCCCCGACCAGCAGGGCGATCGCGAGGAGCCCCGAGAGGGGCGCGAGCGGCTTGTACATCGATTTTCCGAACACGGATCCGATCGATGCGACATTGAGCGCGCCCGATGCCGCGACGATCATGAACACCGCGAACACATGCGGCAGTCCCCAGACGATCTGCTGGTTCATGCCGGTAATGATGTGGCCGCGCGTCTCCATGTTGTAGGCGGCCGCCAACCCCGCCAGGATCACCACGCCCAACGCGGCCAGGATGCCATAATAGCCCTTGCCCCGACTCTCGATCTCCCGGAATACGACACTGCTCATATGACCCTCTCCCGCCTGTCCTCTGGCCGCGCGGCTTTGCGCGCGCTCATTCCCGCTTCAAGCTTGCCGCCGCAGCCTACAAGATACCCTCGTAGCGCACCGCCGGCTCCGTGCCCAGGTCCGCCCTGACCTGCAGGGTCGCGATCGTGGCGACCCGCTGCGAGATTTCGCTCTTCGGATCGTTGAGGTCGCCGAACAGGAGCGCGCCGCCCCCGGTGGATCCGCAGGCCTCCACGCACGCGGGAATCTGTCCCTCGTCGATTCGGTGCTTGCAGAAATCGCAGCTCTCGGCGCACCCTTGCCCACGCGGCACGTCGGGATTCTGATCCGTCACCGGATGATGGACGAACGAACGCGCCTTGTAGGGACACGCCATCAGGCAATACCGACAGCCGATGCACAGATGGCGATCGACCGAGACGATGCCGTCCCAACGCTTGAACGACGCTCCGGTCGGGCACACGTCGACGCACGGCGCGTTGTCGCAATGCTGGCACATCATCGGCAGCGAGTAGCTCTTTCCGGTCTCCCGATCGGTGAGCTCCATCTTGCGGATCCACTGAGAGGACGTCGGCAGCGTCTCGCCGGACAGATGGTTTTCCTTGTCGCAGGCGCTCACGCATTGGGTGCACCCGCTCGAGCATTTGGCCGTATCCACCAGCATGCCCCAGCGCACCTTGCCCCATTGGGGGCCCGCTTCGCCCGCCTCCTCGTCGGCCCGTCCCTTGCCGGCCGTCACCAGAAACACGCCGGGCGCCACCACGAGGCTCGCGACGGCAGCCCCGGCCCCCAGCAGCTGCCTGCGTTCCTTATTGACTTCGCTCATTTGCTCGCTCCCAGTCCAAGCCGCCCCGTCGAGGCGGATTCGCGCATCATCAAGGCAAGCCCGTGCGCATTCGCCCCCTCTCCGTGAGGTCCCATCGGCCCGTACAAGGGATGAAACGCGGGAACCTTGCCCTTCGGCTTCGCGGAATGGCATTCGAAGCAGGTAATCTTGACCGCCGCATAGTTGTGGCAGCTGACGCAGAAATCCTGCTTAGCCCCAAACACGGCCCCGTTGGGGGCATCGGCCGCATGGCATTTCACGCAGTTCTCGAGACTGTCCTTGCGGTCGCGGATCCCCTGGCGCACCCACTCGGTGCGTTCCTCCAGCAGAAGCTTCATGTGGTTGTGGCGCATCCACTCGGTGGGGCGCACGCAATGGCCGGGCGCCTTGAGAATGGTCGGCCCGAGATTTCCACTGGAGTAGACCGCGCCCTGGTTCGCTCCACACACGCCCGCCGCCGCCATAAGGGCGACGAATCCCAACACTCTCGGCCTCAGACACCGAGCGATTCGACCCAGAACACTCATACAATCTCCGCAAGGAAAACCTCGATTTTGCTCGAGGGGCAAGTGCGCTTGCTCTTAGCGCCGGTCTTTCTCCCCGAGGGGGACTTCCTCCGGGCGCCGGCACCGGCCCGTGAGGCCCCCACAACGCACTCTCGCGACGCTCTCCCGCCGACCACGCCACGCGCCCATTCGGACTCGCAGCGAGCGCCCCGACGGCACCGAAACCCGGTTTCCACAGCGGGCGCAGTCCAGGCCCCGCCTTGCGCCGCGAGGCCCGTGCCGACGCTAGTCCCCCATGCCCATCTGAATGTAACCGGTCGGGCACACGTCGGCGCAGATATGGCAACCCACGCACTTGCTGTAGTCGGTGTCGACGTAGCGGCCAGTGCTTGACTTGTCGCGCTTGACCTTGAACACGGCCGTCTGCGGGCAGTAGATGACGCAGTTGTCGCACTCGAAGCACAGACCGCAGCTCATGCAGCGCTTGGCTTCCGCAATGGCCTGCTTCTCGTCGAGCGCCTCCAGGCGTTCCGCAAAGTGTCCCAGCACCTCTTCGGGCGTCAGGTTGTCCATGCGGCGCTTGTTGCGCTCCGAGTAGGTGAAATGCCCGAGGAACAGTTCGTCGGCGGGAATCACATACTTCTCGGCGCGGTTCTCAAAGTTGTGGACCGCGCAGTTGGACGAGCTGGTGCCCCAGATCGGCTCGCTGGCGCACGCCGTCGGCTGCAGGCCTTTCTCTGTCATCTTGCGCAGCAGGTCGAAGTTGTGCACGTCGACCTTCGGGCGCTTCTCCTGCCCCTCGCCCTTGAGATAGCGGTCGATGCCATCGGCCGCGATCGAACCATGGCCAATGGCCGTGGTGAGCAGGTGCGGCCGCAGCACGTCGCCGCCGACGAAGATGTGTTCCTTGCCGGGCACACGGTAGTTCTTGTCCGCGGCCATCAGGCCCTTGCCGTTGTCGAACTGCTCGAGGCCCGTGAAGTCGACCGCCTGTCCGATGGCGGAGACGATGAGGTCGGCCGGCAGATCCTGTTCGGTGCCGGGCTTGACGACAACCTGGTTCTTCACCACTTCGCATTCGGCCACGCGCAGCGCTGTTGCGCGCCCGTCCGGCCCCACCACCACGGCGATCGGCGTCAGGCTGCCGCGAATCGCGATCCCTTCGGACAGGGCGTGCTCGATCTCGTGCTTGTTCGCGTGCATCTTGTCGATCGTCGAGCGGGTGATCAGCACCACGTCCGCGCCTTCCTTGGCGGAAACGGCCGCCACATCGTGCGCCACCTGCCCCATGATCACGAACTCGGGGCGATCCGTTTCGTTCTCTTTGGTGATGTGCCCGAGGCGGCGGGCGACCGTCGCCACGTCGATCGAGGTATCGCCACCGCCGACCACCACGATCCGCTTGCCGACATGCTGCAGGCGCCCTTCGTTGAAGGCGCGCAGGAAGGCCACCGCGTGGACGCAGTTGGGCGCCTCCGCGCCGGGAACCGGCAGCGCGCGTCCGCCCTGAGCCCCCAGCCCCATGAACACGGCATCGAAATCCTTCTCGATCTGTGCCATGGTCACGTCGCGGCCCACACGGGTATTGAGGCGCACTTCGACGCCCATGTCGAGGATCCGTTGAATCTCCGCATCAAGCACGTCGCGCGGCGTGCGGAATCCGGGAATGCCGTAGCGCATCATGCCGCCCAGTTCGGCGTGCTCGTCGAAAATCGTGCACTCATGCCCCTTCTTGCGCAACTGGTAGGCGGCCGACAAACCGGCAGGTCCCCCGCCGATGATCGCGACCTTCTTGCCCGAGGACTGCTCGGGCTTGGCAAACGCCATGTTGTTGGCACGCCCCCACTCGCCGATGTAGTGCTCGACCGAGTTGATGCCGACATGGTCTTCCACCTGGTTGCGGTTGCAGCCGCTCTCGCACGGCGCCGGACACACCCGCCCCATCACCGAGGGGAAGGGGTTGGCTTCGGTCAGCCGGTTGAACGCATATGCCTGCCAGTTCACGCCCGCGGGCGGCTTTTCCATGCCGCGCACGATGTTCAGGTAGCCCCGGATGTCCTCGCCGGCCGGACAGCTGGCCTGGCAGGGTGGAGCGCTCAGCACATATTCAGGGCACTTGTGCGTATGATCCCCATCGACGAAGATCTTCTCCTGCATCGACTCCCATTCGTTGTCACCGTTCTTGAAGCGCCGGAAATTCAGGGCAGTTTGCTTCTTCACGTCGTCGGATGTAACTGACATCTCGCTGGTCTCCTTGAAAACGTTCCCTGCGGGGAGCTCGAGGGCCGGTGGCCCCCGCATCGCCGCCCTATTGTTTCGTACCCAACTGAATCGCCGTGCTCACCAACTGGTGCACGCCGCCAATCATGCCCATGTCGAACCCGTAATACGGAACCACCTTGGTGAACTGCGACTTGCAAATGGCGCAGATCAAGGCCATGAAATTCACGCCGTGGTCATCGACCACCTGCTTGAGCGCCTCGACGCTGG
>JAKAFK010000113.1 GCA_021817985.1 Pseudomonadota bacterium | reverse complement strand
GGCAGTCTGATGACCGACCATCGCCGCATCACCCTGGATAGAAAAGGATGACGCGCATGGGGCGGTCAGGCAGATCGCTGAGAGGACGGAACTTCATGGTCGATTCTGCTATGTCAGTAACGTTTCGGCAGGATCATGAGCATTCGTTTGGCTTCCTGCCGCTCTCGCTCATCCTTGAATTCGCCCTTGAGCAATCGAAGCGCCTTCTGGAGATCGGCAATCTCCATCTCGATCAGCTTCTTTTTCCCCTCGACATTATCGATGATTGATTTCCAATCCCGCGCGCGCCCGCGTATCCACTGGTAAGGGTCAACGATTCCGCCACAATCCTTACATTCGAGAATTGGCTCATTGGACCAGACCAAAACGTGCTTGTGTTCGCAGCGGGCACGCTTATCGGACCAGTCCAGTTGCTTGAGACGGGCCGATGGTACCGCCGCGTCCATGAGATTGATGACATTGTCGTCGGCCATCGCCTGTACCCTTTATGAAGTCGGTGTCCGTTTGTGGAACCTGTTACGTGGCCCGAAATGGATATAGAGGGTGTTCCTGGAAATCCTCACGGCTGCCGCTGCTTGTGCGGCGGATAAAGTGGGATCGGCCCATACCTGCTGCGCCCGAATTCGGGTCGCTTCGTCACGGAGATTTCCTCGGGGGATGTCCGGACGGCCGTTTTCCAGGACTTCTCTTGCTTTTCGAAGAAAGGCCTTTCCGGCCGGAGTGTCCGGAATATACCCGCAGGCCCTCCAGTCCGGTAAAAGCGTACCAGAGTATCCGGCGTCCTCGATCAATTCTATTATTGAAATTTTCCTACTCTTAAGTTCCGGAATAATATCATTCCATTCGCATAACGATGGAGACGTTACGTTAATTCGATTAGGCTTTTCTTTTACAGAATTAATGTTATTTTTTTCTCGAAAGATAAGCCTATTTGCAGAAGTAACAAAGGCATTTCCGCGTTCTGTTTTTGGTATTCGCCCCTTTCTCTTCCAATGAGAAGCCGTGGCGTTCGGCATCCCGGATTCCCGCGCCACTTGAGCTACAGATACGCCATATTTTTGCATTTCATCAAACAATTCCGAAAAATCACATACGGGCTCACTGTTAGATATTGATTGTTTTTCTTTTACAATGGAATTAATTATAAATTCCATATCGCTCACTAATTGTTTCCACTGAGCAGTAAAAGGGACTGGCCGGTCTGGCTTCTCTCTTACTTTTTGAAATGTTTTAGCCGGTATTCCAGAGCGTGAAATAAAGTCCTTTATGGTGACCCCATTTTCTTTTATGCGAGTCGACATCCATCGCCAGGTCGGCCAAAGGCCATTTTTAAGAAGCGAATTGGCCATCATACATTCTCCCGGCTCGACAGATATTCATCGACGGCCGCCCGAATGCCATCAGGTCCGGCACCGGCTCGAATCATATCCAGGGTCGGCAGAAGAATGGCCATGGCTGCATCTGCCGGATGCCATCCGCGAGCATGGGCAGCTTCAGCAATCTGCATGACGACAGGGGAAATCGCTTCTTGTATGTCCGCATCCGGGGACGGGGGCACCATGGCCAAAATGATTGCGGCGAGGCGCCCGGAAAGAAGACGCTGAAGATCGGCGAGCACCTGATCCGGATCGCGGGGCGATCGGTCGCCCATCACCCAATGGCGGATGGTGCGCTCCGAGACATTGAGATCACGGCCTATGCCGCGCTGCCACTGCTCGCCATGAAGGAGCCGACCATAGGCGGCGAGCGTGTCGGCGAAAGCGGTGCGAGCCATGCTCTTATCCGATCTGAGCGCGATATCGCGCGATGGCGCTGACGATATCGTCGCGGTCCAGGCCACGGGTTTCGAGCCAGGGCGACGTAACGATGTCGCCGTCCTCGTTGTATCCGGCCGCGACGGGGTTATTCAGGCCCCATTCACGGATGGCCTCGTCGGCCATTTCCGCATCGGTGCTGACGCGCAGGAATTCGCGCACCTGATCCTCGCTGTTGCCGCCGCCGGCGGTCAGATATTCCATCGCGATCGCGTCGGCGACCTCGCGAGAATTGAGGAACAGGCTGGCTTGGAATTCGTAGGTCTCGGTCATTTCAAATCTCCCTCTGGAGGTGAGCCGGGGCATTCCCCGCGCTCTTCATGGTCCCAATAGTAGGCCCATTATCAATGGGCGTCAAGGGTTTTCGTACCCCTTATGCGGATGCCCGGCCCATGCGGGCACGGTGATTGATGAGCGCGCAGCGCAGGAGATGTGCGCGCGTCGGGATGAAACGGGGCAGCCCATGCCGAACATTCCAGTGGTTGGTACGCCAGAATCTCATGGTCCCGCTCTCCTCACCCTATGTCATCCACCACCAGCTTCTCCGGACCATCCGGAGAGCCGAGATCATCCACCATCGGCCGCGCCGGGTCGAAGGTGGTTTGGTATTTGCGATAGGTCGAAGTCGGAATCTTCAGTTTGGCCCGGGCGTCGGCTGATTTCATACCACCCTGCACCAGCTTCCGGTACTGATCCACGATTCCCGTCTCGACATACTTTTCTTCGAATCCCTTGCGCCCAAACTTCGCGCCGCGGGCTTTTGCCGCAGCCATCCCGGCCTTGGTGCGCTCGGATAGCTGGTCGCTCTCGTATTGCGCCAGGGCCGCATGGATGTGGAACATGAACGTCCCGCTGGCCCGCTGCATGGCATCGCTGTTCAACTCGTTCTGGGTCAGCGACCCGAAATTGATGTGACGCTCATGCAGCCGGTGAACGGTCAACAGCAACTCGATGACGTTCCGGCCCAGCCGATCGAGGCGCCAGACCCACAGCGTGCCTCCCGGCCGACAGGCCTTCAGGGCATTGATCAGCCCCGGCCGCTTGAGGGTCGGCGTGCGCCCGCTTTCGATGTCGGCGAAGATCAGTTCGCGGGGAATCCCCTTCGCCAAGAGCGCGTCTACCTGCATGTCGTAATTCTGCTCTTCGGTCGAGACGCGGACGTATCCGACGATCCGCTCCGGGAAAAGTTCGACCACGCCGCACCCCTATCACGTCTGTCACGTGCATGGTTTTTGATACGGCATTTTCGCATGTGTCAAACCTTTTGTGTCGGTTTCCGCGCCAGCCAAACACCGATCCGACCAGGCGATTCCTCGAAATGCACGCCGGCGGATTCCAGGGCTTCGACCACGGCCCGCTCGGATGCTCGCGTCGGGTTACCGGTGTCCTGCTCCAGGGCAAGCACCGTCTTCCGGCTGATGCCGGCGCGTTCCGCCAGTTCCGTTTGGTTGATGCCCAGCAGCCCGCGAGCCGCCGCGATCAATTTCCCCTGCATATCCGTTGCGTAGCCGAGATCGGCCATAGCGGCAAGCCTCCGTTCCTTATAACGTCCCTATGGTCCGTTATATTTCCTATTTTGTCCATTAAAATGTTGACGAAGAGCATCGGAGGCGCGATGATCGGGGCATGGAATTGAGGGCGGCCGAGGCCGCTGGACATACGAGGAGCGTCAGTTGACCAAAGCGAAGCTCGAAGAGCGCATCCGGTTGTTGTTGGTGATGGCCCCTGCTGCCCTTTCGGCAACCGATATTGCCGAGGTGCTGGGCGATCTGGCGGCAGAGTACCGCATGATCGCCAACGATGGCGCCCAGCCCAACATCGTGCCGCTCGCCGCAGTCCGCGAGGACCGAGAACAGCATGAGGTGGCCAAGCGCGTGTCGCGCATCTGCCACCTGGTCGATCATATCGATTGAGCGCAGTAGGAGCACCGCACGCTATGTCCGATCTTTTCGGCCTCGTTGCCAAATTGCTCGACCAGCCCGACGCCAAGATCAAGGTTGGGCCGCGCCGAAGCCGCGTGTCCTATCGGGATGCCGCCATGAAGACCGAACTGCGCTTCGATTCGACGGCATGGCGCCCGTGGATCGACGGCGGCTTGGTCGATCCGCAGACCCACCGGCTGACCGATTCCGGTCGCTCACATGCGCGAGGTGCCGCGTGACTGCCCCGAGCATCGCCGATGCCAAGGCCATTGCCTCGAAGTACGGCAAGGATGGCGTCGTCATCCTGCATTTCGACATCGCCAAGGGGGATTTCGGCATCGCCTCATGGGGCGCTGACCGGGCGCGCTGTGACGCAATGAAATCTATCGGCAACCAGATTTTCGACCGGATTGCGTCCGGCGAAATCGGGCCGTGATACGGGGGGGCTGAGGATGGCCGAAGTCGTTGAGCGCCGCCGATGGCTCTTGCGGGCTGGATGAAGCGGAGGAAATGGCGCTGCTGGTCGGCGCCGCCGACCGGATCGAGACGCTGGAGGCCAAGGCCGACCTGCTGACAGCGGCCCTGGACAAGATGGAGCGGTCGCGCGACGAGCTTCTAGCGACGATCAAGGATGTCGCCGGATGGGTCGGCGGGATGTGCGCCGGCCAGGCCGACGACGACTACCATGCCCGGCTTTTGGCGGTGATCGCCAAGGCCGAGGCCAACTGAACACGAGGGAGGCCCGCGTGAGCCGCGAGAAGACAGGGAAGATCGAGCGTTACCGTGTGGCGGATGGGCGCGAGTTCACCGTCGAAGACCCCTTCTACCTTGGCTCTTGCGACTATTGCGGATGGGTGGGATCGACCGAGGAAGCCCGCGGCGAAGACGATGATGTGATCTGCCCGAAGTGCTTCAGCAGCGGTGCCGACTGCGGCCGAGTTGCAGAGGGCGCCGTCCTTATCGAAACCATAGACCCCAACTGACCACGAATTTAAGGAGCGCTGAAGATGGCCCGTGAAACCACTTTGGTTGATTTAGCCGATACCCTCCGGGCCATGGCGGACGACATCATCGCCCTCGACGCGCGGGCGGACGCCATGGAAGAAGCGCTGTCGCTGGCGAATGCCTTCCTGCTGTCCATCGAGGGACACGGCTATGGAGGCACGTCGGCCTATGATGTGGCGGCCCACGCCGTTCGCGCGGCGCTGGACTACGCACCGCTCCGGGCGCCCCGCGCCCCGCGTCCTGACGAGGTGGATCTTCCCTCGATAGACGACGTGCGCGGCATCCTCCGTGCGGATAACACCTGAAGGGAGCCCTGGGCGTGAGCATCGTTGGCCGCAACCCCTATCTGATCGAAGGCCCGGCACTGGTGTCGTTCAGCGGCGGCCGGACCAGCGGCTATATGCTCAAGCACATCCTCGACGCCCACGACGGCACGTTGCCCGAGGACGTGCATGTCGTCTTCGCAAACACCGGCAAGGAAATGGAGGTGACCATGAGCGAACAGGCGCTGTTTCTGCTGCGGATGACCCGTTGGTGTGAGAATAAATTCTCTAAAATGTCCGACGATTCCCTGTGTCAAGAGTTCACTCGTTTCCTGCGAAATGAACTGAACGAGGATGGGAACGGCCGTGACGGGTGGACCACCGTTTTCTTCGATTGCCTTGAAACTGTCACGGTCTTCCGGACCCCTTACGAAGTGTCCGCGGATGGCCTCCCCCTTCGTCCCCAGGAGCCCCAGGCCGCGATCTATCATGCCGCTCCGGCGATGCTGGCGGCCCTGCGGCGGATGGTCGCTAATGTTGACAGGTGGCGCGAAACCGGGATGCCTGCCGACAGCGAGGAAAGCCAGGACATATACGCCCAGATGGTGGATGCCATCCAGGCGGCGACCGCCTGCGATGCCGGGGAACATGAAATCGCACACGGGGAGACTTTCGGGCCATGGAGAAGATAATGGATTTCGACGAACTCGCCCACGAACTCTATCCACAGATTTGTGCGAGCGTCGTACCGATCAGTGACGCATGCAATATACTCGCCAAGGCCATCCGAGATGCCTACGAGCAAGGGAAGCGCGACGAGCGCGAGGCCGGCCCGACATATGGGGGCTTCCTCCCCGACTTGTCGGAACCCGAGATTTACGATGAAAATCGGGGAGGATGACGCCGCAAGAGACAGCCTCATATTCGGGACCGATGGGGCATCGTCGCCTCGCCAAAGCAGTAAGGGAGAGCCTGATGTCGTTTCCCGGTGAAGACCGATACCGCGAAGCTCTCGTCAGGGCGGAAGGCCACGAAGGCGCCTCCGCCATGGTCAAGGTTGCCGACCTGAGGGCGGCTCTGGAAGAGATCGATCTCCTGCGCACCTATCTTGAGGATGCGCAGGCAAAGCTCGCCATCGCCACCAAAGCACTGGTCGATATCGTAGGCGCTCGCCCAGGCGACAAAGCGACATGACGGAGGCCCTGTTGACTGATGATC
>JAKAFK010000112.1 GCA_021817985.1 Pseudomonadota bacterium | reverse complement strand
TAGCGCAGCGCCGAATCATCATTCGGAATGTAGGGGATCGTCGAAAGAAAATCGTATGCCGGCGCCAATGATGGATTGATCTGATCCCGGTAGATCAGCGACCAGTTCTTAAGGTGCATGTCGCCATTGCCGATCAGCGTGTTGTAGACGAGCCGGCGGATGAACTCGTCTGCCTCGTGCGGTGCCTTGGCGGCAATCACAGTCGCAATATTACGCATCGTCGCCTTGCCGTACTTATTCTCTGGCCACTGGCCGAACACCTGGGCGAAGTCCTCGATGTGGACCCGCCCGCCTGGCCCGCGGTCAAACCGCTTCACGGCAAGGGCCTGGCCCGAGAGCCCGCCCACATCGGCAGGCAGCCCCTCGACACTCTGCAGGTCGACCAGCTGCACCTCCGGCACGTCCATCCCCAGGCGGGCGGCTAAGCTCATCATGGAGAACTCATTCTCGGGCATTGCGGCATAAGTTTGCGATGGAAGCTTCAAGACCCAATCGCCGCCCACCCCGCCAACCGGCACCATTAGGCCGTGGTCACCAGTGCCTTTGAGGGCCGAAAACTTCATCTGTACGCCAGCTAGGGAAAAGCGAAACGGCACACTCATTTCGCTTGCGGCTTCGCCGTCTTGATCGTCAGTTGAAACAATCTCCAACGCTCCGGGTAGGTCAGCGCCCAGCGCCCGCAACAAAGGAAAATCACGTTGCTCTTTTACGCCTATCAATCCTGCCAGATAGGAACGCAAAGCCCCTTCTGGCAATAAGTTCGAAAAGAATTGTGGAACTTTAACGCGTGCTGGCCTGACATCCGTCATCAACGCGCCGAATTGATCTAAAAATGACAAGCTAAGGGTCGGTCTCGCCGGAGCGTCTACATATGCTTGATTGAACGAGAAAATTGCGCAGCTACCGCGCTGCAGTACAAGCGTGCCAACCTCCACGCCAGAAAGCCTCACCAGCAATGTCTCGACTCTATCCATCATCATCCATCTTCATCATAGGGCTTATGCGTGACAAGGCTGCATATAAAGTCCCGGTTGCACATAAAGTCCCGGTCCAACGGGCATATAAAGTCCCGATTGGCCCGATCCTCAATTTCGCCTAAACTTGCAGAATGCGTCTTGCCCTCAGTGATCTCTTGCGCTGCCGTTACCCAACATTCTTCCGCCTACACCCGGGATTCGAACACAAAGATGGTTGGTTCGCTATCATCGATGCGTTGTCTGAAACAATCACTGCCCTAAATCCCCAGGCTTATGTTGTGCAGGCCAAGGAAAAATTTGGCACGCTTTCTTTTTATGGGTTTCCGGATTTGAGTGTGTTTTCTGCCCAATGACAAGCAAGTGACAGACGATCGCAAAACCGGATTCTACCGTTGCTTTTTCCTTGGTGTCAGACTATTATGAAACCGGATTTTATTGTGGGGTTCGCATGAATCGCATTGACCATGGCACTGAGGAAGCAGTCCGCCGCTTTCTCACCTTGATCGCCAGTCGCTATGACATGGCGGGAGCCATCGTCTATGGCAGCCGTGCGCGTGGCACGCATCGCCCAGACAGTGATGCGGACGTTGCTGTGCTCTTGCGCGGCGAGCATCAACGCTTCCTGACCGCCAAGTTGGGCATGGCCGATGTCGCCTTCGATGTGCTGCTCGAAACCGGCATCCTGGTCTCGCCGCTCCCTATCTGGCTTGACGAGTGGGAACACCCGGAGGACTACTCGAACCCCGCCTTGCTACGCAACATCAACCGGGAGGGAGTTCGACTGTGAGCAATCGCCAATTGACGCCGGACGCCTTGATGGCGAAGGCTGACACGGCTTGTTCGTCTGCCCGAGCGTTGCTCGATCTTGGTGACGTGGATGGCGCAGCCAACCGTGCCTACTACGCCATGTTCGACGCCGCCCGCGCCGCGCTACTGGCGTCGGGTGCGCCGGTAGAGCCGGATATTGGCCGCACCCATAGCGGTCTTATCGGGGCCTTCGGCAACTATCTCGTCAAGAATGGCCCGGTGTCGAAAGAGGTGGGACGCCTCCTGAACCGGGCGCACGAAATCCGGCTGGTGGCTGACTACAACGGCGATTCCGTCGAGTCTGCTGACGCGAAGGAGATGGTGGAACAAGCTGAAACCTTCGTCGCCGCCATGCGGGCCGAGTTCATGCCGAAAGCCTCTGACGACAACGACAATGAGATGGCGCCATGACCAATCGCACCAGCCGGTCGGGCAGCTTCGCTTGCGCGAAGCTGTGCTTGTGTACGTCGGGCAGGACGTTGACAACTTCGCGCAGCAGATCGCCGAGAATTTCGGCGACGAAGTTGCGCGAACGGTATCGACCAGTTTGTTCGCGCTCGACAATGCGCCCGTGCCGCCCGAGGCCCGCGAGGCGATCCGCAAGGCGACCAATCACGGAATGAACAGGTGGTGAGCATGGAGACACGGCTGAACACCATCCAGTTCCTGGCCTTGCGCTCTATCGCAAGGGGCAATTGGGACTTCCGCCTTGGGACGTTCGAGTGGCGCTTCAACGGGAAGTGGTCTGTGCTGCGCCGGCATCTTGATCGCTGCCTCTACGACCGGGCTTGGGATGCGGCCTTGGAGTTGGAGGGGCGTGGGTTGGTGGAGATAGTGACAACGCGCTGCTGCCCTGGCACTTCATGCCACCGCAACGACCGTGACGAATTCAGACTGACGACACGGGGCACCGCGTTGCTCCAGAATGCCAACGCAACGAGTCAGCGGCGCAAGGCGGCTGAACACACCGCGCCCGAGACTCCTTCGGTTCCTGTCGGACTTCTGAACAGCGGCTCGTGGTGGCAAGGCCACTTCATTGCTCCCTTGGCGTAGAGCGTTCTGAAATGCCCGCCAACATCCTGAACCTCCCCGACTTCAAAGTGCAGCGGGTCGAGGAAGCCGACCATGACTATCACGTCTACGCCGAAGTCTCGAACCCGCCCAGCGTCTGCACGTCCTGCGGCTCTGAGCGCTTGATCGGGCACGGGCGCAACGAGCAGGTCATCCGCGACCTGCCGACCCATGGCAAGCGCCTTGCGATCTACGTGGACACCCGCCGCTGGCGGTGCCAGTTCTGCGGCAAGACTTTCATGGAGGCGCTGCCCGCCGTCAACGCCAAGCGTGAGATGACCGACCGGCTGGTGCGCTGGATCGGCCAGCAGAGCTTGAAGCGCACCTTCGCCAGCATCGCCGACGACACCGGCCTGGACGAGAAGACCATCCGCAACATCTTCCGCGACTACATCAATGAGCTGGAGGCCGAATTCCGCTTCGAGACGCCGAAGTGGATGGGCATTGACGAGATTCACCTGATCCGGCCCCGCTGCGTCATCAGCAACATCCGGAACAACACCATCGTCAACATGCTCCCGAACAGGGACAAGAAGACGGTTCTGAACTACCTCTACAACCTGCAAGGCAAGTCAGAGGTGCAGTACGTGGCGATGGACATGTGGACGCCGTACCGCGATGCGGTTCAGGCGGTCTTGCCTGACGCCCGGATCGTCATCGACAAGTTCCACGTCGTCCGCATGGCGAATGACGCGGTGGAGAAGATCAGGAAGAGCCTGCGCGAGCAACTGACGCCGAAGCAGCGCCGGGGCCTGATGCACGACAGGTTCGTGCTGATCAAGCGCGAGCGCGACCTGAACGACAAGGAAGCGCTCCTGCTCGATGGCTGGATGAAGAACTATCCCGAACTGGGAGCCGCGTACAGGCTCAAGGAGAGCTTCTACGGCATCTATGAGGGGTCAGGTAGCCCCGAGGCCGCCGTTGCGGCCTACGAGGCTTGGAACAAAGCCGTGGTGCCCGAGGTGCGGAACGCCTTCAACGACCTGATCCGGGCATTCACCAACTGGCAACCCTTCATCCTCAACTACTTCGAGCATCCGGTGACGAACGCCTACACCGAGAGTCTGAACAGCCTGATTCGGGTGATGAACCGGCTGGGGCGCGGCTACTCGTTCGAGGCGTTGCGGGCCAAGATTCTGTTCACCGATGGCGCACACAATCACAAGCTCAGTCGCCCGAAGTTCGAGCGCAGGCGTGAGCCGGACTTAGCGCTGGCGGAAGAGGTGGCGGGTTACGGCATCCCCGACGACGCGATGGGCTACAGCCTGCCGCCGGGGCACTTCGGAAAGGCGGTTCTGACGCCAAGGAAGGGCGCGTCAAAGGCCGAGCACCCACACGAACCGCCAGGCCCACCGAAGAACTACGGGGCCGACATAAACACACTGATCGAGTTACTGGAATCCGGGCGGCTGTGAGCCTTCAAACACAGCCTAATCCGGATACCCCTTTTTATTTGGGGAAACCCTCAGACCTTGAGTGGGCCATCCTCGCTGTCGCCATGACCCTTTCCGGTCGGGTCTGCGAGGAAACCGGCGCGCTGGGACGCCTTGTCACAAGTAACCATTATATCTCGTGCCGTTCACTCGAAAAAATCGCTGAGCTTGAAGACCCCAGCCCGGAAAACCCAAAGCCAGGCGACCCGCTGCCTTACCTGACTCTTGAGGAACGGCTGACGCTGACGACGCCGAAGGCCATCGCTACCCTTATGGAGCATCACCCGCGTGTCTTTGACAGCGCTAGGCAAATGAGTTTTCCGCCGCGCTTTTTCGACCTAATCGATGTTGTGGTTAGACGTATTTCCAATCCACTACACGTTCGGCAGCTTCAGTGTCGGGTTAGCATTGACCAGGTCGCCTGGGACCAGGTGGATGAGCTGCGCATTGAAGTGAATAAGGCGTCTGCCGAGCATTACGTCGCCGAGGCGCTTATCGCCGAGCCTCAATCTATAGAGAGAATGTTCGAAATCGAAGGAAGAAGGGACCACGACATCAAAACGGAAGTGACCTCTTATTTATTTAAAGCCATTGGGGCCGCCCGCGACTTCGCGAATGCAATGTCGAAACACATGGAACCTGAAACCGGAAGCTGCGGCCCTGTTGATGACTTCGGTCAGCTGATCAAAGAGCATTGGCGCCAGTAAAGTCCCCCGTCGCATCAGTGGTGCCAAAATCAACCCATTGTTATTCATAGCTTTTTAAAAAAACAAGTGCGTGAACTCGGCTAATTTAAGCTAGAAATCGGGACTTTACTGGCGCTAAAAGGGACTTTACTGGCGCCCCAAGGTCACCAGGGCGAATTAAAATAGGACTGGGACTATACTCTACCCCCCCCGGAATCTCAATGCCCGACGCATTCACCTTATTTTCACGCGGTTTACTCTGGCGAAGAGGTGCTGATCGACATTCGGACGCTGGATGTGATTGAAGGCCGGTTGCCTCGCCGAGCGTTGTCTCTGGTACTGGAATGGGCGCAGGAGCATCGCGCCGAACTGTTGGAGGATTGGGAACTATGTGCGCGCAAGCAATCTCCGAAGAAAATTGCCCCCCTGCCGTAATTGTCCCCCGCTCCCCCTGGCGGGTGGCGTCGGTCGAGGCTCTGCCGGATTACCGGCTGAACGTGCGTTTTTTGGATGGCATGGAGGGGACCGTGGACATGAGCGCGTTGGTGCGGTCGGCTGACGCTGGTGTGTTTGCAGTCTTGGCCGACCCGTTGCGCTTCGCTGAGGTGTTTGTCGAACTCGGCGTGGTGACGTGGCCCGGTGAACTCGACCTCGCCCCAGATGCGATGCACGCCGAAATCTGCGCTCATGGCGAGTGGCGCTTGTCGTAAATCTAACCCCGGAATCTCATGCCCGACGCATTCATCTTCCTTCCAGACCACTCCGACCAGGGATTACGCCTGGCGAAGCAATATGTCTGGTGGATGCTGCCGGACGAAGCGGCCGAGAAGCCTAAGAAAATCATCTTGCAGCTTTTAAAGATGGGCACGCTTGAGGACTATCGCACGGGTTTGGAAATCTGGGGGCGGGAGGCGTTTGTCGCGGCATTGGAAACCATGAACCCTGGGGATGTTGACGAAAATTCTTGGAATTACTGGCGGCTCCACTACGGATTACCACCAAAGCCTTTCCCTAAAAGGGAAATTCCATGAAGCTCCCTTAAACACGGGGTGGGTCGTCAAGTCGCATGGCGCTTCATACGCCTCTTGAAAAACACATTCGCGGCGCATTATTCTCAGGAGTGCCGGGGTTTTTAGGCCCTGACACCCCCGATTGTGGAAGTTATCGGCGGCTGAATTGCACCTTCAGCCGCCACTTCCAAACCCGTTCCAAATCCATGGTTCAGCTATTGCAAGCCCGCGAACCAAAATCCCATCGTCGGTCTGGCCTTCGTAACTGCGGTGATGATGACCATGCACAATAAGCTTCACCCCCATATCACGAGCAAGCTCATCAATTCCGGCGAAGCCGTGCTGATCTGAACCAATCTCAACCCCGTAGGCTGTCGGGGCCTCGTGGGTGACAAGAATATCAGCACGGATCTTCTTAAGCGCCGCGTGG
>JAKAFK010000047.1 GCA_021817985.1 Pseudomonadota bacterium | reverse complement strand
GATCTGACATGGATGCCGACATGCTGTGCGTGGCGCTCGAGCACGATGTCGGCGGTGCCGCTTCCGACCCGTAACCCGGTGATGGCGACGCGATCGAGGAAGTCGGGCAACACGGGATGGACAAAGGTCAACTGCGGCGCGCTGTTGCGGAACGTGAGGCCGAGGCAGGCTTGCAGCAGCCAGAAGGGCGCGCCGGCCACCCAGGCTTGCGGGCTGCAGGCCGTCGGATAGATGGTCGGCGATTCGTCGGGTCGCCGACGGAATCCGCAGAACAGTTCAGGGAGGCGGCGCAAGTCCACCTGCAGGCTTGATTCGAACATGGCGGTCAACAGGCGCAGGACATGCGCCTTGAGTCCATAGCGCGCGAACCCCATGGCGATCATCGCATTGTCGTGAGGCCACACCGAGCCGTTATGATAGGACATGGGGTTGTAGCGGGGCTCGGAGGCCGCCACGGTACGGATTCCCCAACCGGAGAAGGAGGTTTCAGGGTCGAGCAGGGTGTCTGCCGTGCGCCGCCCATAGTCCTCCCGGGCAATTCCGCTGAACAGGCAATGCCCGGCATTGGAGGTGCGTACGCGGCAAGGGCGCTTGTCGCCGTCCAGGGCGAGCGCGAACGTGGACAGGTCGTCGCACCAGAACGCCCGATTGAACCGCGTCTTGAGCTCGTCCGCTTCCCGTGCGAGGGCTTGCGCGAGCACGGATTCGCCGAGTTCCTCAGCCAGTTCGGCGGCGGCAAGTTTGGCGGCATACACGTAGCCTTGCACCTCGCACAGTGCAATGTGGCCGCCGGCCAAGGCGCCATCGGCGTGGAAGACGGCATCGTCGGAGTCCTTCCAGCCCTGGTTGACGAGACCCCGCGGGTTGTGGCGCTCATATTCCACGAAGCCATCCCGATCCACGTCGCCATACTGGTCGATCCACTGGATGGCGGCAACCACGTTGCGCCAGATGGAGGAAATGAACGCTCGGTCGCCGGTGCGGCGGAAATAATCGCCGGCCAGCATCACGAACAGCGGGGTCGCGTCGACCGTGCCGTAGTATTGATCGAAGGGAATCTCCCCCAGCGCGGCCATTTCTCCGTCGCGCGACTCGTGGAGGATTTTGCCCGGCTCGGCTTCGTGGCGCGTGTCGAGCGCTTGGGCCTGGGTGGCCGAGACGAAGCTCAGCACGCCCTTGGCGATGTCCGGATTCACCCAGAGGTACTCCATCGCGGTGATGATGCCGTCGCGGCCGAACGGCGTGCAGAACCAGGGAATGCCCGCGAAAGGATACGGGCCGTGGCGCGTCTCGGTGACCAGCATGTGCAGATCGGCCTGCGAACGGTTGAGCCACTCGTTGAACTGTCCGTTGGAACTCTCGATGCCGCAATCTCTCCGGTAGGCCTGGGCAAGCGCGCCCGAGTTGGCTGCCATGGCGGCCTCGAACGTCACGAGTTGCGGCGGGGTCTCGTCTTTGTAGCAGCGCATCGAGATGGACAGCGTCCACTCCGCTTGGGGTTCCAGGCGAAGGGAAAACGAGGCCTCCTCGCGGGAGAGCGACGAGGGGGAGGGCACGAAGGCGACAGCCGTGTGCCGCGCAACGCCATCCAGCCCCCGATAGCCGTAGACTACCCTGTCCGTCTCGACCAATGGCTCGAGGTCTTCTCCGCGGCGATGCCGTTTCAAGCCGCGCACCTCGAAGACGTCGGCATAGTCGGCCCCCAATTCGACCGTCAGCGTCAGGTCGATCGCGCTGCGGGCATGGTTGGTCATCCGAACATATTCGTAGCAAGTCGCATCCCACAGCAGCTTCGCGCGAAACAGGTGAATGCTTCCGTTTCGCAGAAGGATGCGGCCCTCGGAGCGGCTGTCCGGGTTTGTCATGTCGACGACGAGCAGCGTGTTCTGTGGGGTCACCGACGAGTTGAGGAGCAAAGGCCGCACGCCATTGAGCCGCAGGGCCAGGCGCGAGAGGTGGCGCGTTCCCTGATGGAATAGCCCCTGCTCGCAATTCGTTTCATCGCCGCGGATGTCCGCATGCCGGTCGAAGACGGCAAAACACTCGCCTTGCTTGATGATGCGGTTGCGATCATCGATGGACGATGCCATGGTCCCTATGCCATGGGCTGCTGCGGATTCGTCGTTCGCCATGGGACGGGCGCCAGTTTCGATTGCGTTTCGGGCGTGAGCAGGCGCTCGTAGACCGCCACATACTCCCGCGCCATGCGTTCAACGGCGAAGCGCTGTTCGAAGACGGTCCGGCACGCGCGCCGATCAAGGCTGCTCGCCTGTTCGACCGCCACCACTGCTTCTTCCGCGTTGTCGACGACAAAGCCGGATACGCCATTTTCGATGATTTCCGGGATCGATCCCCGCCGGAAGGCGACGACCGGCGTGCCGCACGCGTTGGCCTCGATGACCGCCAATCCGAAGGGTTCGGGCCAATCGATCGGGAAAAGCAAGGCGAGCGCCTGGCCAAGGAACCTATCCTTGTCGCGCTCGCCGAGCTCGCCGATGTACTCGATGCCCGGCTGCGCGAGGAGCGGTTTGATTTTCTCCTCGAAGTAATCCCTGTCCACGCGGTCGACCTTCGCGGCGATCTTGAGTGGAACCCCTGCGCGCTGCGCGATCTCGATGGCGCGGTCGATGCCCTTCTCGGGCGATATCCTGCCCAGGAAGGCCAGGTAGTGCCCGCGCTCGGCCTGCGGCGTGTACAGGTCCAGGGGCAGGCCGTGATAGATGGTGGCCTGCCAGTTCGCCCAACTCAAGGGGGTCCGCTGCGCGTTGGAGATGGACACCAAGGGCATGTCGGTGAACTCGCGGTAGAGGGGAACCAGTTCCGGCAGGTCGAGGCGCCCGTGCAAGGTGGTCAGGCCGGGCCAGCCCATCGCGCGGCTTAATGGAAAGTGCAGATAATCGATGTGAAAATGGAGGACGTCGAAATTGTCGCGCTCGTTGCAGACCTGCTGGAGCATGAGGACATGGGGCGCGAAGGGATCCCACGCCTGCGGATCGAGGCGGATGGCGCGCGGGGTGCCAGGGCGCAGGCGCGCGCGCGTTTGGGAATCGCCGCTTGCGAATAATGTTACCTCATGCCCAAGCTTCACCAGGGCTTCCGTCAGATAGGAGACGACGCGTTCCGTGCCTCCGTACAGCTTGGGCGGGATGCTTTCGTAAAGAGGGGCGATCTGGGCGATTCTCACGACGATCTCCTTCTTTTGGCTTCCCCTTTTTGACGGTCTTCCAATCTGTTGGATGCGCCACAGGCCCGTCCATTGACGGGAAAGCGAATCTCTTGATGATGGCGCTGGTGTGTTCGAACGGCGTGGCCGGCACCGTTGCCCTTGTGCCGCCACCGTGCCGAAACGGCGGACGGCGTCCTGGCTGAAGCCGTTCGATCAAGGCGGGAGATAGCCGATTCCTGCGGGAACCGGGCGTCCCACCCTCGGCGAAGGTCGGCGCTGGAGCCGCGTGCGATCAAGAAGACGAGAGGCGAGTGCAGGGCCCAACCGGTAGCGCAGTGCCCCGGACGAGGCTGCGCGCCCTGCTGCCTGGACCGTCTGCTTTGTATATAGCATGAGCGGGCCCGCCCAGACACCATTTTGCGAGGGGGGGGGGGCGAGAAAAACCGCGCCCGCGGCCTAGCCGGGAGGGTGCCGCAGCCCGAGCGGATCGTCCGGATCGATGCCCGCCATGAAGGGGATGGACCGCTCGTGGTGGGTGATCTGGTAAATTTTGCCGACCCAATTGCTGAGCACGGCCTCGGCCGTATCGTGCCACGTGTTGTCCAGGCGCTCCGAGATGATCGCCTCGGGCATCTCCGGCAGAGGACGTCCGGCGGCCGCGGCGGCGAGCAGCTGATCCCTGTATTCCTCAAGCACGGCCTCGATCGTCATGTCGAAGTAGTTCTCTGGGAAGGGAGGGTAGTCGCGTCTCATGCCGTGCGTGAAGCGCAGCACCTCGCGTTTGTATTCCTTCAGCAGGCTGATGGTGTCGTATTCGGGATGGCCTTGAAAGAGCACCAGTCGGAACAGGTCCTCGCTGACCGCCAAGTGAACGCCGGCTTGCGGGCTCTCCACCAGGATCCGCACGCCCGCCGCCTCGAACTGTTGCCGGCTGATGTCGTTGAAGCGCGAGTGCGGGACGTCGAAGCGCGTATTCACGCCGGTGACGAGAGGATGGTGGTGGTCGACGACGCGATGCGGGAACACCCCCCATCGCTTGGCTCCGAGGGATCGCCGTTTCTGGCCGTAGCGAAACTGCATGACCGCATGCGTGGTCAGGCATGAGCAGAGCGTCGAGGTCACGTTGCGATAGGCCCAGTCGACCACCTCGCTGAGCGGTTCCCAAAAGGGCTCCAAAGACAGATCGGGTTGACTGACGTTGGCGCCGGTGATGATGAGTCCGTCGAGTCCTTGCGCCTTGATTTCTTCGAAGGTCTCGTAATAGCGGGCGACATGGGCAGCGCCCTCGGGGCCGCGGGAGAGCGCATCGAGCGTGAACGGGTGCATGTAGAACTGGGCGATCTGGTTGCTTTCGCCCACGAGGCGGAAGAATTGGCGCTCCGTGGCCGCCAGGGCCGCATCGGGCATCATGTTGAGCAAACCGATGTGGAGCTCGCGGATGTCTTGGCGCAAGGCGGCGTCGCGCGGTACGACGGTCTCGCCTTCCTGCCTTAGGCGCTCGAAGGCGGGGAGATCGGAATTGGCAACCAGAGGCATGATGAACTCTCGTCAGAGGGGGATCCGTGGGTGAAGGAAAAGCCGTCCCGCTAGGCCTGTGACTCGACGACCCGTTCCAGCAGGCGCAGGAAGTCCCCTTCGGACTGAACGGCCGACAGATCGCTTGTCGTTACGATATAGCCATGTTCTGCCGCGATCGCCTCGTAGCGGGGGATCCGCGAATAGAACAGCGGCCGGAAGATCCAGCGGACGAAGGCATCCGGGTCGATCAAGGCGACGTAGGGAATGCTTCGTTCCCGCATGTAGCGCTCGAGTTGCTCTTCCAGAAAAGCTTCCCGGTAATAGAGGGGCTTCGGGTCCGCTTCGGCGCGGCGGATGAGCGCATGCTCATCCTGCTCTGTTGCCTTGATGTAGAGGATCAGCGTGTGCGCGCTCAGGACCTCCAGCACCTCGGGGTCGTCCAACTCGCACACGCTGCCGCCCGCATCGTTGACGAAGTGCTGATAGCCGTAGATCGCGCGCGACTTGCGGATGAATTCGGGCACATCGCGCATGGCCGCGATCTCGCCCTGCCGGTGCAGTTCCTGGCGCCGCTTGAATTCATGCAGTCCGAGGCCCCCCTGCGCCGGGTCGCCGAGCTTGCCCAGAAAGCTGGACACGGGCTTCAGATTGTCGACCGTGATGTTGTTGCTGATATAGATCGAATCCGTGCGCAGGAGGTCGCGCAGAAAGGGAATCTGCATGGCCTGGAGCTTGATGTTGTCGAGGATAGGCTCGTCGAGGTAGCGCGTGCCGATGCGATAGTCGCCCGAGTAATGGAACCAGTTGCCTCGGCGCAGCATATGGGCCAGGCGCGTCTTGCCCACGCCGGACATTCCCAGCAGGGTGATGCACTTGTTGTCCCATGCTATAAAATCCTTAATGCTGAGTTTCACCGCCGTGCTCCGTCCAAATCGGTTGTCAGGTGGGGCAACGCGAGGTGCCAAGCCGCTTCGTGGCGATGCTCCGGTTGCGCAAGGATGCCTATTGTATTCCAGTTTGACGGCCGCGCCGAGACCGGCGGTCCAAGGAAGGGCGCGGCTTTTGTTTGGAGGATGACTCGTGGTTGAGCCAGACGGCGATCGGCAAGGCGGGAGTGCCGGGGAGGAGACCGCCACTCTCGGGGGAGGATGCTTCTGGTGCCTGGAGGCCGCATTTCGCGAACTGCGAGGGGTCATCCGGGTCGTTTCGGGCTATGCCGGCGGGTCCGTGGCGAATCCGACCTACGAGCAGGTGTGCACGGGGCGGAGCGGCCATGCGGAAGTCGTCCAGGTGACGTTCGACCCGCGCACGATCGGCTATGCGCAGCTCCTGGAGGTCTTCTTCGCCCTGCACGATCCGACGACGCTCAATCGCCAGGGCCATGATGTCGGTACCCAGTACCGCTCCGTCATTTTCTACCACTCGCCAGCCCAGCACGACACGGCGCGCCGCGTGATGGACGAGATGGCGGCGGCCGGCGCCTGGGCGGCGCCGCCGGTGACCGAGCTGTCGCCCGCGAGCGCCTTCTATCCGGCAGAAGACTACCATCAGGACTATTTCCGAAAGAATCCCGACCAGCGGTATTGTCAATGGGTGGTCGGGCCGAAGGTGTCCACCGTGCGGGCGAAGTTCTCGGTTTGGCTTCGCCCATGATGAGGGCGACCGGATCAATGGTGCAGAGGCAGCAAGGTTTCGTCGATCCAGTCGTGGACGCGCTGATGAAAGCGGGCCTGTCCCGCGCCTTCGCACCGCCCATCGGCCCCTTCGGCTGCAGTGAACCGGAGGAATGACTTCTCGCAGCGAAGAGCTTCGAACACCTCGAGCGACTGCGCGGATAGCGGATCGTTGTCGGCCGCCACGATCAACGTGGGACATTGAATCTGCCCGATGGCCTCGGCAAGGCGGTAGCGTGCCAGTCCGTGCAGGTACTCGGCAGCACGCTGGGCGCCGTGGGCGATCGTTGCCGACTGGATGCGGGAGGCGAGTGCGGGCGCCTGTTCGAGCATGGGCTCGAGCACATCGTTCGCCTCCGGGTCTCCCCGGGCGGCCAGATCCAAGACGCTCTCGGGGAGCACGGCGCAGATGTCGGCATCCAGCGCGAGCTGGCCGGGGTCGGCGACCAGGGCGGCCACCTGGGTTCCCATGGCCGCCGCGCGCAGGGCCAAATAGCCGCCTTCCCCGCGTCCCACCAGCACGATGCGTGAAGGATCGACGTCGGTGCGGACCCTGAGCCACGCAACGGCGCCTTCCAGGGCGGCTTCGTAATCGGGACGCAGGAAAAGCCCTTTCTGGAACAGGCTGCTGCCTTGACCGGGTCCGTCGAACACCAGTGCATGGAAGCCGCGACGCACGGCGGGCTGGGCAATCAGGCAAAACGCCTCTTCCGCCGTCGCGTCGATGCCGGTCAAGCCAATGAGGGTGGCGCTGCTTCCCCCATCCTGGGGCGGCGAGAAAAAATAGCCGTCCAGCGAGGTCTCCCCGTAGGGGATCTCGACAAATTCGCAGTGCCAGGGGCCGAGGGCCATGGCCTTCCGGAAGCAGTCGCGGTGGGCCAGCCAGTTTTCTATGAGGCAGGCGGAGGATGGGTCGCCGCGGCAAAAGTAGAACGCGGCCCGATAGTATTCCGATGCGCGCAGATAGGCCTCAGAGGCGCTCAATGCATGTCCGCGCGCATGGGCCGCCTGGGCAATCCGTTCCACTTCCCGTGCGGTCGTGTTCCATTGGCGCTGCCAACCGGCGATATTCGCCTCCGTCATCCGGTGTCGCGCCGCGAGGCATTCGCCAATGTCCGAGGCGCCGCAACTGGCTTTGGAGACGATCCGAAGGTATTGCGCATCGAGACCGGGATCCGAAAAAAATTCCGTCATGGCGGGGCTCGCATCGGAGGGAAAACGGCGGGCAGTGCTGTCACGCATCCCAACTTCTTTCAGCTTAGCGCATTCGGCCGCGCGTAGAGGGCGAGCCCCAGGCCGTGCGTGCGGGGCTGCCGGATCCGGAGCGAGTGCGAGTGAGTTTAGACTAAAAGAAATTCTCGCTGTATAATTGCAGCCACTCCGGGGGTCGACTTGGGCGACCATCGGGGCGACTCCGATGTGGGCCGTTAGCTCAGTTGGTAGAGCAGTGGACTCTTAATCCATTGGTCGAGTGTTCGAGTCACTCACGGCCCACCACAAAGCCTCCCGATCTGTCAGGTTGTCCCGCTCGTCCCTATCCTCCCCGTCGCTCGCCTTGTGCTGCAAATTTGCAGGTCTTGGCCACGGCCTTCGAAATAAGCCGCGGGCAAGCCATCAGCGGGCACATCACTCGTCCGTCACCCGCGCTCACCGACGAACCCGATGGGCGATGGTGTCAGGATTCGCCGGAACCCAATCAGGGCTCACTCCCAGACAGCTTTTTCAATCGCCGTTGATCCTCGTCGTAGCTCGCACCCTTCGGGCAACCGCCGGACGTGTGTGTTCGATACTGCATTTGGCGGTAATTCCGTAACGTATCGTACCCGACACCCTTCGCGGAAGCGGTGCCGCGACTCGAGATCGCCAACGTGATGACCAAAGACGGTGCCCCTTGGCCGCCGCCATGTAAAGCCGCCAGGACGCGCCCCGGTATCCACTTGCCTGCACAGCCACTTTCGCGGCCGGTGGTGGCTGTGCAGTAGGGGGGCGGGTCCATACCATCAGACCCGGACAGATAACTTGTTCTCTATACTCCTCGTGCGGACGGATTGTTTGTTTTCTGCACCGCCGGTGTCCTTGTAGGGCATAAGCGCGGATATGGTACGATTGTGGGGGCTGATCAAGGTATGGACTCTGACACGCGGAGTCCGGTCTTTTCGCTTGGAGGATTTTCCCTCATGGGGAGATACGGCCTCCAAGCATACGTCATCGGGGAGGGCTCTCGGAAATGTTTGGTCGTGGGGTGGTGGGCGCCGTTCGGCAGCCGGCTCACGGGTCGGCACGGGCAACCGGGCTGCTGCATGGCGCGGCGCGGGTCTTCACGTGCTCTCGCGAGAGGCGGACCCGGAGGCGTCGTTTGGGCGCTGCGTTGGGCCTGCTAGGGACTTTGGGGTTGTCGCTGCTCTCGGCGGTGCCCGCGATGGCGCGGGGCGGCGTTCCTTGGGTCCTCGTCGACACGCGAACGGAGACCGTTTATGTCATGGAGGGGCCGGCGCAAGATCATCATGTGCTGGCGCAGTATGACGATGTCTCCCTTGGGCGCGGCGGAGTCGGAAAAACGCACCTGCGAGGGGACGGCAAGACCCCGTTGGGCACATTCCATATCGCATGGATCGACCGCGACAGCCGTTTCCGGATCTTCTATGGACTGGACTTCCCCAACATGGCGGAAGCCGATCGGGCCTATGGCAAGCATCTGATCGACCGGAAGGTCTATGACGAAATCATCGCCAGCCTGGCCGCGCACCGTATCCCCCCCCAGGATACGCCTTTGGGCGGGCAAATCGGGATTCATGGCCTGGGAGCGGGAAGCCTGCTCATCCACCAGGCGTACAATTGGACCGAAGGGTGTGTGGCGTTGACGAACGGTCAGATCGCGTCTTTGTCGAAATGGGTTGGGATAGGGACGAAAGTCGTGATACGATAACCAGCGCGAATGCTAGGCGGAAAGCCGGTGTGCGTCGCTGTCCCCTGGAAATGTCGTGACACTTCGACTATCCTGCTAATGTTGTTTCGCTCCGTGTGACAAAAGAAGAAAAGGAGAAATACCGTGAATCAAAAATTGACCAGTCTCTTGAAGATGGCCGCGATTGCGTTGCCCCTGGCCCTGAGCGCATGCGCTAGCACGGGCGATCTGAGCGCTGTTTCCGCCAAGGCGGACAAGGCGCAAACGACCGCCGACGACGCGCTGAGCAAGGCCAATGCCGCCCAATCGACGGCCAACGATGCGCTGAGCAAAGCCAATGATGCCATGAACAAGGCGGATGCGGCGATGACTGCAGCGGATCAAGCGAAAACGGCCGCGAATGAAGCGAACGAAAAAGCGAGCCGCATGTTCAAGAAGGCCATGGAAAAGTAATCACGGCTTTCCGCAACGGCAAAGGGCCCCGTCGAATGCGGGGCCCTTTGCTTTTAGCGTCTTTGCTCGATCAGGGTGCTCAGTGGCCTGAGTTCTTTGCCAGATAGGGCCCGGGCGTCTTTTGGGCCTCGGATGCCGGCTTTCCGGACGGCCCGGCCCCAATGACCGGTGCGGCTGCAATAATGGCCGAGGTGTCGGGGGTGTTCGGCGAAATGGGAATGGGGATGCCTAGGGCGGCCTTGGTCACCCGGATGGCCTTGTTCCAGTCGATCGGCGTCCCGGCAGTGTGGGGGGCCTCCATCACGGCCTCGACCATGGGCGTCATATCGCCCGCCCAGGCTTTTCTTTGCTCTTCCAGCGGCAGATGAGCGGCCAAATAGATTTTGCCATCGGACCAACCGGCGAGATAGGGCGCATTGATGAGGCGCACCGGCGTGCCGACCGGCACTTCCTTGAACAGGGCGGCAATGTCTTCGGGATACAGATGCATGCAGCCGTGGCTCACGCGCATGCCGACACCATAGGGCTTGTTGGTCCCATGAATCAGGTAGCCGGGGATGCCGAGCTGCAATGCGAACTGCCCGAGCGGGTTGTTGGGTCCGGCGGGAACGATGTCCGGCAGAGGGAAGCCCTCCTTCGCGTGTTCCGCTTGGATTGACGGGGGGACGTGCCAGACGGGATTGGGGATCTTCCGGATCACTAGCGTGGTGCCGATGGGCGTTTCCCAATTCATGCGCCCGATTCCGATGGGATGGGTGATGACCACCGCGGGCTGTCCTGGCTTGGGCTTGGGGAAATAGAAGAGGCGCATTTCCCCAATGTCGACGACGATGCCTTTATAGGGGACGTTGGGGAGTATGAATCGGGTGGGCAACACGACGCGCGTGCCTTGGCCCGGCAGCCAAGGATCCACGTGCGGGTTGGCCTGAGTGATTTCCCGATAGCCCAGGTCGTAGCGGCGCGCGATGTCGGGAAGCGTGTCCTTGTAGGTTGCGATGACCACCTGGACTTTCCCGACCACATTGCTGCCATTCGTCGGCAAGACAAAGGTGTCGGCGGCGGCGGGTTTCAAGGCGACGAGCGAGAGCGCGGCGGCGAGCCCCAACCCGCGGGTTGCGGCGACAAATCGACGTGACAATTTCATGATCATCTGCGGAAAGCCGTGCACGAAGGGCAGCATGCCACAAGGCCTCGCGACCACAGGCGTGACGGCTCGCTTTCTCCCAATGCGATGCCCGGAGACGGTGTGTCGTCGCGAAGTGCGTGAACCGAGCATGCGCGGATTACCTGACTGTCCTCACAGCTGCACGCCGGAGCGGTCTGCCGAAGGCGTAACGGCGGCAACACTCTTTGCCGGCCGAGTCAACTTGAAGGCTACAAGCCTATGTTACGGGATTTTCGGGTTTCGCGCCATGGGTGGCGCTCGCGGCGCGGCACCCTTGCGCCTGCACCCGCTCGAGCGAGGGGCGCAGGCGGCGGACGCTTGCCGTCAGTGAGGCTGAGGCCCTTGCGTCAACAGCACAAGCCGTTTCGGGTTGATCCATTTGGCATAGGCTTGCTGCACTTGGCGGGCGTTCAGGGCCACATACTTGCGCGCCGCGCGCACGGGTTCGTCGAGCGGCAGGCCTAGATCGCTGCGCGAGAGATAACCCCCGGCAATGCGGTCGACGCTTGACTCGGACAAGGGAATCTCCCGCAGAAGGAGAGCCTTGGCCCGGGTGAGCTCGCCGGCCGACACCGGGGTGTCCCGCATCTGTTCGAGGTTGTGATCCACGATTGCGCGGGCCTTGAGGACGTTCCCGGGGTCGCAGCCGTAATTGACCATATAGATGCCTCGCGCCTTGCCCACATCGAAGTCGGACGTCACGTAGTAAACGAGTCCGGTGTTTTCCCTCAGGTCACGGTACAAGCGCGTTGCGTAGAAGGCACCGCCCAGGACGTGATTGCCAAGTTCCAGCGCATAGTAGTCGGGGCTGAAGCGGTTGATGCCGATCGTCTCGGCGAGCACCACCTTGTCCTGAATGCGGCTGGCATCCGGGACGTGGATGACGGAGGCCTTGTTGAGCGGCACCGCGGCCAGGTCGGTTTCTGGTTTCGGGCCGGCTGCCTTCCAGCCGCCGAAGTATTTCTCGACCTCGCGACGGGCCTCTTGCGGCGTGATGTCCCCGATGACGACGATGGTGGTGAGATCGGGCCGGAAGACGTGCCGGTAATAGCGCTGAACGTCCTGCAGCGTCAGATGGGAAACGCTGCTCGGCGTGACCTGCCGCAGCGTGGGATCCTGTTTCGGGAAAAGCGATTTCTTCAGGGCGCGTCCAGCCAGATAGTCGGGGCTTTCAAGCTGGCCTGCGGCCGTCGCGGCGACCTGTTGGCGCACCACGGCAAAGGCCGCCTGTGGCAGCGCCGGATGGAGCTCGTTGGCGGCCAGCAGGGCGATGCCGCGATCGACGTGGGAGTTGAGGACCTGCAGGCTGAAGCTCGTTCCCGCGCTTTCGACGGCGCCGATGTCGTCCAGGGCCTTCTGGAAGGCAAGGCGACCGAGGTGCGTGGTGCCGTACGAAAACAGCTGTCCCAGCACGTCGGAGACGCCTTCTTGCCCGGCCGGCGCCTCCAGGTCGGCGTTGTTCCTGATGTGGCCGATGACGCTGACCGTTTTGCTGATGGATTCCGGTTGCACGATGAGCTTCAGCCCATTGGGCAGGATGGTGACGACCGGGTGCAGGGTCGATGCGGGGATGCTCAGGCGCGAGAGGTCCTGCTTGGCCCAGGACGGCAGCGCCACGCGCTTCACTTCCTTCGGGGCGAAGGATTCCTTCCCGCCGAAACCGCTGGATGCGATCGGCTTGCCGGAGGCCTGCGGCGTCAGCACGGCGGTGACGGCATGGTCGAGGTCGAGATAGCGGCGCGCGACGCGGTCGACATCGGCCACGGTGACCGCGGAGATCGCGCGCACGGCCGCCTCGGGCGAATGCTGGTTTTCGACGGCGACGGCTTGCGACCAGGCATCGGCAAGGCCCGGGATGGAATTCTTCTCGAATTCCGCTTGGGCGACCTCGTGGCGCTTGGCCGCCGCGACCAGATCCGCCGGCACGCCATGGTCCCGGTAATCCGCGAGCACGCGGCGAAGCTCCGCGACCAGGGCATTGGGATCCGCCCCCTTGGGAAATCCGGCGATGCCGAAGCCCAGACCCGCCTCTTTCAGAGGATCCAGGGAGAAGTCGGTGAACAGCGCCTTGCCCGCTGGGACCAGGGCATAGAGATTTCCGCGCTGGCTGGCCAGAACGTCCGCGAGCACCTCAGCCGCGGGGTAATCGGGGCTTGCATAGCCCGGCATGCGGAAGGAAACGATCGCCATGCCATACGGCTGATCCGTCTTCAGATGCAGCGTCTGGGGTGCGACCGGCCGCAGCGAGATGCGCGGGCGCGCGGGCAGCCGTTTGGCCGGAAGATCGCCGAAGAGCGCCTTGATCTTCTTGAGGGTCCGGTCCGGATCGACATCCCCCACCACGACCAGGATGGCGTTGTTGGGCGCATACCAGGTCTGATGGAAGCGCTGGAGCATGGCCCCTGTGGTCTTGTCGAATGACGCCTTGGTGCCGAGCGCGTCGTGGGCGTAGGGTGTCCCCGCGAACATGGTGCTCAGCAGGCGCTTATAGAACACGTAGGTGGGGCTGGAAAGGTCTCGTGCCACTTCCTGCTCGATGGCGCCCCGTTCCTTGCTCCACAAGGCTTGGCTGTCCAGGACGCCGTGCATGCGGATCGATTCGATGCGCAGCGCGACATCCAGATCCTTCGCGGGCACCGTGAAAAAATACTGCGTCACCGACTGCTGGGTGTCGGCGTCGAACTCGCCCCCCATGTCGGCGGTGATCGCTGCGAGTTGGCCCGCGGACAGGCCGGGGCTGCCCCGGAACATCATGTGTTCCTGGGCGTGGGCCATGCCAGGGAAGCCGGCCAGCGCCTCGTCGGAGCCGACCAGATAATTGACTTCGGTCGTGACGACGGGGGCGAGGCGATTGCGCACGATGATGACCCGCAGGCCATTGTGCAGTGTGGCGCGGAGGACGGCGGGCGGATGCCCCGCCGCGGCGTGTGCGATGCTTAGGCAGGCGGCCGAGAGCACGGCCGCCTTCCCCGCCGCCCGAACCATGCGCCAGAACCCGAAGGCGCGGTGCGACCGCATTGTTTTTCTTCCAGGGATGGGGCTGAGGGGCGGCATGGCGATTATTCTCCTGATTGATGCGTTGTTGTGGCCGTAATGGTACGGAGCATTCGCAGTATGGCAAAGAAGGCGCCGGCTTTTCGCGCGAGACGCGCCGGACGTCGCTCCGCCGCGCGTGGCACCGGCGTGACGGCTATAGGACTGCGCCGCCGTGGAGCGAGTTCCCGCGGCGCCGCTGACGGGCTCGTGCGGCCGCGATCTAAAGTCTCTCCAGCCTGGCTTTGAGGCAAAGGAGCGTCTCGTAGCAGGCGCCGAGGTCTTCGTCCGCGAGATCGGCGAAAATTTCGCCCCGCAACGTGGCCGCAATGGTGCGGATTTGAGCCAGGACCGGGTTCGCGCGAGCGGAGAGATGGACGATCTTGCTGCGCCGGTCGGTGGTCGACTCGTGCCGTTCGACCCAGCCGTCGGCTTCCAGGCGGTCGAGCAGGCCGACGAGGGTGGGGCCCTCGATGCCGATGCGCTCGGCCAGTTCCTTCTGCGTCGTGCCCTCGGGCGCCAGCGAAAGCTGGAGCAGCGTAATCCATTTGGCCTGGCTCAAGCCCAGCGGCCTCAGTCGCTCGTCGAGCTTTCGGCGCCAGAGTCTCGAGAGCTCCGCCAAGGTGATGCCAAACTGCTCTGAAGCGGGAACGGGCGGCATGGGTCATGGGCACGGGTGCACGGCAGGCTTCATTCTGCCGAAAAGTGAGGGCTTGCGCAAACGGCCGGAGGCGGGGGCGCCGCGTACCGACGCCGCGACGCCCGGGCCGAATGCCGGGCGGCTACAATGGAAGGAATGGGGCCATCGGGAGCCGTTGCGCATGATTCGCACCAAGCGTGTCTACGAACCTATTGCGGCGGAGGATGGCGCGCGCTATCTGGTCGAGCGCCTCTGGCCACGCGGCGTCAAGAAGGAGGCGCTGGGATCGGCCGTGTGGCTGAAGGATGTCGCGCCGAGCGACGATCTGCGCCGCTGGTTCAACCATGACCCGGTCAAGTGGGTGGAGTTCCGGCGACGCTATCAAGCCGAGCTTGACGCCCATCCGGCGTCCTGGGAGGGAATGCTGGAGCATGCGCGCGCCGGCAATGTGACCTTGCTCTATAGCGCGCACGACGGTGTTCACAACAACGCCAATGCCCTCAAGGATTACCTTGTCGCCAAGCTTTCCCGCGCAGGGATGGCCTGACGCGCCGCTGCCTGCGATCCGCTGCTCGAATGAACCCCAAAAAATGCTCGCAAGTGATTGACTTCACATGACGCCGGCGCTATGATTCGCACCGTCGTCAAAAACGCGGAATCACGCAATGGACAGTTGCCCTAGTCGATCTTGTAGCAGGTAATCAGCGGGATCCGCGGCCAGAGTCCATTTCTCCTCCGCCGTTCCGCTGAAAAAGCGGGACGGTGCCGAAGTCACAAGCCATTCGCCGGTTCGGCGAGTTTAAAAGCACCTCCCAGTCATCGGGCTGGATCAAGTCGTTGTCGGGTCGCTCGCGATTCGGGCACGGCCTTCGCGCGCTGTATCCTCGGTCCCCCCTTGGGCCTGCGGGATGCAGCGGCCGCGGACAGCCTTGGGTTCATGGGCGCGTCGGACGAGCGCCAAACTGAAATACGGGGGTGAATATAATGACAGCCAAACTCCAACGCAACGGAATGCTTCGTCGGGTCCTGGGACCCTTCAAGGGACGGCGCGCCAGTGCCGGCTTCCCGGCGGGATCCGCGGACAAGCCGGTGATTCCAGGTCGACCTGCCGATCGTCCCGCTTGTGCCGGTCCCTATGGGCTGCTGCTTCCCCGGGTAGGCCGTTGAAAGGCGCCCGTCCGGGCGGCCTGCCAAGCGGCGGTCCGGGCGGGGTGTTGCCGCGCAATGATTAGCACCGATTGAGAGGGGCTGCAACATGTCGTACAAGCATGCGGTTGTCATGGACGCAACGCCGGCGGGAGGCGCGTCGGTTCCTGATGCCGAAGGGTTCGCGCAGGCGGGTGCCGTGCCGGAGGGGCTGGAGCATCGGCTGCGCGACCGGCTGCACTTGGATGAATTGCGGCGCAACGCCAACAGCTGGCAGGGCCGGCTTGCGTTGGGATTGGCGCTGATTGGTCCCGGGGTGCTGGTGATGCTGGGCGACAACGATGCGGGTGGGGTCATCACCTATGCGCAAACCGGGGCGACGTACGGATTGGGGCTCTTTTTGCCCACGATGATCGTGCTCGGCTTCGTCGCGTATTTCGTCCAGGAGATGACCGTCCGGCTGGGCGCGGTGACTCGGCGCGGGCATGCGGAACTGATCTGGAAGCGCTATGGCGCCTTCTGGGGCTGGTTTTCGCTCATCGATCTCGTCGCCGCGAATGTCCTGACGCTGATCACCGAGTTCATCGGCATCCGCCTGGGAAGCCAGGCCTTGGGGCTTTCCCCCTGGTTGACGGTTCCCGCATCGCTCGCATTTGTCGCCTATGTGCTCATTTTCATGCGCTACTGGACTTGGGAGCGCATTTCGCTGTTCATTGCCGCGTTCAACCTGATCTTCGTGCCCTTGGCGCTGACCTCGCATCCGGACTGGCATGCCGTGGCGGGCGCGTTTGCAGGGCACGGCTGGGCGGTGTCCGGCGGGTTCCTCTCGCTCACCTTCCTCGTGCTGATATCGGCCAACATCGGGACCACGATCGCGCCGTGGCAGCTCTTCTTCCAGCAGTCATGCGTGGTTGACAAAGGCTTGCTGCCCCGCGACATCCGCGCCGGCCGGCGCGACCTGATGCTGGGCGTCGCGGGCATGGTGTTGGTCGCGATCGCCATCATCGTCATCGCGGCGAGAACCTTGAAAGGGGTGCCCCATCCGCAAAACCTCGATGCCGCGGAGGTCCTCTCCGTCATCAGGACCAAGTTGGGCGGCGGGATGATGGCGCTCTTTGCCCTTGGGCTGATGGAGGCCGGCCTGATCGCGTCGATCGTGATCACCGCAAGCAGCGCTTGGGCCATTGGCGAGGCCTTCGACATCGACCGGTCGATCAACGCACCGCCGCGGCAGGCGGTCTGGTTCTATCTCCCGGCCATTGTCGGTACGGTCGCCGCAGCCGTGGCCGTCATGGTTCCCGGCCTGCCGCTGGGATTCTTGAACCTGACCGTTCAAGTCATCGCCACCGTTTTCATGCCCGCGGCCATGCTCTTTCTGCTCATGCTCCTCAACGATCGCGAGCTCATGGGGGCGCATGTCAACTCGCCCGCGCGCAATGCCGTCTCGGTTGCCATCATGGTGGGATTGATCCTGTGCAACGGACTGTATGGCATTACGGTCCTGTTTCCCCACGCTTTGGGAGGCTAGAGACCATGAAGGCGCTCCATGAATTCGATCGCGAAACGATCAACCGGCTCCTTGAGGAAGAAGGGTGGGATCAGCCGCTGCCGGAAGTCCGGCGCGTGCGCCTGTCGGCCGGGCAGCAAGTCCTGTTCTGGGGCTTGCGCCTGTATGTGCTGGTCATGGTGATCGTCGTCGTCTGGGCTTTTGTGCACGGCGCCGCCGGCTAAGCGCGCCGCCTGTCTTGGCCTGGAAGATAAGCACGCCGGATGCGCATTTCCTCGCATGCGGGTGGCCTGATCTCCGCTAAAGGCATGCAGTTCCTCGCGAGGGGGAAGAAAGCGACGGCGTTGTCCGTGCTCTTTTCACTGCCTGCGGCAGCTGCGCGCGCCGTGAGGGCGCCTGAGCGGGGGGCGGCAGAAGCCGACGCGCCCGCAATGATGAGTGGCTCTGGCTCCACTTCGGGTTCTGATCTGCCGGGGCGATTCACCGGAGTGTTCGGTCGACCCGGGAAGGGCTCGCGTCAAAGCGCGAGGATGACCAAGACGGCGATGAGCAGGATCACGAGGACATCGATCCCGCCCAGCATGCCGCCCGCCGGGAGCGCAAAGAGGCGGATTGCCGGTATCCCGCCGGGGCCGTCCGGCAAGGTTTTGATTCCCGCGTTTGCCCTGTCCGCGCGGATGACGAGCCTGCGCAGGGCCTTTTGCACATGGGTGCGTGCCAGGAAGTTTTCCACGGTCCGTCGATCTCGGCGCAATGCGCTTCCGGAAACCAGCTGCGCGCTCGAGAACGTGATGGCCGGCGTTTGGGGCGCGTGACACACGGCGAACAGGAACCCCAGCAAGACCCCTGACCTGCGCAACGCGATTGCCGTCATCTCGAACTCTCCCTCATGCCCATGGAACCGGGTTCGCCACGCATCCCTGTCTTTCTTTCCTGTCGTTATAGCACACCCCTTCGGCACTATTCCTGCGCGCCGGCACCGACGCAGGGAGGCTGCTCGTTGGCGCGCAGCAGGAGGCCCCGATGCGTTACAATGGCCCGCTCATTCGTTGCCGGTTTCATTCCCAAAGTCCAGCAAAAGGTCGATCTCCATGTGGTTCAAGAATGTCCAGCTGTTTCGTTTCGTCGCCCCCGATTCGTTTCCCGCCGCCCTTGAGGACAGCCTCCGGGCACACCCTTACCGGTCCTGTGCCAGCATGGACATGCGAAGCCTGGGCTGGGTCTCGCCGCTCGGGCCGGACGCCGAGGCCCTGGCGCATGGGGTCGGAACCTGCGTGATGGTGAGTGCCTGCGTCGAGGAGAAGCTTTTGCCGGCCGCGGTGGTTCGGCAAGCGGCTGCCGAGAAGATCGCAAGCATCGAGGCCGAGCAGGCGCACAAGCTGGGTGCGAAGCGCCGCCGCGAGATCAAGGATCAGGTGGTCGACGAACTCCTGCCGCGGGCTTTCAGTCGTCTGCGGACGACGTATGCCTATTGGGATCTCCCCAATGGATGGCTCATCGTCGATGCGGCGACGCCCAAGAAGGCCGATGAATTGGCGGAACTGCTCATCAAGTCGGTGGAGGGGCTTCACTTGCGTCCGGTGAGGCCCCAGGAGAGCCCGTCGTCGGTGATGACCCAGTGGCTGCGCGAAGGCGACGCAGCCGGCGGCTTTACCATCGATACCGACTGCGAACTCGTTGCGCCGACCGACGAAGGAGCGACGGCGCGCTTCTCACGGCATAATCTGGACAGCAACGAGATCCGGGCACACATCGAGGCCGGCAAGTGTGCAACCCGGCTCGCACTGACCTGGGACGACCGGATTTCCTTCGTGCTGACCGAGGATTTTCAGCTCAAGCGGTTGGCGTTTCTCGATGTCGTACAGGAAGCATCGGAACGGCAGGGGGCGGAGGGCGCGGCCGAGCAGTTCGATGCCGACTTTGCCCTCATGAGTGCCGAATTCGCCCGCCTGCTGCCTGCCTTGCTGGCGGCCATGGGTGGAGAGGCGCAGCCGGTCTGATCCGGACTCATTGCGGCGACGGTGGAGAGGTGCGTGCTCTGAAGCGCACCGTTCGCTCGTACTCGGCGATCACCTGGGCGCCAAAGAGGAGGATGATGCTCGCGACCTCCAACGTGAACAGGCCGATGACCACCGTGGAGAGGGACCCATAGAGAACATTGACGGGGGAGACATGCGCGAAATACCAGACGAGGGCATAGCGCGTGAGGTCCCATAAGACGGCTGCGGTCAGTCCGCCGATGAACGCACGCCGCAGTGGCAGGCCGCGAAAGGGCATGGCGAAATAGATGGAGGTCAGCAGGATCACTTCTCCCAAAAAGCTGACGGCATAGGCCAGGCCGACCGACAGCCGCGTCAATGGAAGGAGATGGCCGAAGAGGGTGATCTGGGTCTGCTGAAAGGCTTGCAGGGTGCCGACCGCGAGCGTCGCGACGAGCAATCCGAGACCCAGCAGCGGGACGTAGAGATAGGGCATCAGTATCGAGGCCAGGACGCTTCGGGGGCGCACATGCGCACTGCCCCTGAAGATGAGCCGCATCGCATGCTCGAGCGTGCTGATTGCCATGGCGCTGAAAAAGAGCATATCGGCGAGCAGCACGAAGCCGATGGCGGCTCGCTGCGCGAGGAAGGTTCGGATCTGCGTGAGCAAGGGTCCTGCTTCGCCGGGGACCAAGAGTCGCAGATAACGGGCAGCCGTCGCAAGCAGCAGGCGCTGATCGACGAACTTGGACAGCACGACGGCAAGAAAGGTGACCAGAGGAATGAGCGAGAGGAGGAGGTAATAGGCCAGAGCCCCAGCCAGGAGAAATCCTTGGTTGGCGTTGAATCGCTTGAGCGTGCGCAACAGGAAGCGGTCTACCCGCAGGGCTTCGCCGCGCAACGCACGGTGGGAGGTTCGCATTTTTTACTCAGGATAGCATACCCACCTCATATGGCCGACCGCATCGCGGTCAGAGGAAGCGGTAGTTCGACAGAAAGTGGATGCGTGGGTCCTGCAGGTCGTATGGGCCGGGGCCGGCCCGGCGAGCGGACTGATGATGGATAGTGTCGGAAATCTCTACGGAACGACTCTTGCGGGTGGCGCGTATGGCTATGGGACGGCGTTCAGGAGCAGCGCCACCGGCAAGGAGACGGTCCTGCTTCATTCGCATCAAGCTAGGCTCCTTAGAGCAGCACACAACCTAAGGCCGAGCCATGATAGGGAGCACATTGGCGAAACCGCTCAGCAGTTCCGAAAGCTCCGCTTCGATCGACTGGTGGATCACTTCCTGCGCTCCATGGCGAATGATGTCCTCGAGGCTCAAACCCATTTCCAGTGGCTGGCAACTTTGTCATTACGATGACTCATGGTGGCGTGTTCTCCTGTTGGATTTCCGACTTTGACAATCAGATCTTCAACGGAAACACCCACCGCCTTCAACTCGTCTGCCCGACGGGCCATACACCGGATTCGAGTATATCTCCCCCGCAAGCGAGACCTGCGCTACCGGGCGTGCGGCCCGTCGCGTCAGGCGAGTGACCCTGTCCGAAGGGGAGCCTTGCCAGGCTCATGCAATGGGGTGGCCGGCTCGTGCCAGCTGATGCAAATACGCCTATACTGTTCATGATCTTGCGGCAGTTCTCGGGGAACAGCCGTGGATCGCGAACCCCTCCCGTTCTGTTGGAGGGGCATGCAAATCTAAAGAGTATTAGGGAGGAAAAACATGCAGCGAGCCTTCATTACCCTCTTCGCGCTTTGCGCCGTCGTGCCGTCCGTCCGGGCGGCGCCCGTCGCGATGCAACCGGGCGAGTGGGCGGTCACGACCCGGATGGAGATTGCCGGCATGCCGACCGCGATGCCGGCCATGACCCAGAGGGTCTGTTACTCCAAGCAGGAAGTCCAGGAACATGCGACCGTGCCTGCCCAGAAGTCGAACTGCACCCGGCAGTATTATCATGTCAGCGGGAATACCGTGTCCTGGAAAATGTCCTGTCATACCAATGGGTCGGTCCAGACCATGGTGGGCACGTTCACCATGACGGGGACCGCTTATCAGGGCACGATGACCACCGAGGCGGCAGGACGGAAAATGGTCTCCCACATCAGCGGGAAACGGCTCGGCGAGTGCACTGCGAAGTGAGAGGCTACCAGCCGGATGCCGTCCCCCTCGGGGGACGGGACATGCCCAATATCGAGGCCTAATTGCACGAAGGGGTCAACTGCGACCGCCATTGCAGAAAGAAGGGCGACTGAGCCGGTCGGCTCGGGGATCCCGGAAGGTGGTGCCGCGCGATCCCTGCATTGACCCAGGCTGCGCCGTTTTCCTCAGCAAATCCTCCGGCAGTCGAACCGAGAAGGCGAATCACGCATGCATGTGACGTACAGGAGTTAAAGGTCGACATATCTTGACATCATGAATATGCAAGGAGATACTCCCGCTACCCATGGGGAGAAGAAAAAAGCGGGATCCGTCAACGCCGGCGGCAGTGGGTTGCACCACTGGTGCGTCGCCGCCACGCCAAAGTACCCGTTCGGCAGCTCCTGACCGCCGACGCTTTCGCCATTCCTCGTCGGGACCCGCTGCGTATCCGTTGTTTCTCGTCAAATCGGCGCCTCTTTCCTATGGAACGGGGTGCTCTCGCGCGCGGGAATGGCGTTCGACGCAGCCATGACCGTTCACATGGAGGGGAGCCATGATACGGAAAATCCTGTGCCTGGGCGCAGCGCTGCTGACAGCGGTAGCCGGGCATGCCCAGGCTCGTGCCGATTTTGCCTGCGGTGACCAGACCTATTCCCGCTATCCGGGAACCTGCCCGGACGGTTCGCTGCCCGTGTTGCGCGGCCATCCTTCGCCACAGCAGCTTCAGGCGCAGACCTTGTATGATGCCGTCGCCGTCGACGATGCGACTCTGCGGTTTGGCATTTGCATCAACGGCATGAACGAGCTCAGAACCGCGCTCTGCGCCTTGGCCGCCTGCACCCGGCAGGGCGGCGTGGCATGCCGAACGGCCGAGAGGGCACGGGCCGAGGGCGGGTACGGTGCCGTGGCCGTCGGCTGGGATACGAACGTGAACAAAGCGTGCGTCACCGGCGCCTTCGGATATAAGACCTTGAACGCCGCTGACCAGATGGCGAAACGGGGTTGCTACAGCGATGATGGCATCAAGAGATGCAAGCTGCGAGCCCATTGGTATGAAGGACGGCCCGGCATCTACGAAGACGGGCAGTGACGCCTTGATCAGGAAAGGGGGGACCATGTCGAAACACAAAAAATTCATCGCCATCGCGGCTTGCATGTCGTTCCTCGCGGCGAGGGGCACGGCGAGTGCCGGGGTATGCCCACCGTCCGATCGCCTGGTCATGCTTCGCCAGGGTCCCGCCTGCGTGGCCCGAGCGCAAGCGCAGGCGCAGGCGACGGGGCAGAACTATGCCCCCCCGCGCATGGGGTGCCCAGCGCCCAACCGGGTGGTTCGGTTGCCAAGGGGACTGTACTGCTTGACCCCCGGTCAGATCGCAATGCTCCGGCAAAGACTGGCGGCGCTTCGGCAACAGCAACAGCAACAGCAACAGCAGCCTTCCTCCGGAAGCGGCATGCAAGTGTTCATGCCCAGCGCCGGGCCGCAGAATTCCGGGGGCGCGCCCCGGAATTCCGGCGGCGGAATGCAGGTGTTCATGCCGAGCAAGATGCAAGTATTCGAGCCCAGCCCGATGAAGGTGGTCCCGCCGCCCAGCGGTGTGCCCAGCAGCGCGAGCGAATACGCCAAGAAGGTGGGGAACGAGATCGACCCCAACCATAAGGGGCTCAACGCGCAACAAATCTATTGGATGAACCAGGAAACCCAGTTGCTGAACAACGAGGCGTTGACCGGGTCCGGCATGCAATGGGTGTCCCATTGACCGGTCGCGCCTTGCCGCCGCGATGCGGAGCAGCCTGCGGTCGTGGCAGGCGGGCACGCCGATGCGGGGTGGCCGATGACGATCGCGACGGACGGTCCGTCCCTGGGGCGTGCTCCGCCTGAGCCTATTCCCCAGGGGCGGCTCAGTGCGAAGGCTTCCGGTACCCTTCGAATTTCTTCAGCACGGTGTTCATTTCCTCGTCCGACAGGCAGGTCGGCTCGCCCAGCTGGGACACGCGCCAGTATTGCTCGCACAGCGCTTCCACTTCATAGGCGAGGTCGGCGGCGGCTTTCAGCGTCGGCCCGGTCGCGATCATGCCGTGGTGGGCGAGCAGGCAGGCATGGCGTCCCTGAAGGGCCGCTAGCGCATGGTCAGAGAGTTGCTGCGTGCCGAATGTCGCATACGGGGCGCAGCGGATGTCCTTGCCCCCGGCGACCGCAACCATGTAATGAAACGCCGGAACGGTGATGCTCGCGCACGCGAGCGTCGTGGCGAAGGTGGAATGCGTGTGGACCACGGCCCCCACCTCCGGGTGCGCGCACAGGATGTCGCGGTGGAAGCGCCATTCGCTCGAGGGGGGACGCGGGCCGTTCCAGGTGCCGTCCAGATTCATCTGGACCAGATCGTCCGGGGTCATCTCATCGTAGTCGAGCCCGCTCGGGGTGATGAGGAAACCGTGTTCCGTCCGCACGCTCAAGTTGCCTGATGCACCCCGGTTGAGTCCGTCGGCCGCCAGGCGCCGTGCGGCGTCGAGAAGCGCCTCGCGCACCGGCCTCTCGCTCATCCCCTGCCTTCCCCGAAAAGCCGGGCCAAACCCTCGCGGGAGGCTTCGCAGATCCCGCGCTCGGTGATGAGGCCAGTCACCAGCCGCGCCGGGGTGACGTCGAAGGCGAAATTCGCCACCGGGCTTTCCGGGGGCGTGACGGACACGGCCACCCGCTCGCCGGCCGGCGTCAAGCCGACCACTTGCGCGACCTCGATGGCGTTGCGTTCCTCGATGGGGATCGCGCGGCCGTCGTCGAGCTGCCAGTCGATGGTGGAGCTCGGCAGGGCCACATAGAAGGGGACATCGTTGTCGCGCGCCGCCAGCGCCTTGAGGTAGGTGCCGATCTTGTTGCACACGTCGCCGCACGCGGTCGTGCGGTCGCTGCCCACCAGCACGAGGTCCACGCGTCCGTGCTGCATGAGATGTCCGCCCACGTTGTCCACGATGACGGTGTGGGCGATGCCCTGGTGCGCAAGCTCCCACGCCGTCAGGCTCGCCCCCTGATTGCGCGGGCGCGTCTCGTCGACCCAGACGTGGACGGGGATGCCTGCCTCGTTGGCCGCATAAACGGGTGCGAGCGCGGTGCCCCAGTCGACCGTGGCGAGCCATCCGGCGTTGCAATGGGTCAGGATGTCGACGGTTTCGCCCTTGTTTTCCCAGGCGGCGCGGATGAGGCTCAATCCGTGGGCGCCGATGGCGCGATTGGCCCGAATGTCCTCTTCGCACAGCCGTTCGGCCTCAGCGAAGGCAGTGGCTTCCCGGCTGTCCGGCGGGCACTGCCGCAGCCGCTCGCCCACGCGTTCCAAGGCCCAGCGCAGGTTGACCGCCGTGGGTCGTGTGCGCAGGAGCGCGTGGGTCGCCGCTTCGAGCGAGTCGAGCGACGAATCGGCGGCCATCGCGAGCGCGAGCCCAAAGGCGGCAGTCGCTCCGATCAGCGGCGCGCCGCGCACCTGCATGTCGCGGATCGCGCGCACGGCATCGTCAAGACAAGCGAGGGCGATCACCGCGAACTCGTGCGGAAGCCGCGTCTGGTCGATGATGCCGACGGCGCCATCCGATGCGCGCCAGATCGTCCGGTACGGGGTGCCGTCGATGTTCATGTGGGTCTGCGCACCGAAGCACGCCTCCTCGTCAGGAGCCCGCGATCCGGTCGTGGTAGCGCGCGCGGTACAGCAGTCGCGGGCGGGCCTCGTCGTCTTTGAAGCCGGAGCGGTCATGGAGCACGTTGTTGCAGATGAGCCCTTGTCCCGCTTCCAGGCGCCCCCGGAAGATATACGGCAGATCGCTGGCGAGCAGCGCTTCCAGAAAGGCAACGGCGGCTTTCGTGAGGGCATCGCCCTTCCATTCGATGCTTTTCGTGCGCGCCGTGTAGCGCATGTGCAGGCGGCCGGCCTGGGTGACGGAAAACACGGGCCCCGCCTGCGCCGGGCGAGCGATGCCGGCATCGTCGGTGCGCGCGGGAATGGTCATGACGTCGGGCGCCATCAAGGCGCGGATGTATTCCGGTTCATGCTCGCGAATGAGCAGATAGGCCATTTCGTGGTCCAGCAGCTGGTTTGCGCCCCCTTGCAGGGCGGGGCGCACGCAGTGCAGCACCATGGCCTGCACCGTGTGTTCCGGCGCGTTGTAGTAGCCGTCGGTATGCCACTTGATGGGGGAATTGGTGTAGGGAATGAAGTCGCGACGCGGCTCTCCCTTCGCCACGGTGAGGGAACTGATGGCATCATCGTCGGCCAGGAGGTTGCCGTCGAGATGGGTCAATCCGAACTGGCGCCCCAGTTCCCTGGGCACGGCCTTGTCCGCCCCGAGGGTGGCGGGGGCGGCATAAATGGCCATGTTGGCGCGGCGAATCCGGGACACAATGGCATCGTGTTCGGCGGGCTGGAGCTTCAGCGGGTCACGGATCTCCACGATCAGCGCTTCGATGCTGCTCGGGTAATGGCGCAGCTTGTCCGCGCGCCATCGATCGTATTCTGCTTCGGCATACAGCGAGAAGGGGCTCGTGGTGGCTTTCAGGCCGGAGGGCGTTGCTAAGACCATACCGTATCCTCACCTTATGAGATTGGACGTCCCGTTTCAGGAAGATCCCCCCAACAGGCCGTCGACTGTCCGCTTGACGGTTTCGAAGGCCTTGGGCGCTTCAATGTCGGCGATCTGATCCATGACCCAGGGCTGGTCATGGCTTTCCATCCGCTCACGGATTTTGAGGCCCAGGAAGCGCAGCATCGGGAAGCTGGGTTCGGAGGTCAGCTCGAAGGTCGCATAGTCGGCTGCGCGCCGGTTGAGCATGTCGATGAACTCTGCCCGGAAGTCGCGGGCCTCATCGTGCACCAGGGCGCGCACGTTGTCCTCCATGATTTCGCCCAGGCGCAAGCCCAAGGCCTGCATGAGGGCGGCGCGCGCCTCGTCGTCGACATATTGCGCGCTCAGGCGATCGCTCACATGGGCGAGGAAGGCGATGAATTCGGCCATCAGCGTGATGCCCCGGTCCGGGGTCACGATGTCGTAGTCCGCCTTGGACAGATCGATGACCGCGGCGTCGGCGAGTCGCCAGATGGTGGAGGCGAGCACGCTGGCGGTATCGCCGGCATCGCGCTCGCTTCCCTCGTTGAACCAAGAAGTCTTGACACGCATGGGTCTTTAGCCTCCGGTGGCCACCGGTCTTGACGGGTCGGCGACCCATTCGCTCCACGATCCGGGATAGAGCTTCCCGCCCGGTAGTCCGGCCACTTCCATTGCAATCAGGTTGTGGCACGCGGTGACGCCGGAGCCGCACATATGGATGACCTCGCTCGCTGGCCGCCCCGCAAGCACGCCCAGATACAGCTCGCGCAGCTCGTCGGCCGGGAGGAAGGTGCCGTCGAGGTCCAGATTGTCCTCGTACGGCCAGTTCACCGCGCCCGGAATGTGCCCCCCGACCGGATCCAGGGTCTCAGGCTCGGCGGGAAAGCGCACGTCGGCGCGCGCATCGATGATGAGAGCGTCCTGTCCCAGGGCCGCCAGAACCGCCTGGGCGTCCCGCATGAGTTCGGGACGGGTGCGCGCCTCGAAGCAGGCGGGGGTGATCGCAGGCTGCTGGGCGACGACGGCATGGCCTTCGCGCACCCATTTCTGCCAGCCGCCATCCAACAGTGCGACCTGCTCGTGGCCCAGCCAGCGAAGCAGCCACCACAGCCGGCCCGCCATGGCGCCGAAACTGTCATCGTAGACCACGACCTGGGTCTTCGGGCCCACGCCCCAGCCGCCCAGTTTGGCGGCCAGGCGTGCCGGATCCGGCAACGGGTGGCGGCCATTCGTGCCGGTCATGGGCGCGGCCAGATCGTCGTCGAGATGGGCATAGCGGGCATGCGGGATGTGCGCCTTGTCGTAAGCCTTGCGTCCGGCGGCCGCATCGGTCAGGGTGAACCGGCAGTCGAAGACGACCCAGTCGGCCGAGTAAAGATGGGCCGACAGATCGTCGGTGGTGACAAGCGTCGTATAGGACATGGACGATACGGTCTCAGGGCTGGGCCCGGGGTGCGCCCGGGCCGTGCGCTCAGTACCCGCCCTTGCCATAGGGCTGGGGAAGTCCTGCGACCTTCGCGGCCTGTTTGGCCGGTCCCATCGGGAACAGGTCATAAAGGTACTTCTTGTCTGCCGCCGGATTGATCTCCGCAAACTCCTTCAGCATCACGCGGAAATTCGGCGTGTGACCATTGTCGCGGTATTGGTCGCGCATGAAGTTGACGACCTCCCAATGCTGGTCGGTGAGCGCGATGCCTTCCGCAGCGGCGATCACCGAAACCACTTCCTCGCTGTAATCCGGTTCCAGCAGGTAGCCATCCTTGTCCGTTTCGAGTTCTTGGCCGTTAACGACGTACACCATGATGCGTGGTCCTCCTTTTTTCGATAGTTGGGTTGGGAATCTTCGATAGTTTAGGTAAAAATTCAGCGGCCGAGCGATGGGCCGGCTGTCCTTAATTCTTACTCCAGGGCAGCGATGGACTTGTGCGGAATGAACAGGCCGCATCCCAGTAGGTGATGCTGCCCGATCCCCCTCTCCTGGACGGCGATCGCGTGCTCAACCGGCAATCCGTGGAGGAGCAGGCTGAAGCCCCATGCGGTCCCGTCCGGAGTCGAAAGCGAGCGGGCGCGCCCGCAGATGAAGCGGGTGTCGATGCCGCGCTCGTCGAGCGCCTTCATGATGTCACGGGCAAACTGTGCCTCGTCGCGGTTGCCCGTGACCACGCAGTGCGCATAGAGGGGCGTGTGCAGCGTCAGGGGCTTCTCTTTGGCTGGCCCGACGCTTACGCGGTGCGGGCCCAGCGCGAGCTCGTGCCCGCTCAGCGTCTTGGCATCTGCCACGCGGTGCAGCGGGAGGCGCAGCGTGAGCTTGGCGCGGCGATTCAAGATGAGTTCCCCGGTCCCGGTCGCGGCCCCGCCGATGGGATGCACGCCCACCTGCGCCTCGGAACCCAGCCAGGGCAGTTCGCGCTCGAGGGCGCAAAGCAGCGCGTGGGCGTGATCCTCCGGCACAAGGGTGCCCTTGAGGTCGAACACGAGGTCGGTCACCGTGGGCTCGCGCCGGGCGAGTGCGGCACCGTCTTCTGTTGGCCAGCCTATTTTGTCTCTCCTGCCCGAGCCTGGGAGCGGGCCCAGTCCGCCAGCGCCTCGCCCCAGTGAAGGGCGGTGGCCTCGTCGACGTCGAAGATGGTGAATCGCTTGCCTTCCCGGATGCGAATGCGCAGCGTGGTGAAGCCCGCCGCGTGATCCACGCGCTGGAGCTCGATCTCCTGCTTGAAGGGAGTGGCGGTAAATTTTTGAAGGCGAGTAATCTCTTCCACGCCGATCCTTCCCAGATGCAAAATAGTATTAAGAGGTGAACGAATGCGACTTGATCCCGCTCTGACTTGCTCACCAAGTATGGGGACTCCCCTGGGCTGAATCAATAGATGAAGGGACCGGCCATCCTAGGGGAGGAGTAATAACCTACCCTTTCGGGTGGGTTGAAAGCACCACTCGGAGTGATTGGGCTGAGGCCCGAACGGCTGTAACATGCAGCCCATCGGTGAGTTGTGGACGGGCCTGATCGGCGGTGGCGTTTCCGGAGAGCCGGGGACCGAGCTGCCGCCTAGGCACCGATTTTCGTTTTGCGGGGGTGCGCGGTGAAGTGCGCGCATCCAAGCGTCTCATAAAACTGCTGCAGACTTCCTACGGAGATTGACCATGGCCAAGAAAATGCACGACACGCCCATGCTTGACCAACTGGAAAGCGGGCCGTGGCCGAGCTTTGTGACCGGGCTCAAGCGCCTCGCCCAAGAAAACGACATGATGGTTGATCTGTTGGGTCAGCTCGAGACTTCCTACGAGACCAAGAAGGGGTACTGGAAAGGCGGTACCGTAGGGGTCTTCGGGTATGGCGGCGGCGTCATCCCCCGTTTCACGGAGCTCAAGGACGCGAATGAGAAGCCCGTGTTCCCCGATGCGGCCGAGTTCCACACCCTGCGTATCCAGCCGCCCGCCGGCATGCATTACAGTACCGACCTGCTGCGCAAGATGTGCGATGTGTGGCAGAAGCACGGTTCCGGCCTGATCGCCTTTCACGGGCAAAGCGGAGACATCATGTTCCAGGGCGTGAGCACCGCGAACGTCCAGCCGGCCTTCGACGAGTTCAACGAAATGGGCTTCGACCTCGGCGGTGCGGGGCCTGCCCTGCGGACCTCGATGTCCTGCGTCGGCGCCGCCCGATGCGAGATGTCCTGCTACGACGAGTCGCGCGCCCTGCAGACGGTCATCAACAGCAACATCGACGACATGCACCGCCCGGCCCTGCCGTACAAGTTCAAGTTCAAGTTTGCCGGTTGCCCCAATGACTGCGTGAATTCGATTCAGCGTTCCGACATGGCCGTCATCGGCACCTGGCGCGACAACATCCGGACCGACGAGAAGCTTGCCCGCGAATGGTTTGCCGCCAACGGCATGGAAGGGCTGGTCAACAACGTCGTGACCCGTTGCCCGAGCAAGGCCCTGGCCGTGAAGAAGGCGGGCGAGGCGCGGACGTCCGATGGCTTCAGCGCCGTCGCGCTGGACGACAAGACCGCCCTGGAAATCGACAACCACAACTGCGTGCGCTGCATGCATTGCCTCAACGTGATGCCGGGCGCGCTGTTGCCGGGCAAGGACAAGGGCGTGACCATCCTGGTGGGTGGCAAGAGCGTGCTCAAGATCGGCGCGACCATGGGAACGGTCGTCATCCCCTTCATGAAGCTGGAGTCGGATGAGGACTTCGACAAGCTGAACGAGCTTTCGCGCAACATGCTCGACTTCTTCGCCGAGAATGCGCTGGACCACGAGCGCACCGGCGAGATGATCGATCGCATCGGCTTGTCGAACTTCCTGGAAGGCATGGGCCTCGAGGTCGATGCGAACATGATCCTGCAGCCTCGCGCCAATCCGTATGTCCGGATGGACGATTGGGACGAGGAGGTCGAGAAGGCCACGGAACGCAAGGCGTCGGGCGGCTAGCCGGCTTATCGTGTTGGGCGCGGATGGCGGGTGCCCAGCCTGCTGTCCGCATCTATAGTTTGCTGGAGAATGAATAATGGCTGAAATGCGTCAACCGATTGAGAGCGGTGCACCGGATCCGATGCAGTACATGCATCCCGTGATGCGCAAGAATTATGGTCATTGGGTGTATCACAGCCACCCGCGCCCCGGGGTCCTGTACCATCGCGCCGAGGGCGGCGACGAGGTATGGACGGTGAAAGCCGGGACGCAGCGTCAGATGGATCACTACACGATCCGCAAGCTGTGCGACATCGCCGACCAATTTGGCGAAGGGCATGTCCGCTTCACCGCGCGCTCGAATATCGAGTTCATGGTGGCGAGCGAAGCCAAGGTGAACCCGCTGATCGAAGCGCTCACCAAGAATGGCTTTCCGGTGGGCGGCACGGCCAACTCGGTGAGCATGATCGCGCACACCCAGGGGTGGCTCCACTGCGACATTCCGGGCACCGATGCGTCGGGCGTGGTCAAGGCGCTGATGGACGAGCTCTATGACGAATTCGTCAAGTGCGAGATGCCTAACCGGGTGAAGCTGTCCACCTCCTGCTGCGAAATCAACTGCGGTGGCCAAGCGGACATCGCCATCGTGATCCAGCATACCAAGCCCCCCAAGATCAACCATGACCTCGTCGCGAACGTGTGCGAGCGTCCGTCGGTCGTTGCGCGTTGCCCGGTGGCCGCGATCCGCCCCGCCTTGGTCAACGGCAAGCCGTCGCTGGAAGTCGATGAGCGCAAATGCGTGTGTTGCGGCGCCTGCTTCCCGCCCTGCCCGCCGATGCAGATCAACGATCCGGAGCACTCCAAGATCGCGATCTGGGTGGGTGGCAAGAACTCCAATGCGCGTACGCGTCCCACCTTCCACAAGCTGGTCGCTGCGGGGCTGCCCAACAACGCGCCGCGTTGGCCGGAAACGGCGGCGGTGGTGAAGAACATCCTCAACACCTACAAGAACGACGCGCAACCCTGGGAGCGCATGGCCGACTGGATCGACCGCATTGGCTGGCCGCGCTTCTTCGAGAAGACCGGATTGCCGTTCACCAAGTACCACATCGACAACTGGCGTGGTGCGCGGGCTACCCTCAACGCATCGGCACACATCCGCTTCTAATCGGCTTGTCCGCGCCCAAGGCGCAGCGTTGGGCGCGGAGGCTTGAAAGAGACTAATGGGTATGAAATTCGGAATAATGATCAACGAAGGTCCGTACACGCACCAGTCGACGGACACCGCCTATCAGTTCGTCAAGGCGGCTTTGGCGAAGGGGCATCAGATTCACCGCGTGTTCTTCTACCACGATGGCGTCAACAACGCGACGCGTCTGACCGAACCCCCTCAGGATGACCGGAACATCGTGAATCGCTGGTCGAAGCTTGCGGAGGAGAACGGCATCGATCTGGTGGTGTGCGTGGCGGCGGCGTTGCGACGCGGCATCCTGGAGGAGAACCTGGCGAAGGGTTTCCGGATCTCGGGGCTCGGACAGCTGGTGGAGTCCGGCATCCAAGCGGACCGCCTGGTGGTATTCGGTGATTGAGGAGAAGGTTATGACGGAAAGTACCGGCGGCATCGAGGTCGAGGAAGAGACAGCCGGCCGCGTCAAGAAGTTCATGTTCGTCAACCGCAAGGCGCCTTACGGCACGATCTATGCCCTCGAGGGGCTGGAAGTGGTGCTGATCAGCGCGGCGTTCGACCAGGACGTGAGCTTGGCGTTCGTGGACGACGGCGTCTACGAGCTGGTCAAGGGACAGGCGACCAAGGGCATCGACGTCAAGAATTTTTCGCCCACCTACCGGGCGCTCGAAGGCTACGACATCGAAAAGCTTTATGTCGACGCCGAGTCGCTGAAGGCGCGCGGCTTGACCGAGGAGAACCTGATCGTCCCGGTCGAGGTGCTCAGCAACGAGGAAATGGCGGACCTGATGGCCGGGCAAGACGTGGTCATTAGCTTCTAAACAGGCAAGGTGGTGACATGCTGCATATCGTGAATAAATCGCCGTACCAAACCCGCAACCTCGAGAGCTGTCTGCGGCTCGCGAAGGCGGGATCGGCAATCCTGCTGATCGAAGATGGCGTCTATGCCGCAACGCGCGACAACATTGCCGCCGCGGGCATCAAGGCGGCCATAGGTTCCGTAAGCGTTTACGCCTTATCGCCCGATGTGGAAGCGAGGGGTGTCAACAACCTGCTGTTGGACGGCGTCAAGCTCGTGGACTACGGCGGCTTCGTCGATCTCGTGGCCGAACACGCCAACACGCAGTCCTGGCTGTAATAAAGGCGGTTCTTGAAATTTCCATTTGGCGCAGAGGAGTAAGCGATGAGCTTCGAAATCAATGGCAAGACCTACGAGACGGATGAAGAGGGTTACCTCATCAATCTGAGCGACTGGGATGAAGAGGCCGCCAAGCATTTGGCGGTCGAAGAGAAGGTCGAGATGACCGACAATCACTGGGAAGTCGTCAACTTTCTGCGCGAGTACTACAACGACTACCA
>JAKAFK010000046.1 GCA_021817985.1 Pseudomonadota bacterium | reverse complement strand
CTGTTGAGCAGGGAGATCTCGTGTTCCTTGCGCTTGCGCTCGTCGATATTGAAGGTCACCCCGATGAACCGCCGGCCGGGGGTCGCTCCCCCTCGATCCATGATCTTGCCGTAGTTGGCGAACCACACCCACGCGCCGGTCGCGCTACGCACCCTGAACTCGCACCGGTAATTCGCGGTGGCGCCGGAAAAATGGTCGGCGACCGCGGCCTTGACCAAAGGGACGTCATCCGGATGCACGATGGCGAAGAGGTCATCCAGGTGCCCCATCGCTTCCGCTTCGGTGTACCCGAGCCGCTCGAAGATCCTGGTGGCCTTGCGGGTCACCCGCCCGGAGAGCAGATCGTTCTCCCAAAGGTCGAGTTCCGCCGCCTCCAGCGCGAGCGCCAAACGATCCTGGTTGATGTCCGGGTCATCCATGGGCGCCACCCAGGTGCGGGCGGGGATCGGCGATCCCGTGCGGCTTGAAGGTCATCGAGGCTCTCTTCCCTGGTTCCCGGTCGCGTTCATCCCGGCCGGCGCATCGCGGGGAACCCGCTGACGGCGATGTTCCTGACGGCCCCCCTGGCGCTTCCGCGCAAGGCCTGGGGCCACTGCCGGGGCGGGGAATTCTCCGGCCCTCGGAGCAACGGGTCTGGGAGGTCGTCCGTGCGGCGCGGGACGGGAGAGGCATCAGGTCTGGAGACGAGACAGGGGCCTGCGCCCCGCCCCTGGCCGGTGTCAGGCCCCGTCCGCCGGCGCCTTCCCGGAGATGCGATCCCTACGAGGGCTCTTCAGCCGCCGGCACAGGCTCCGAATAGCCGCACTCCTTGTTCGGGCACACCTTCTCCGTACCGCGCCGCTTGGTCGTCTTGAGCGTGAGGATGGGCGAACCGCAGCGCGGGCACGGCTCGGCGATCGGCGGATTCCACACCGCATACTTGCAGGCCGGGTAGGTGCTGCAGGAGTAGAAGAGCTTGCCGTATCGGCTCTTGCGCTCGATCAGCGTCCCCTTGCCGCATTCCGGGCATTGGACCTGGGTATCCTTGGGCTTTTCCAGCGGTTCGATATACTTGCACTTGGGATAGCCGGAGCAGCCGATGAAGCGGCCGTAAGGGCCGGCCTTGATCACCAGGGGGGACCCGCACTGAGGGCATACGCGCCCTTCGACGACCTCCGGCGCGGGCGCGGGCCCCTCGTCGGCCAGGCTTCGCGTATAGTCGCAGGCGGGATAGGCCGAGCAGCCGACGAACTTGCCCCGCTTGCCCAGTCGGGTCGTGAGCGGTTGGCCGCACTTGGGACAAGCCTCCTCCAGGAGTTCCTGGGTGACCTCCTTGCGCGAGAGGCTTTGCTTTTCGTCGACGAGCGACTTGAAGCCGCCCCAGAAGCTCTCCAGCACCGGGATCCACTCCCGCTTGCCGGTGGAGATCTGATCCAGGCTGTCCTCGAGCTTGGCGGTGAAATCGTAGTCGACGTAGCGCGTGAAGTGCTCGGTGAGGAACTTGTTGACGACGCGGCCCACGTCGGTCGGCTGGAAGCGCTTCTTCTCGAGGACGACGTATTCCCGGTCGAGCAGCGTGGAGATGATCGACGCGTAGGTGGAGGGACGGCCGATGCCATACTCCTCCAGCGTCTTGACCAGGCTCGCCTCGGTGTAGCGGGGCGGCGGCTGGGTGAAGTGCTGCTCGCCCCGGAGGGCATCGACGGGCACGCGCTCATCCAGCTCGAACGGCGGCAGGCGGCTTTCCCCTTCCTCCGCGGCCTCGTCCTCCCCTTCCTGGTAGACGGCGATGAAGCCGGGGAAGGTCAGCGTCTGCCCGCTCGCGCGGAACAGGCTGTCGGCGCCGATCTCGAGGTCGACGCTCACGGTATCGTAGCGGGCCGAGCTCATCTGGGAGGCGAGCGTGCGCTTCCAGATCATCTCGTAGAGCTTCGCCTGATCCGCGGTGAGCGCACCGCGCACCGCATCCGGCGTGCGCGCGATCGAGGTCGGCCGGATCGCCTCATGGGCCTCCTGGGCGTTCTTGGCGCTCGAGCGATACGTGAGCGCTTCCTTGGGCAGATACTCGGGCGAGAATTGCGCGGCGATGTATTCACGCAGTTCCGCGACCGCCTCTTGCGCGAGATTGACCGAGTCCGTGCGCATGTAGGTGATGAGCCCGACAAGGCCCGACCCGGTGTCGATGCCCTCATAGAGCTGCTGGGCCACGCGCATGGCGCGGTCGGTGGAAAAGCCGAGCTTGCGCACGGCCTCCTGCTGCAGGGTGGAGGTGGTGAACGGCGCCGCGGCATGGCGCTGCTTCTTCCTCTTTTCCAGCTTGGCGACGCGCGCCGAGCCCTGGGCTTCCGCCACGAGGTGCGCGACGGCCTCCGCCTGGGCGGCTTCCGACGCAAGATCGAACTGATCGAGCTTCCGGCCGCGGTACTGGAACAGCTTGCCGGTAAACTTCTGCCGCCCCTTGTGGCTGTCGAGGTGCACCGTCCAGTATTCCTGCGCCTTGAACGCCTCGATCTCCAGCTCGCGCTCGACGATCAGGCGCAGCGCTGGGCTTTGCACGCGCCCGGCGGACAGCCCGCGACGGATCTTCCGCCACAGCAGCGGCGACAGATTGAAGCCCACCAGATAATCGAGCGCCCGGCGGGCCTGCTGCGCGTTGACGAGCGGCATGGCGATGCTGCGGGGCGCGGCCACGGCCGCCTGCACGGCGCCTTGCGTGATCTCGTGGAAGACCACCCGGGAGACCGACTTGCCGGCCAGCGCCTTCCGGGCCTTCAAAATCTCGGCGATATGCCAGGCGATCGCCTCCCCTTCGCGGTCCGGGTCGGTCGCGAGATAGACGTGCGAGGCCTCCTTGACGGCCTTGGCGATGCTGTCCACGTGCTTGCTGTTGCGCTCGATGAGCTGATACTTCATGGCAAAGCCGTGCTCCGTGTCGACCGCCCCCTGCTTGGGGACCAGGTCTCGCACGTGGCCATAGGACGCCAGCACCTCGAAGTCCTTGCCCAGATACTTCTTCAGGGTCTTGGCCTTGGAGGGGGATTCGACGATCAGCAGGTTCGAGGACATGCGGCTTTAAACCGGTTGGCAAAGCGCAGGATGATAAGAACAAATTCGGCGGGTGGCAAGCGGCCGGGTGGTTTCAGTGCAGTTTCGCGGGCGATTCGCCGAACAGGAGGTCCTCCAGGAAGATCGGATCCTTGGTCCGGCCTTGCGACCACAGAACCATGAGAACGGTCCATTTGATCTGGTCCAGGAAGATTTCCTCGTCGGGCAAAGCCAGCACCCGGTCGATGACCCATTCGCGCTCGACCGGCTGCAAGACGCCGGCCAGCGAGAGGAACTCGAGGAAGCCGCGCCCCTCGGTATCGAGGCGCCGCATCTCGAGATCGCTGTAGAGGCGCACCGAGCGGGTGGCCGACCATGCCGGCGGATTCTCGCCCTTGGCGAAGTCTTCGAGCACGCTCAGCCAATCGAGCGCCTGGCTGATTTCGTCGCTCTCGAACCCGGCCGCCGTCAATTTCACCGCCAGCGAGTCCTGGTCGGGGGAGACGAATTCCTCGGCCACGAAGTAGTTCTCGAACAGGTAGACCAGGATTTCGAACATGGCTGTCCTAAGCTAACACGAAGGGTGCGTCATGCCGGGCTGCGGCGCATCGCACGCGCGCGGCCGCGCAGGGGTCGCGACGGTAGGATGGCGGAAACGGTGCTCGCCGTCAAGACGGGCGGGCATCGCATGAACCGCGATGCCGCGCCGGGTGGCCCTTACGGGTTCTTGACGTCGTCCAGGACGTAGATCGGGCGGCTTGCGCGCAGGACCAGGGCATAGGAGACCTTGTCGAACACGCGGAACACCATGGCGAGCCCCGCACGCTCGTCGGGCAGCCGGACGGTCTTCGCGGCCGGGGTGGGGCAGTCGCTGCGGTACTGGGCGGCGGGGGAGACGTGGTCATTCACGGCGACGTGCACGCCGGGCTTGCCGCACGCGAGACTGGGCACGACGGCGCCGCGGTGATAGATGGCGAGCACGTCGCCCGGCGCGAGTCCGGCGTCGGTGCCGCGGTCGATCGCAATCACGGCATACTGGCCCACGCCCATCGCGCCGTAGGAGGACACGATCTGCCCCTCGACCGGCCGGCTCGGCGCCTGCGGCACGAAATTGGGAAACGCGGCGTCCTTCGGCCTCGGGATCAAGCGGTCGCCCGGATCGACTTCCTGCGTGACGCTGGTGATCTCGATGGTGGACGGATGCCCGAAGCGGGTCACCCGCGCATCGCCGAGATAAACCGCTTGGTAGCCCAGGAGCTGGTGGGTCTGCGGATCGGTCAGGCGCCGGCCCTGGCGGTAGATCTGGTAGTCGGTTCCGTCGGCAGGCGCGACGCCTTCCGCGTACGCCGTGTCCCCCGGCCCCAGGATGACGCGCTCGTCCTCGGTGCCCACGATCACCGGGGCGGCGGCCAGGCTCTTCTTGTCGACCAGCAACGGCCGCGCGAGGAAGGGCCCGATGGCCGCCGCCGGGATGGCCGGGATCGGCGATTCGATGCGTGACGCGCGGACTTTCGGCGCGAGGCGGACGATCTCGAGGCCCGCGGTGCCTTGGCCGTTCTCCAGCCGCAGGCGGGGCTCGCCGTTCACGTACTCGAGCACGATCACGTTGCCCGGATAAATCCAGTGGGGATTGTCGATCTCCGCCCGGTTCATGTGCCAGATCTCGGGCCAGCGCCACGGGCGCTTGAGAAAGCGGCCCGAGATGCCCCACAGCGTATCGCCCTTGACCACGACATAGCGCTTCGGCGCATGCGGCGCCAGCTCAAGCGTCTGGGCGCGAGCCGCCGCGGAGAAGAGTCCGAGAAGCATCAAAGCAGGAATAACATAGCGCATGGACGGCCCCGATGATGTAAACTTTTCACGCTGCACGCAGTCTATCACGGTTATGCAATCCGTTTAAACTTGAATAAATTTCGTGCATTGTCTGAAATTCTGCATGCAATCCGTTAAAGTAGCAAGCATATGGCGATCCTCAATCTTCTGTATTATCCCGACGAGCGCCTCCACAAGGTGGCGGCACCGGTCAAGGCCGTGGACGCGCAGGTGCGCGCGCTGATCAAGGACATGGCCGAGACCATGTACGCGGCGCCCGGCATCGGACTGGCCGCGACGCAGGTCGACGTTCACCGGCGAATCATCGTGATCGACGTCTCGGAGGCGCGCGATAGCCTGCTCGTGCTCATCAACCCCGAGATCACCGCCAGCCGGGGGCGCTGCGAGCGCGAGGAAGGCTGCCTGTCCGTGCCCGGCGTCTACGAACGGGTCACCCGGGCCGAAGCCATTTCGGTGCGCGCCCTGGACCGGGAAGGCCAACCCTTCGCGCTCGACGCGGAAGGGCTGCTCGCCGTATGCATTCAACATGAAATGGACCATCTGCAAGGCAAAGTATTCGTCGAGTACCTGTCGCGCCTGAAGCAGACCCGCATCCAGACCCGGCTGCGGAAGCGGCTGCGCGAGACCATGTAGCATGCGGGTCGCCTTTGCCGGAACCCCCGAATTCGCTGCCCAAGCGCTCGCCGCGATCCTGGGCGCGAAGCATGAAGTCGTGCTGGTGCTCACGCAGCCGGACCGCCCGCGCGGGCGCGGCATGAAAACCGCCGTAAGCGCGGTCAAGGCGGTGGCGGCCGCGCACGGGCTGCCGCTCGCGCAGCCGCTCACCCTGAAGGACCCGGCCGCCCTCGAACCCCTGCGGGCGGCGGCCCCCGACGTGATGGTGGTCGCGGCCTACGGCCTCATCCTGCCGGCCGCCTGCCTCGCCATCCCCGCCTTGGGCTGCCTCAACATCCACGCCTCCCTGCTGCCCCGCTGGCGAGGGGCGGCGCCGATCCAGCGCGCGCTGCTCGCCGGCGACCGCGAGACCGGGATCAGCATCATGCAGATGGACGAGGGGCTGGATACCGGCGACGTGCTGCTCGCGCGGGCATTGCCGATCGGACCCTCGGACACGGCGCACAGCCTGCACGACAAGCTGGCCGCACTGGGCGGCCAGCTTGTCGTCGAGGCGCTCGCCGGCCTCGAGGAAGGCGCGTTGCCGCCGCACCCGCAGGACCCCGCGGGGGCGACCTACGCGGCCAAGCTGAGCAAGGCGGAGGGCGCCGTCGACTGGCGCCAGGATGCGGCGCAGATCGCCCGCGCGGTGAGGGCGTTCAATCCGTTTCCTGTCGCGCATGCCCGCATCGGTGACGAGTGGCTGCGCCTGTGGGCGGCGAGCCCGGTGAGCGGGCGCGGCGAGCCGGGGGTCATCCTGCGCGCCGACCGGGCAGGCATCGTCGTCGCCTGCGGGGAGGGCGCGCTGACGCTCGAGGTGCTGCAAAAGCCCGGCGGCAAACCGCTCGCGGCCGGGGACTTCCTCGCCGGACACCCGCTGGCGGCGGGCGGTCGCTTCGATGTCTAGCCCACGACGTCCCGCCGCGCTATGCGACGTCCAGCGCCTTGCCGCGGGGGTGGTCGAGCACGTGCTCAATGGGCGCAATCTCGAGACCACGTTGCGGAAGCTATGGGCCGACACGCCCGGGCTCGCGCCCGAGCAGCGGGCGGCAATCCAGGACCTGAGCTTCGGCACCGTGCGATTCTATGGGCGGCTCAAGGCCGAGCTCGAGGTCCTGGCCACCAAGCCGGTGCGCGAGGCCCCGGTGCAGTGCTTGCTGCTGGTCGCGCTCTACCAGCTCGAGTCGACCAACGTCACGCCGTACACCGTGGTGGACCAGGCGGTCGAGGCGGCGCGCAGCGTTGGCCACGGCCGCGCCCATGGGCTGGTCAACGCCATCTTGCGCGCCTTCCTGCGCCGGGGACCGGAGGTCGGACAGGCGGCCTGCGCCTCCGAGGCGGCGCGCTATTCGCACCCCCAGTGGTGGATCGACAAGCTCAAGCAGCAGTATCCCGCCCAATGGGAAGACCTGCTCGCGGTGAACAATCGCCACCCCCTGATGACCCTGCGGGTCAACCGCCGGCTGTGCACGCCGGAGCATTACCTCGAGCGCCTCGCGACGGCAGGCATCGAAGGGCAACCGATCGGCGAGGTCGCGCTGTGGCTTCCCAAGCCGGTGCCGGTGGAGCGCCTGCCGGGCTTTGGCGAGGGCCTCGTCTCGGTCCAGGACCTCGGCGCGCAGTATGCCGCCGAAGTGCTCGACGCCCGCGACGGCGAGCGGGTGCTGGACGCCTGCAGCGCCCCGGGGGGCAAGACGGCGCATCTGGCCGAGCGCAACGCGCTCGAGCTGACCGCTCTCGATCAGTCCGCGCAACGCCTCGCCCAAGTGCGCGCGACGCTCGCGCGCCTCAGGATCGAGGCGCGGGTGGTCGAGGGCGATGCCGGCGCGCCCGAGGGCTGGTGGGACGGGCAGCCGTTCGACCGCATCCTGGCGGACGTGCCCTGTTCGGCCTCGGGGGTGGTGCGCCGGCACCCCGACATCAAATGGCTGCGCCGCGAGGAGGATCTCCTCAAGTTCGCGCAGACACAGCGGCGCATCCTGGATGCGCTGTGGCGTTGCCTCGCCCGGGATGGTAAATTGTTGTACGTGACCTGTTCGGTCTTTGCCGAGGAAAACGGGCAACAAATCGAAGCGTTTCTGGCGCGGCACCCCGATGCCGTTCTTTTGCCGTCCACACCTGGCGGGCAGCTGCTGCCCGATGAGCGACACGATGGGTTCTATTACGCGCTCCTGGAAAAGCGCTAGTGCTGGGTCCTGCCTGGCCGGCAAGGCGCGCGCCCTCGTGGCGGCCGGGCTGTGGCTCCTGGCGATCCACGCGAGCGCCGCCCGCGCCGACGGCATCACGGTCCGGTCCGCCGATCTCACGCTCGTGGACGCGGTCTACCGGCTCGACGCGGACTTCGACATCCACTTCAGCCCATCCCTTAAGAGCGCCTTGAGCAAAGGGGTGCCGCTCGTCTTCGAAATCGATTTCGACGTCACCCGGCCCCACAGCTATTGGTTCAGCCGGGAGGTGGCCCACGTCTCGCAGACCGTCCGCCTGAGCTACGATGCGCTCACGCGCCAGTACGAAGTGAGCGTCGACGGGGTACACAAGAATTTCGCGAGCTTCGAGGCGGCCAGGGACGATCTCGCCCGCGTGCGCGACTGGCAGGTGCTCGACCGCTCGCGCCTGGAGCGCAATACGGCCTATCAAGCCGGGCTTCGCCTGTTCCTCGACGTCTCCAGCCTGCCCAAGCCGCTGCAGATCAACGCGCTGGCCTCCGACGACTGGAACCTGGATTCAGGGTGGTTCGTCTGGCCGCTTTCCCCTTGAACGAGGCGGCCTAGCGCCATGCGATATCTCGTGGTCCTCAGCACCGTGCTGGGCGCCGTGCTCCTTTTCCTGCTGTCCAAGGCGAGCGCCAATACGCCGCTCTTCGCCCAGGACTACCCGCTGCTGCTGGGCCTGGGCGGGGTGCTGGCGGTCTCGCTCCTCCTGCTCATCGTCTATCAGCTATGGCATCTCAAGCGCCGGATCCGGGCCCGGGTCTTCGGCGCCAAGCTGACGCTGCGCATTCTCCTCATGTTCTCGGTCATGGCGCTCCTGCCCGGGGCGATCGTGTACGGCATCTCGGTGCAATTTCTCACCCGCTCCATCGATTCGTGGTTCAACGTGCGGGTGGACAACGCCCTCTACAGCGGCTTGAGCCTTGGCCAGACCGCCCTCGACAACCTGCGTGTCGACCTCGCCAAGAAGGCGACCAGCATGGCGTTTTCATTGGCCGATCAGCCGGCCGCCCGCCGCCTCTACACGCTCGACCGGCTGCGCGAACAGATGGGCGTCCAGGAAGCCGCCTTGTTCGACCAGGAGGGCCATGTCGTCGCCTTTTCCGGGGGGGACGGCGCGCCTTCGCTGGCGCCGAATCCGCCGGACCCCTCCATTTTGCAGCAGGTGCGCCAGCAGCGCCCGTACAGCGCGCTGGAGTCTTCGCCGGACAAGGGGCTGTTTCTCCGGGCGGTCGTCCCGGTCGATGTCCTGAGCCTCACCGAGGACATGCTCGTCCTGGAGCTCATCCAACCGGTCCCGACGCGCCTTGCGCACGATGCCGACGCGGTGCAGTCGGTCTACCGCGCCTACGAAGAGCTGTCGGTGGCGCGCCTGGGCCTCAAGCGCCTGTACGGCCTGACGCTCACACTGACCCTTCTCCTCGCGCTGTTTTCGGCGATGGCGCTGGCCTTCCTGCTGTCCGAGCGGCTGAGCGCGCCGCTCGGGCTGCTCGCCGAGGGCACACGGGCGGTCGCCAAGGGCGACTTCACGCTGATGCATCCCGTGCAGACCCGCGACGAGCTGGGGGCACTGATGCAGTCGTTCAACAGCATGACACGCCAGTTGGCGGACGCGCGCGAGGCGGCGGAAGTCAACCAGCAGCAAGTGGAGACGGCGAAGGCCTACCTGGAAAGCGTTCTCGCCAACCTTTCGTCGGGGGTGCTCGCCTTCGACGAACACCTTTATCTGCGCACCATGAACCCCGTCGCGATCGAGATTCTGGGCGTCGGGGTCGCCGCCACGCAGGGCCTCAGGCTGTTCGAGTGGGGCGGCCCGGGCACGGGATTGAGCGAATTCGCCATGCGCGTCTCGCAGGAGTTTTTGGAGCACGGCGAGCGCCCGTGGCAGCGCCAGATCGAGTTCGCCCGCGGTCCCTCCACCCGGGTTCTGCTCGCGCGCGGCACGCGCTTTTCGGCGGGCGCCGACAGCGGCTACGTGCTCGTGTTCGACGACGTCACCGACCTGCTGCAGGCGCAGCGCGATGCCGCATGGGGAGAAGTCGCGCGGCGGCTCGCGCACGAGATCAAGAATCCGCTGACGCCGATCCAGCTGTCCGCGGAGCGCCTGGAACATAAGCTGGCCGACAAGCTCTCGCCCAGCGACGGGGAAATGCTGGCGCGGGCGACCCGGACCATCGTCGCCCAGGTCAATGCGATGAAGAACATGGTGGACGCCTTCAAGAATTATGCGCGCGCACCTTCCGTGAACGCGGCCGCCCTGGACTTGAACGCGTTGGTGAGGGAGGTCGCCGTCCTTTACGAATCGACCGGAGATGCGATGCGGCTTGATCTGTCCGATCGCCTGCCGCCGGTGCGCGGCGATGTGACGCTGCTGCGCCAGGTCATCCACAACCTGCTGCAGAACGCGCAGGACGCCACCTCCACCCAATCGCGGCCACGGGTGCTCGTGCACACGGAGGCGAGCGGCCCCTGGGTCAAGCTCATCGTCAGCGACAACGGCAGCGGGGTCCCCGAGCACATCAAGGGACGCATCTTCGAGCCGTACGTGACCACCAAATCCAAGGGCACCGGGCTCGGACTCGCCGTCGTCAAAAAGATCGTCGAGGAGCATCAGGGAATGGTACATATAGAGGACTTGCAACCCACCGGCACGGCCGTATGCATTGCGTTGCCTCGCATGGAGCACCCGGCATGAGCGAAATTCTGGTCGTGGATGACGAAGTCGGCATCCGTGAGCTGCTGCTTGAGATTCTGCAGGACGAAGGACACCAGGTGCGCCTAGCCGAAAGCGCCACCCAGGCCCGGGCCTTCCGCAACCAGCACCGCCCGGACATGGTCCTGCTCGACATCTGGATGCCCGACAGCGACGGCATCACGCTCCTCAAGGAATGGGCGGCGTCCGGGCAGCTCACCATGCCGGTCGTCATGATGTCGGGCCATGCGACCATCGACACCGCGGTCGAGGCGACGCGCATCGGCGCATTTGACTTCCTGGAAAAGCCCATCGGACTGCAAAAGCTGCTCGGCACGGTCGGACGCGCGCTCCGGAAGGGTGAAATCCCCAGCCCTCAGGCGTTGACCCTGGCGAGCCTCGGCAAGAGTCCCCTCATCGATACGCTCAAGAAGCAGCTCTCGCAGGTCGCGAACCTCAGCGTCCCCCTCCTTCTCGTGGGCGAGCGCGGGGCGGGCGCCGAGTCGTGCGCGCACTTCCTGCATCTTCCCAACACGCCCTTCATCGCGCCGGAGTCGCTGAGCGTGTTGGGGGAGGCGCCGATGGAACTGCTCGCCCAGGCGAAGGATGGCCTGCTCTACCTGCACGAGGTGGCCGATCTGGCCAAGGTCGAGCAGAAAGGCCTTTTGCTCGCCTTGGGAAAGCTCGACCGGTTCAACGTGCGCCTCGTGGCGGCAACCTCACGCAGCCTGCCCGCCCTGGTCGACAGCGGGAGCTTCGACGAGGCCCTCTTCCAGGCATTGAGCGGATTGACCATCAAACTGCCGAGCCTGCGGGACCACCGGGAGGATGTCCCCTACCTCGCGACCCGGCTGCTCACCCAGCTCGTCGAAACGAAGGAAGCGCCCCTGCGGCAGCTCTCCACGGGCGCGCTGAATGCGCTGCGCAACTACGACTGGCCCGGCAACATCGCGCAGCTCAACAATATCGTCCGGACCCTGGTGGTCACCGCCCTCAACGAGGAAATCACCCAGGAGGACGTCAGCCGCACGCTGTCGCAATTCAGCGCAGGGCCGTCCACGGGCACGCCGCTGCGCCTCGACCTGCCGTTGCGGGAGGCCCGGGACGCCTTCGAGCGCATCTACTTCGAGCATCACATTCGCGAGGAATCCGGCAACATGAGCCGGGTGGCGGACAAGGTCGGGCTCGAGCGCACCCATCTGTACCGCAAGCTCAAGCAGCTCGGCATCCGCTTTTCCAAGCGGGACAGCGCGGAAGGCTGACGCCGGGCTTCGCGCTCGGGCACAAGGAGAGGCGTTGGCATCGGGCGGCGCCGGCCGAGGATGCCCCCCATGACGAGTGCGCCCATCGCGCGTCGGGTGCGAGAGGCGATCGTCCTGCCCGAATCTCGCCACCCGCCGATCGAAGGGCTGGGCGGCAAACACCCGAAGATGAGGGCGTTTCGTCTGGTCGCGCCAGAACGCCTCGGCTTGGGGTTTCGGTGGGGCCGTTGCGTTTAAAAGGCCGGGATCAGGCTGGCTGTTTGACTGAGACCGGTCGGATTTCAACCCAAGGATAGCTTTGGCCTAAGGAGAAGCGGGAACTGGCCGCCTCGAGAGGCGGCGCGCTATCCCTCCTCGCCGAATGGCGGGGTTTCCCGCGCAACTGGATGACGACACCGATTATCGCCAATCTGGAAAAGATGCTCGCAAGCGGCAAGGACAGCGCGCTCCTTCGCTTCAGCCTGGGCGCGGAGTACCTGAAGGCGGGCGCCCCGGAGCCGGCGGCGACGCACCTGCACGAGGCCGTGGCGCGCGACCCCAAGTATTCCGCCGCATGGAAGCTCCTTGCGCGCGCCCTCGAGCAGGCCGGCCACGAGGCGCAGGCGCTCGCGGCGTACCGCCAAGGCATCGAAGTTGCCGAGGCGCGGGGCGACAAGCAGGCCGCCAAGGAAATGACGGTCTTCGCCAAGCGTCTGGAAAAGCGCCTGGCGGCGCCCTAAGGCCTCGTTCGCGCGGCCCAAGGGCGGGAGAGCCCGCCCGGACGCCCCGGCCGCTTGCGCCAACCGGGAAGTCTCTAAGGGTCGCCGCATTCCGCCGGCACCCTATGGCCGTTTTCGGGTCTTACGCGCATTCTGGTGCGCCTCTTAGGCCCTCCCGCGAGCCGCTCGCCCGTCGACATGAGCGGGCGGGGCGACGCCGGCGCCGGGACGAGCGCGCCGCTTAGAGCGATGGGCGGACACGCCGCTCACGCCATTCCAGTGGGTGGGCTCCGAATGGGACAACGGCATTATCGCTGACAGGGCATGCCCAGGTGTCATGACAACCGATTGTTTGACATGACGATTTGTCTAGCCCGTCAGATTGAAAACAAGATGTATATATCCTTTGAGCGAGATTCTGGTGGGCCGGTCGCGTGACCGGACGGGGCTCTGGGCTCCCGGTCGACCCCGCCCTGGGAGCTATAGGCATATTAGGGTATTCTGCTGGTATATTTCCTGCTCTGGTTTAGGGCGGTCGAACCCACAGGTTTGACCGACACATAACCAAAAACCGGAGGAGGTCTCATGAAGGATCCTATTGCTATAGGTTTGTTCGGGTTTGCCGTGCCCTTGTTCATCATCGGTGCCATGTTCCATGGCATGATCCCGATGGCGGGGATGGGCACATTGCTGGCGCTGGCCTTCGGGTTCGGTGCGGCGGCGATGTATGTCAGCGGCAGCATGACCTATCAGATGCCCAACTCGTATATCGCCACGGTATTCTTCACGTACGGATCGTTTTTCCTGAGCTTCGCGATCGCGGCCCTGACGGGCGGCCTCGAAGCGACCATGAAGGGCGCGCCGGAGCTGATGGCGGTATGGTTCTGGCTGATGGCGTTGATCACCCTGATCTTCTTCCTGGCGTCGCTGCGCTCGAACATCGGGCTCGTGCTGCTCTTCGGGCTGCTGTGCGGCGCGTTTGTCCTCATGGCGATCGGCAATAGCGACCTGGGCAGCGTGCTGTTCATGATCGTCGCGGCGGTCGGCTTCTATCTGGGCGCGGTGCACGTGATCAATTCGGCGATGGGCAAGAGCATTCTTCCGGTCGGCAGCCTCGCGAAGAAGGCCTGAAAACCCGCGGCCATGACAAGGGCGAGGCAGGGGCCTTCGACCTGCGCGTTCCTGTCACGCCGCGAATAGCGGATGGGGCACCTTCCCCGGACACGGCGTCCGCAAGCCGAAGCCCGGGCGAAGGTGCACCTCCAACGGCGCATCCTATGCGGATCTTTGCCGCGCCCAACCCCCTCCCCGGCCCCCTTGGAATTGCATGCGATAGCGCACCTCTTGCATCGCTGCCTGTCTTGCGGCGGCGATAGTCTCCGGACCCGCCCGAGCGACCTGCCGGATCCGCAGGGACATCGCACCCCCGGCAGCGCATCTGCACGCCCTTGACGAGGTCATGGTCGCAGTGTCGGGGGCGCACCTACGCCGCGTCCGAACTCATGCGCTGCCTCGACATCCCCTCCACGCCCACCTTCATGGTCTATGACCGCGACGGCCGGGCACTTTCGCGGCACGGCTGGTTCGGCTCGCCGGAACGGTTCGTCGGCGATACGCTCGCCACAAGGCACGACGAGCGAAAGAGCCGCGGCCCATGGGATCGATCCGGGGAGGGTCGGGCGCAGCCTTCCGGGCGGAGGACCGCCGTGCGGGGGGGGATGGACTCACGTTCGAGCGCCGGACGCAGGGTAACTCACGCGCGCGCGCTCGACGTGTGCCCAAGGGGTGAGCGCATGCGCCTGGCGCCGCGTGGCGCCCATGATGTGCTCCACCGGCACGCCGCGCGCAACCAGCGCATCGGCGATCAAGGAGCGATGGCACCGCCAGGGAACAGCCTCGGCGCACATCAGCGCGACGCGCGCGCGGCGGGAGACGTCGATGAGGTGCTGGAGGCTGTCCGCGAACTCGCCCGTTTGCATGTAGTCGGCAAAGCCTCGAAACGAGAGGTTGCGCCAGGCCTGGTTGGGCGAATCGGCGCGCGCATGCCGCAGCCCGCCGAGACCCGCCATATGCTCGTAACCGATGCCCGCCCCCTCCAGCGCCTTGGGCAAGGCATCGCGGTTGAATTGCGGGTTGTGCCGAGAGCGCGGCACAGTGCGCACGTCGGCGAGCAAAGTGACGTCGTGCGCGCGCAGCACGTCGATGAAATGCTCGATCGGCATCGTCGAATGGCCGATGGTGAGGATCGTCGGGTCGCGCTCGGCATTCTCGGTCATGGCCGTCCGCCGATTGGAAGCCTGCAGGCTCGACGGCTGCTCGCCGTCTATCGCCCGGCGGCCCGTCCCATCCGTTAGATGTGCCTGTCCGTCCAAGGTTCGCAAGATGCCTGCGAGCGGATCGCGTTCCCCTGGGCGGCCGGGGCATTGCCTCGGACCCAGGAGCGCAAGCCGGGATCGCATGATTTTGCCTGCGGCCAAAAGCTGGTCCGCCGGGCTTATGGTCTCATCGAGATGCGCGGGACAGGGGTTTCCGGATCGATCGTCGGGTCGCCCAATCGACGGCCATGGCGCCGCGCGGCCCGCAGCGTCATAGGGTCAGGGCCAACAGCGGCTGCACGAGACGCTCGCCGTAGACGATGCCGAGCCCCGTGGCCGCAAGCAGCGCGGCGGCCATCAGCAGCACGGCGATCGCCGGGCGCAGGCAGGGCCTGTGGCGGCCGTTCGAGGCGGCCGGGAGCGGCGTCAGCAGGCGGGAGACGCGCTCTTGCAACGCCTGGGAGTCGCCGACCAGGCGGGCGTGGGCGCGTTCGATCCCCCCCCAAGGCGGCGCGGCGCGGCCGAGAAAACGCACCGTCGCCAGTACGGCGGCGGCGAGATCCGCGCCTTCTATACCGCCCGCCCTCGCCTCATCGTCGCGCGCGAGCTCCAGGGCCTCCATCCAGCGGTCGAGGCGCCTCGCGGCGGCAGGCCAGGGCCATTGGAGATCGGTGACGAGCTGCGCGAGCCAGATCCGCACCGGGTCGCGATGCCGCGCGTGCGCCGCCTCGTGGCCGAGCGCCGCCCGGATCACGCGATCCTCGAGACCTTTGGCCAGGAACGGGGAGAACACGACTTGCGGCTGCAGGAATCCGACGGTGGCGATGCCGCATTCGGCGGGGCTGCGCAGGAGCGCCCAGACGGCGCGCAGACTGGCGCGCCCGAAGATCAGCGCGAAAGGCAGCCACGCGCCATAGAGCCCCCAGGGCTCGAGGCGGTCGGGCACCGGGTCCGGTTGCGTGAGCGCCCAGCCGCACAGTCCGGCCGCGATCAGCAGCATCGGCACGACGGGCTGCCAGAGCGTGTACCAGCAGGCGCGCTCACGCGCGTGTGCGTCCGCGTGCGGCTCGTCCGTCCCGGGGAGCCATGCCAAGGCCTGCGTCGACAACCCGCCGAGGGCGATGATCAACACGGACAGCAGCCACTCACGTCCCATGCTTCGATTTCCTCCGCGCCGCAACGGCGCGCTCGAGCGCATCGAGCAGCGCCGGATCGACCGCATCCACCGCTTCCACGAGGGCCGCCACCGCCGCATGCGGGACCGGGCCCAGAAGGCGCTTCACCGCGTTGCGCGCCCTCGCCCGCTCGACCTCCTCGCGCGCGACGCGCGGGCTGTAGAGATAGGCGTGGCCCTTGCGGAGACGGTCGATCAGCCCCTTCTCCCGCAGCCGGTCAACCACCTTGGCGGTCGTCGTGTAGACGAGCCCCTGCGGCCTGCCCAGCCGCTCGTGCAGATCGCGCACCGAAGCGGTGCCGAGCTGCCAGAGTTCGACGAGGACAGCGTACTCGAGATCGTCGGCAGGCAGGCGAAAGGAAGGCATGCTCACATTCTACGACGCGCGTCGTAGCCCCGCAAGGGGGCCGCTATCGCATGTGCAGCCCGCCGGCGCCATACAGCCCGAGAAGGCCGATGATGATGAGATAGATGGCGACGATGTAATTGAGCAGGCGCGGAACGAGCAGAATGAGAATGCCGGCGATGAGCGATACCAGGGGCGCAAGACGCAAAGTCAGCGTGACAGGCATGAGGGCCTCCTTTTGCAGAAGGGGGGGGCAGACGGCGGACGCCTTCCGGGCAGACGCCGCCTTACTCCGAATTCTAGCGCAGGCGAACGGCGGCCGCCGTCCTCGTGATCGCGGGCCTCGCCCCCCGGCGGGCGGGCTTCGGCGGCGCCCTCAGTGGGCGTCCGAGCCCGCGCCGCCGCCCACCATGAACGGCGGGCGCGCAAGCCATACGGCGGCGAGAAGGGCAAGAAAGATGCAGCCGGAAAGCCAGAGCACGTCGTTGGTGGCCAGCATCACCGCCTGCTGGACGAGGGTTCGCGCCAGGACTGCCAGCGCCCCCCCGCTGGACAATCCTCGCTCACGCAGGAGGTCCAGGGCGTGGGTGGCCACTGGGCTGTACGGCGTCAGGGGGTCGGTGAGCATGGCTTGGTGGAATTGGGCGCGGCGAGTCCACAGCGTGATGCTCAGGGACGTGCCGAAGCTTCCCGCCAGAATGCGCGCGAAATTCGAGATGCCCGAGGCGCTCGCCACCTGCTCCGCCGGGATGCCCGAGAGGGTGATGCTCACCAGCGGCACGAAGAAGAACGCCATGCCGATCCCCTGCACGAGCCGGGGCGCCACGAGTTCGGCATAGCTCACGCTGGTGTCGAAGCCTGACGCCCAGAACGAGACCGCTGCGAACACCAGGAATGCGACGCTGGTCAGGATGCGCAAGTCGAATTTGTGCAAATTGCGCCCCACGATCGGCGAGAAGACGATGGACAGCAGGCCGATAGGCGCCGCCGCAAGCCCCGCCCATGTCGCCGTGTAGCCCATCTGGGTCTGCAGCCAGAGGGGGAAGACCACGACGTTGCCGAAGAACGTGAGGTAACCCAGACTCAGGGTCAGCGTCCCGACGGCGAAGTTGCGCCGCGAAAACAGATGCAGGTCGACGACCGGATGCTTCTCGGTGAGTTCCCAGACGACGAAATAGCCTAGGGCTACGGCCGCGACGACCGCCAGGGCGTCGATGGTCGTGGAGCCGAACCAGTCGAGGTCGTTGCCCTTGTCCAACAACACTTGCAAGCTGCCGATCCCGATCGCCAGGAGCGCCAGCCCGACGATGTCGACGGGCCTTCTCACGATCTCCGTCTCGCGATGGCGCAAAAGCTGCCAAGTCAGGTAGGCGGAAAACATGCCGACCGGGATGTTGATGTAGAAGATCCACGGCCAGCTGATGTTGTCGGTGATCCAGCCGCCCAGGATGGGGCCGAAGATCGGCGCGGTGACCACCGTCATGGACCACAGGGCCAGCGCCATGCCGCGTTTGTGCGGAGGATAGTTGGACAGCAGCAGCGTTTGGCTCATCGGGATCATGGGGCCGGCCACCGCCCCCTGAAGGACACGGAAGAAGACCAGGAGCGGCAGATTCGGCGCCAGCCCGCACAGCCAGGAGGCGATGCTGAACGCCAGCGTGGACAGGATGAACAGGCGGACTTCGCCCACCCGTTTGGCAAGCCAGCCGGTGATCGGGAGGACGATCGCATTGCTCACGGCAAACGAGGTGATCACCCAGGTGCCCTGATCCGGGCTCACCGCGAGGTCGCCCGCAATCGCCGGGATCGAGACGTTGGCGATGGACGTGTCGAGGACCTGCATGAACGCGCCCAGCCCCATCGCCAGGGTCACGAGGACCAGCGCCGAGCCGTGCAGGGGCGCTCTTTCCGCCATATCCGCGCCTCCTTGCGCTAACGGGCCGCCGATCCCAGGCTGGCGTGCACGATCGCCGCGATGATGCGCTCGGCGGGGGCATCGGCGGCGTGATAGATCGGGGTCTGGTAGCGCGTGCGCGGCGCGCTTGGCCCGGCGAGCATCGGCAGGGCGAGGTTGTGGGTGTCGATGCTCACGTCCATCGACAGGCCGACCCGCAACGGATGGCGCTTGAGCGCGGCGGGGTCGAGGGCGATGCGCACCGGCACCCGCTGCACGATCTTGATCCAGTTCCCGCTCGCGTTCTGCGGGGGCAGCACGGAAAACACGCTGCCGGTGCCCGCCCCCAGGCCCTCCACGCGTCCGTGGAAACGCACCGAACTGCCGTAGACGTCGGACGTGAGCACCACCGGCTGCCCGATGCGCACGCGGTCGAGCTGGTTTTCCTTGAGGTTGGCGTCGACCCACAGGTGATTGAGCGGAATGATCGCCATGAGCGGCTGTCCTTCGTGCACCCGCCCGCCGACCTGGACGGTGCGCTCGGCCACATACCCTGTCACCGGGGCTTCGATCCGCGTGCGGCGCAAGTCCAGATAGGCTTGGCGCAGGCGGTCTTCGGCCGCGAGGATGGCCGGCTGGCGCAGCAGCGGGATGCCCTCGGTCATGGCCGTCGCGACCCGCAGGCGCGCGCGCGCCGCGCCTTGCGCCGACACGGCGGCCTCGTAGGCCCGTCGCGCATGCTCGAGATCCTCCCGGGAGACGGCCTTCAGCCCGATGAGCGCCTGTCGGCGCACCCAGTCCTCCCGTGCGCGCCGGACGTCGTTCGCGCGCACCGCGAGTTCCGCTTTGAGCTCGCGCACCGTCGAATAGAGCTGCCGCCCCTGGCGCACGGCACGCGCAAGCCGCGATTCGGCCACCTTGAGGGCAAGCCTGCGGTCGGCGGCATCCAGCCTCACCAGCAGTTGTCCTTGGCTCACGTGATCGGTATTGTCGGCCGCAATGGACACCACCGTTCCTTCGGTCTGTGGCGCCACCGGCACAATGTTCCCGCCGACATAGGCGTCATCGGTGGTCACGCGATAGCGCGCCACGAGCCACCAGTAGGCAAAAGCGCCGGCGGCGGCGACAACGATCGCCAGCGTCAGGCCGACCAGCAGTCGCCGGCGCCGGGCATTGGGCGGCGCCGGGCGCTTGGAGGTACCGGGCATTCGGGTTGCCTCCGATTCATTGTCTGGCATGGGATCCCCTTGTTGGACCGGTGGCCGGCCGGCGGCCGGAAGCCACAAAACCGCCGCCGAGCGCCTGCACGAGCTCGACGCGCGCATGGAGTTCTGCCTCCCGGACGGCGACGACGGCCTCGTGTGCCGCAAGAAGCTCTTGTTCCGCTTGCAGCACATCGAGATAGCTGCTGAGCCCATGGGTATAGCGCACCCTCGCCAGCCCATAGGCCTGCTTTGCCTTCGCTTCGGCAGCCCGCTGCGCCCGGCCTTCGCGGGCCACGGCCTGGAGTCGCGTCAGCGCATGGGCGACCTCGCCCGCCGCCGTGAGCAGCAGTTCGTTATAGGTCTCGACCGCGGCGTCGTACTCGGCGTTGCGCGCGTGCAGGACCGCCCTCAGGCGCCCGCCGTCAAAAATCGGCAAGTCGACCGCAATCCCGATCGAGCCCATGCGGCTGCTCGGCGCGAGCAGCTGGCCCAGGGTGAAGCTTTGCTGTCCCACCATCGCAGCCAGGTTGATGTCCGGGTAGAATCCTGCCCGCGCCACGTGGATGCGTTGCGCAGCCGCCTCGACACGCGCGCGCTGGGCAGCCAAGTCCGGACGCCGTGCCAGCAGCTCCAAAGGCAGCCGCTCGGGCACCGTCAGGGCGGCCGGAAGCGACAGGCGGGGCATGGCGATGCCGGCCCCTGCATCGGGGCCCTTGCCGATCAGGACGCCCAACCGCTGCCGATCCAGCGCGACGGCCGCTTGCGCGGCGATCACCTGCGCGTGCGCCCGCTCGCGCGCCGCAGCCGCCTCATCGAAAGCCGAGACGTCCTCGAGCCCGTGGTCGACGCGGGCGTCCACGAGCAGGGCCAAGGCCTTTCGGTCGGCGGCGGCGTGCTTGGCCACGTCCAGGCGCTCGCCGTCCGCCTGCAAGGAGACATAGGCGCCGACCACTGCCGTGCTGAGCAGCAGGCGCGCTGCGGCGCTCTCCGCCCGGGCCGCCCGGGCCTCGCTCAAGGCGGCCCGCAGCGCCGCGCGGTTCTTGCCCCACCAGTCCAGATCGTAGCTGGCGTTGAGCGCCAGCTGGCCGGTGGTCAGCGCAGCCCCCGCGAACGGGGGCGGGATGAGGCCATTGTCGCTCAGGCGCTGACGGTCGATCTCCCCTTGGGCGTCGAGTGAGGGCAAAGTGGCGGCGCGCGCGAGCGCCGCCTGGGATTCCGCCAGCCGCAGGCGGGCGGCCGCCACCTTGAGCGTCGGGTTGCCCGCCAAGCCCTCGGCCACGATGCGATCGAGCTGGGGGTCGCGGAACGCGCGCCACCAGCGGGGCGCCGGCCACGCATCGCGGCGCGAGAGGCCGGCGGCGCTCAGCGCCTGAACCTCCCGCCGGACGGAGTAGGGCTGGGACAATCGGCTACGGGCACCGTCGTGCGGCAACGTCGCGCAGCCGCTGCCCAACAGCGCCAGGCCTGCGGCGAGCGCAGCGCGAAGGGGAGTGCGGGTCGGGCGGACGGAAGGCATCATGAGGGACTCTAGGCTATTCCAGATGACCCAGGAGCTTTCTAAGCAAGGACTCGAAGAGGGTGGCTTCCTCCGGGCTCAGGCAACTCCAGACCTGTTTGACGTGCTCCCACTGGCGCGGGAGGACTTTCTCGACGCGCGAGCATCCGAGTGAAGTCAGGCAGAGAAAGATCTTGCGCCGATCCTCGTGACACGCCTGCCGCTCCACCCAGCCATTGGCGACCAGCTCGTCGGCAAGCCGGGTGACGTTTGTGCGCGATGAGGTGAGCGCGAGGCTCAAGTCGGACGGAATGATCTTGTGGTCCGGCCGGGCATAAATCATCGTCAGCGCCAGCATCGTGGTGGTATTGAGGCCATGGTCGGAGAGCATGCGGTTGAGGCCGTCGTTGAGCCTGCGGAAAAGGAAGAAATAGAGCCTTGTAAGGATCACCTGTTGCCTCGGAAGCTCGGGAAGCGCCTCGGCCACCCGGTCGATGCCCCGTTCGAAGACTTGAAATCCCTGCTCCATGCGCCACTCCCGGACGGCAATTAATTGCGATGCTGATTGTAACCTACGTGATTATTTCTGGGTGAACTTTCTCGGATCACCGAACGGACACGCTGGTTCGTCATCGAGCAATGGCGGCGGCATTACAACGAGGTACGGCCGCACAGCAGTCTCGCCTGACCTGCCCCCGAACGAGTTCGTGCAGCAAGGTTGTTCAACTGTGAAACCTGGGGGAATTTGACCCGGCCACAGGTGGGGGAATTTGAAGTGGCCATCGGGGTCCAACCGGAGAAATTGCCTTGAGGCCCGTGCGGGTCAAGCAGCATAATCTGAGCGTGGATCTGCTTCCTTATTCGTCACGCGGATTGTTTTTGTAGCGATGTTCACAGTCGCGGCAGACAGGGTTGGCAATCTCACCGGAGATAAGTTCTTGGCGCAACGCCAGCATTTTTTCTCCGTTCCAGATTTCCTCGAGGCTCTGAGTACGCAAGTCACCGAGCGGCATCTTTACGTCGTAATCGTGGCAGCAGGGAACAACTGACCCAGTCCAGGTGACAACCATTCGCCGCCAAGGAAAATCGCAGGTGACCCGGAATACATCCTTGTAGCGGCGGGCTATTTGCACCGCTTCTGATGGGCAGGCAAGCTCGTTGATGCGCGCTATTTCGCCCGAAAATGTCCCGTAGGCTTTCCATAGGAATTCGTCCACGCCAGGGACGGCTCGCCAATAATTCTCCAATTTGACCCGTTGACTGCTGCCTTCGTCGCCATTAAGGACGAAATCAATAACCGACAATGTCATATGAGTTTTTACGCCGAGGTCTACCTTGTGTTCAAGGAATCGCAGCAACCTCTGACGGGACTTCTCGTAGGCCCTTGGTATGCCACGAATCCGCTCAAAGCTGGCGTCGTCATGTCCGTCGAGGGACAGGTAGAGTGCCTGCGGTTCGGCGTCCAGCAACTCCGCTGAAATACGTTCGTTAAGCATCAGCGGGTTGATCGACATTGCCGTCGGAATGCCGTGCGACTTGGCATAGCGAATGAATTCGCCAAACTGGGGATGGATCAGGCTTTCGCCAAAATGGTGAAGCCAGATCGGGGGTTGCGTGCGGGCGTAGTCCGGGCGAATGGTGGCAAGTTCGTCAATGATTTTGCGAAAAAGATGGAAATCCATACGCCCCGTGGCACGCGTCATGTGCTTCGTACGAGGGCACATGACACATCGAAACGGGCACTCATTCGTTAACTCGATCTGCATGATGCTGACCGGGTCATCGCTGCACAACGGCCTATGCTCAGCCTTCCACGCAATGTGCGGCTTCCTCTGAATGCCCGTTCGTTGGCCTGTGGAGTCGAGGAGTCGATTGATCAACAATCCAAAGTTTGGGTTGTTCAGGAAGCGCTCGCTTGCTTCGTCAGTTCCGGCGAGTTGGCGGAAAAATTCGTCACGCTGGATTCCAGAAAGCAGACTCAGCATTCCTTCATGGAACTCGGCAGCGTCAGGATTGCGGTTGAGTAAAAGATCGTAGATTGAGACGATCTCGCGGGCAACATCGGGCGCGTCCAGAATATCGCGCGGCGGCGTATGTGTCATATGGCAGCCATACTATGGTGTATTTCGAAAGGGAAGGCGCCAGAGTCCGGGAGCGCCCAAGCAGCCACTTTTCGGCAGGAGGTGAGGCTGCACGTAGGATACATGAAAACTCGGCCACGATCCGCCACACTGACTTCACCTGCACTGAACCGTCCCAGGATCCGTGGAGGCTGGTTGGTTTAAGTCATGCCGTGATGGCGGCCTGACTGGCGAGTTGCCGGTAGTAGTTTGCCTCAGCTTCTGCTGGAGGTATATAGCCCAGGGGTTCCTTAGCAATCCATACCGTGCAACCGGGTGGCTCCAGCCTCAAAAGTCGGCGCGTCTATGACCAAGGAGATCTCGAGGCGGCGTTAATGCGGCGCGACAGCCCACAGGAATACGAGCGCTTGAAACGCGAGGGGTACATTAAAGGCGTGAGCGTAGACCGGCCGGCCGTGATCTCGCTCAACATGGCCGCAGCGTCCGCCGCCGTGAACGAGTTCCTTGCGTGTAACGTCGGTCGCTTCCTAAGGTTCAAAGCCCCCGATTTTCCCAGGTTCTTTTTGGTCGTCTGAGAGCACCGTCCCTGTTTTGCCGCGAGACATTCCAGATGTAGGAAAGGCCAGTACTCTTCTGATATCGTGGGAAGTTCTCACACTTTTCACCATAACAGGGGAGACCGGCCTTATATTCCGCATCGTATCCCACCTTTACTCATCAAACCACGCAGGCGTAATCGGATCCGATCGATGATGACTGAAATACGGTAGCGACATCTGTTGCAACATTGGCGAGACGAGGATACAATGTAGCTACGTTTGGACTAGAGCGAGGCATTGTGATGCGAACCGAAATCAAGAAGTGGGGTAACTCAGCTGTGGTGCGGCTTCCTGCCTCAATGCTGGCGCAATTGAGCCTAGCTGTGGGCGCCCCTGTGGAACTCAGGACCGAAGACGGCCGGATCGTGATCGAACCGTCGGCTAAACCGGTCTATAAGCTGGATGACCTGTTGGCGGGCATCACCAAAGAGAACCGCCACGAGGCCATGGATTGGGGGCACCCGGTGGGACGCGAGGTGGTGTCCTGATGGTGGCGAAGTTCGTGCCGGAGCGCGGCGACATCGTATGGCTCGACTTCAACCCACAAGCGGGCCACGAACAGTCCGGTCGCCGTCCGGCCCTGGTGCTGTCCACCAAGGGGTACAACGGCAAGACGAACCTCGCTGTGGTGTGCCCCATCACCAACAAGGTGAAGGGTTATCCCTTCGAGGTGTTGTTGCCCGAAGGCCCGGTTACGGGTGCCGTGCTCTCGGACCAAGTAGCCAGTCTGGATTGGGTTGTGCGGCGGGCCGTGAGGGTGGCGGCGGTAGGCGATGACATCCTGGGTGAGGTGCTGGCGAAGATCGTGGCGCTGATCCAGCTGTGAAAAATCAGAAAGGATATGAACGCGATCGCCGAGGCCATACGCCAGGTTATCTGCGACCCGAAGTCACATGGGGGAGAGGGACCTCTGGGCGTCTCGTATACCGGCTTATGCCCACAAGAGCCCGAGGCGTCCGGAGCATGGCGAACAACCCGGACGTCTACCGGCTGACGATCGCACGCATACGGTTCGGCACCATTGTGCTCGGGGCATGTGTCATGTGAACGATGGCCCGTCGGCCCCATTCTTGAAGCGCATACGCCGATCGTTCGCGTCTTTGAGAAGAATTTCGTTCAGCAACTTGATGTCCGCACCCATGCGCGGAGGGTATCCGGCGGCACTACTGGTTTACCCTGTTCCACATAAGTTTCCGAGCGGTGCGGACCCTTCCAGTTCGCCGGCGGTGCTTTGTCCATGATGACCCCATTTCTGAGGGAGGTCATACCCGACCGCATACCTTTTGGTTCAAGCCTTTCAGCACCTTTGGCTTGTCACGCGTAACGGCGTTTATCGAAAGTTCACGTGTGTTGGTCGTACCCACTCGCCCCTAGCGCCTCTCTGCCTTGGTGCTGGCGGATTCCGTCGCCCCTCGCGGTTTGACGTTCTGATACCTCAGCGGCTACATTGTCCCCAGAGCTTCACGCCGATTTACCAAATCAACGTGCCGGGTAGGGAACGGCCGATGGAACGGCCGGTTTCATCAGATCATATAACCTCCTGTGAAACAGAAACTTATGCGACTTGCAGGTCGCAGCAGAAAGACGCGTTTCCGCGCCATCGTTCTCACCGCCCGAAAGCGCTGCTCGCGGAGCACCCGCATTGGCCTCGGCCTGCAGCCTCTGCAGACAATTCTTGCAGAGCTGCTCAATTTTGCGCATTCGAAGAGCATCCCAATAGGTCCAATAATGGCTTATAAACAGGGTGCGACAGATGCTGGCATGGATTTGGCTTATGCCCCGGGGGGGAGAGCCGTTGACACCGCGCTTTGCCTGATGGCCGCGCCCAGCCCGCTCTGGGCTCGCAGGCTTTGCGCTGGGGAGCCTGAACGCCATCTACGCCCAGTCGAGAAAACACGCCCTTGTCTCGAGCCTGCTTCCGGGATAGGCCGCCGCCAGCCTGAGGCTTTGGTCCCAAGCCGAGCGGCCCGTCGTTTCCGACAGCGCAGGGGCACTGGTCTCGATACTTCCGCCGTGCCTGCGCGACAGATCGTGGGTCTTGGGCCGAACGTCCCGAATCGGATCCTCAATGCGGGACGGGTGCGGCCGGCACCGCCGAATGACGATTGATGCAGCAAATCCCGGGTGGGCGCGTGCAAGGGCTCACGAAACCTGAACAGCTCGAGAAAGGATAAAACATGGCTTTTCGGATGATGTCGGTGCTCGCCGCGTGCATGTTCGCCGTTTCTGTCCAAGCGGCGGACATCGCCTCGCCTGACGTGTTGGTGAAGACCACCTCACAGGAGGTCATCGCCCTGCTTAAAGAGACCCACGGCCACGCGCATCAACCTCGTTCCGCGATTCTGGAGAAAATCGCACCGGACTTCGACTTCACGCACATGACGCGGCTGGCCCTCGGGCAATACTGGCGGCGAGCCACGCCGCAGCAGCAAGCGTTGCTGACGCGGCAATTTCGCGATCTTCTGGTGAATACCTATGCCAACGCCATGTCGCGCTATCGCAATCAGACCATTCAATACGAACCGCTCGCGCTCAACCCTGCCGCATCCTATGCGACCGTGCGAATGATTTTCGTGGAGCGTGGCGGTCAGCGGGTGCCCATCGACTACCACATGCAGAAGATGCCGAACGGATGGAAAGTCTATGATGTGGTGGTCGACGGGGTCAGCCTCGTCATCAACTACCGCAACTCCTTCGCAGACGAAATCCAGCGCTCCGGAGTCAATGGCCTGATCCGCGTGTTGGCGCGCAAAAATGCGTCCCTGTCGGGCGCTCGCCACAGCGGCTGAGCGTGGACGCCGTTGGGCAAGCCGCGCGACCGGCTCGACGGCGCCGGGCCGCCCGAGGCCTCGTTCCGCCACTTCGACAGCCGAGGACTGCCCCTGAATACAACCCCAGATTGCGGATTTTTGCGTGCGTCGCCTAACATGTAGAAACCCGCCATCCCCTCAAGGAAGGGGCAAGGGCAAAGCGAGTCCACGCAGCGCACCCAGGGGAGCACAGGATGAACGCGCGGTTGCCTCAACTCTATGTCGCACGCCACGGGGAAACACCATGGAGTGCGGCAGGGCGCCACACCGGACGCACGGACGTCCCGCTCACCGCCCAGGGCGAGCAAGACGCGCAGCGGCTGGGCGAACGGCTCGCCGGCAAAATCTTTACCAGGGTTTTCGTGAGTCCGCTGCAACGGGCTTCGCGCACCTGCGCACTGGCCGGCTTTGGCGAAAAGGCCATCGCCGACGAGGATCTCGTCGAATGGGACTACGGCATCTACGAGGGGAAGACCACGCCTGAGATCCGGCAATCGCGTCCCGGGTGGGAGATATTCAGGGATGGCTGCCCCGAGGGCGAATCGCTTGCGGTGGCAGCGGCGCGGGCGGACCGCGTCGTCGACCGACTGCGCCGCCTGGATGGCGATACGCTGGTATTCTCCCATGGCCACTTCCTCCGGTTGCTGGCCGCCTCCTGGCTGGGGCTCGATCCCGCGGCAAGCCGGTGCTTCCACCTCGGCACAGCCGCCCTGAGCATCCTCGGCTACGAACACGGCCCCGCCGAGCCGGTCATCCGCCTTTGGAACGATGCCCATCATATTCGCGGGTAACTCGCGAGATGGCCGCCCCCGGAGGGCGTGACGAACCGTTTGGTGCCATCACCGCCCCCGGTGTCGCGCGCGGCGACAGGTTTGCCCACGATCGCCAAGCGGTGCCGGGCGGTATCCGTTCGCGCGCCCGTCTGTCCCAGCACGCTGCGTCGACCCGCCGTCTTTGCCATTCGTCGATCGTGAACATTCCGTAATGTTCACCCGCGGCACCCAATCCCATTGAATGATCAATGCGTTGCACCTTAATGCCCGGTGCGGGCGCGGGGACGCCCGCAAGGCCGGCGTTGTAGCCCCCATCCCATTCCATTATCATGCGTTTGCGCCGCCAGGCGCTGCCGTCGTCCATGTCCGTAAGGGGGATTACCATGAATCGCTTGCTCATGACGCTGATCGCGGGCGTTGCCGCAGCCGCGTTCTCGGCTGTTGCTTCCGCCCACGTCGGCCTTTCCGTCAGCATCGGCGAACCGGGATTCTATGGCCAGATCAATGTCGGCGGCTTTCCTCCGCCGGAAGTCATCTATCCGCGGCCGATCGTGGTGGCGCCGGGACCCGTGTACGGGCCTCCGGTCTATCTGCGGGTGCCGCCGGGCTGGCAAAGGCACTGGGCCGAACACTGCCGTTTCTACCATGCGTGCGGCCGGCGCGTTTATTTCGTGCGCGACAGCTGGTACCAGCGTGAATATGCACCCCGCTACCGCGAGCAGCACGGCTGGGCCCGCGGCGATGAGCACTGGCGCCACCGCGATCGCGAGGGGGATCGGCGCGATTGGCGGCGCGGCGATGATGGCCGCCGACATTACGATGATCGCGGCGGGGATAACCCGGGTTCGGACGGCCCCGGTTGGCGACACGACCGCTAAGGCAGGCGCCCGGACTGAAGGCGAGGACGAAGGCGCCCTGCCGGCACGGCCGTCGCGCCTCTTTGTTTCACCCCGAGAGGGCCCGGAGCGGTTCTCTCGTCGTCGCCTGTTGCTTGCCCCGCAGAAGCTGGTACCCTCTCTGTGCGCAAGCTCACTTAGCGGCCAAAAGGCGGCCCTGCACGGAGACCAGCCCCTGGATGGATTCATCTTTCTTTGAGCACCCGGCCTTTCCCCTTTTGCAGCAGATCCTCGATGCGCTTCCCCAGCGGGTTTACTGGAAGGACATCCACTCCCGCTATCGGGGCTGCAACGCCCTCTTCGCCGCGTCGGCCGGCATCGCCGACCCCCATGCCCTGGTCGGCAAGACCGACGACGAGTTCTCCTGGAAAGACCAAGCGCAGGTGCATCGCGCCGACGACTGTCACGTGATGGCGACCGGCCGCGCCAAGCTCGGCTTCGAGGAGTCGCGGACGATGCCCGACGGCACACGCGTCCAGCTGCGCGTCTCCAAGTGGCCCCTGCGGAACCCGGAAACCCAGGAGGTCATCGGCGTGCTGGGGCTCTACGAGGACATCACCGACGGCGATCTCGCGCGCCAGGCGCAAATACGGCTGGCACGCGCGTTCAGGCTTCTGAGCGATTGCAACACGGCCTTGGTGCGGGCAACGGAAGAGGATCTGCTGCTTGACGACATTTGCCGTCTCGCGGTCGAAATCGGCGGATACTCCATGTGCTGGGTGGGCTTCGCCGAGCGCGACATGGCCAAGACCGTGCGGCCGGTCGCCCGCTTCGGCGACGGCGATGGGTACGTGGACGAGGTCAAGATCACCTGGGCCGACGAGCCGCGCGGCCAAGGTCCGGTGGGTACCGCCATCCGCCAGGCCCGCGCGGTCGTCAACCCGCATTGCCTGACCAATCTGAAGATGGACCCCTGGCGGGCGGCTGCCCTCGCGCAAGGCTATCAGTCGAGCATCGCGCTGCCGCTGACGGGCCAGCAGCGGGTACTGGGCGCGCTCACCATCTATTCGCGCGAACCCTATGCGTTCAACCCCGAAGAAGTCGCGCTCCTGGAAGAACTCGCCAACAACCTGGCCTACGGGATCGAATCCCTGCGCACCCGGTTCGAACACGAGGAAGCGTTGCGGCGGTTGGAATTTCTGGCCTATCACGACCCGCTCACGCGGCTGCCCAACCGGCTTCTCCTGCAAGACCGTTTCGAACAGGCGAAAGCCTTGTCCCAGCGCAGCCGCTCCTGGGTGGCCATCCTGCTCCTCGACCTCGACCATTTCAAGCAGATCAACGAAGCGTTTGGCCACGATCATGGGGATCGGCTGCTCGTGCTCGCCGTCGAGCGCCTGCGCAGATCGTTGCGCGCGAGCGATACCGTGAGCCGCCAAGCCGGCGACGAGTTCGTCGTCGTGGTCCCCGAGGTCAGGGACGTGCCCAGCGTCTCGGCCATCGCCCAAGGTATCCTCGCGTCGTTTGCCGAGCCCTTCCCGCTTGACGGGCAAGACGTGAACACGTCGTTCACGATCGGCATCAGCCTCTTCCCCGGCGACGGCCAGGAGCTCGACGTCCTGCTCAAGCAGGCGGCCGCCGCCCTGAACGACGCCAAGGAGGCGGGCCGCAACACCTACCGCTTCTTCTCCGAGAGGATGAACGTCAACGCCCTGGAGAACATGCGTCTCCTGGGGCAGCTGCACGAAGCCTCGAGGAAGCGGGAATTCGAACTCTATTACCAACCCCAAATCGACATCGCCAGCGGACGCATCGTCGGGGCAGAGGCCCTGCTGCGATGGCGCCATCCCGAGCGGGGCATTGTCTCCCCGGCGGAATTCATTCCCCTCGCGGAGCGCAGCGGGCTCATCATTCCCATCGGCGAATGGGTCCTCAACGAGGCGTGCCGGCAGATGGCCGAATGGCAGGGCACCTGTGCGCTGCCGTCCATGATCATTGCGGTCAACATCTCGGCGCTGCAGTTCCGGCGCGGCGATATCGTGGAGACCGTGGCGCGCGCCCTGGACCGCGCGCGCCTCGCGCCGGGGCAGCTCGAGCTGGAACTCACCGAGTCCGTTCTGCTGCACGACATGGAGGCCGTCGCGGCCACCGTTCAGCGCCTCAAGGACCTCGGGGTCAAGCTCTCGATCGACGATTTCGGCACTGGCTATTCGAGCCTGCGCTATCTCAAGCGCCTTGCGCCGGACAAGCTCAAGGTCGACCGCTCCTTCGTGCGGGACGTGGTGCAAGACGACGACAACGCCGCCATCGTAGGCGCCATCGTCCATCTGGGCCACGTGCTTCAGATCACCGTGCTGGCGGAGGGCGTGGAAACTCCGGCGCAGCTCGCACGCCTTGCGGCTTACGGCTGCGACCAGTACCAGGGGTACCTGTGCGCCCGCCCGCTGCAGGCTCCCGAGTTCATCCGCCTGTGCAAGGCCTAGACCGCGCCGCCTTGGGGGTCTGCCGCTCGAAGGCCGTGCGGGCGGCGTTTGGGATTGGGCATTGCCATCGACAAGGAGGCCTCATGCGTCGTCTCGCAGTGGCGGCTATCGCCGCGTTATCGATCCCCTGCCTGTCCGCGCAGGCGGATGAGGCGCTTGCCGTCCATGTGGCCCAGCTCACCTTGGACAGCGCGACCCAGATGGCCCGCGGGGCGATCGCCGCCTGCCGGAAGGCCGGCTATCAAGTGGCCGTGACCGTCGTCGACCGCGACGGGATCACGCAGGTGGCCCTGCGCGACACGCTCGCCCCGCCGGTGGCCCTCAGGATCAGCTTCGACAAGGCTTACACGAGCGCCATGTTCGAAGCCAAGGGAACGGCGCTGGAGCGAACCCGTGCGCACTCGCCCTTGGCGCAGGCGGGCGAGCATCTGGCCTTTTCCGGGGGGGCGGTTCCGATCGAAGCGGGCGGCATCTTCTATGGGGCCATCGGCGTCAGCGGCACACCCGAGGGACGGCTCGACGAGCGCTGCGCGGCGGCGGGGCTCGCCGTCCTCAAGGACGATCTCGAGATGCAGCCGTGAGCCGGCGCGCGCCCGCTTACGCCGGATCCTCAGCGTGCACACGGTACTGCAGGCGTTTCCTCGGCGCCATGGAGGCGCACTTGGTTTCTGCCCCCCGCCTTCGCCTGATAGAGCGCCTCGTCGGCATGCGCGACCAGATCCCGGGGCGATAGTTCGCCACCGCAATGAGCGGCCGCCACGCCGACGCTGATCGTGACCCAGTCGCTGACCGGCGAGCCGGCATGGGGGATGGCGAGCGCCAGGACGGCTGCGCGGAATCGCTCCGCAACCTGCAGGGCGCCTTCGGCTTCGGTGCCCGGCAGCAGGCAGACGAATTCCTCCCCGCCATACCGCGCAAAGAGGTCCGTCTTGCGGTTCAGCGATCCGGAAAGCTCCTGCGCAATCGCCCTCAGGCAGGCATCCCCCTCCTGGTGACCGTAATGGTCATTGAACGGCTTGAAATAATCGACATCGATCATGATCAACGACACGGGCCTCACCCGGCCCGCCGCCGCCGTCCAGATGTGGGCGTAGTAGTCCTCGAATCGGCGGCGATTGGGCACCGCGGTCAGCCCATCGCCATAGGAGGTGTGGACCAGGAAATCGCGATAGCACTTCAGCTCGACGTGGGTGCGCACGCGCGCACGCACGACGATGGGGCTGAAGGGCTTCGTGATGTAGTCGACCGCCCCCGCTTCGAAACCCTTGACTTCGTCTGTCTCATGGGTCATCGCCGTCACAAAGATCACCGGAATGGATGCGGTGCGCGGATCGTCCTTGAGTTGGCGGCAGACGTCGTACCCGTTCACGCCGGGCATCATGATGTCGAGCAGGATCAGGTCGGGCGGGTCGTCGGATTGGGCGATGCGCAGCGCCTTTTCTCCGTTGGTCGCCACGCGTATGGTGTACTCCGTCCGCAGCAGCGCCCCGAGAACCGTGAGATTCTCGGGGGAATCGTCGACGATCAGGATGCTGTGCGCGGTCTGCGTGTCCATTGGGATTCAGCGTCCCTCGGCAGGATCTTGGGGCAAAGCGGCCTCCAGCGCCTCCAGGGCGAGCCTCGCGGCATCGAAGTCGAAGCGGGCAATGCTGTCCTCCAGCGTGCGCCAAGCCGGATCCAGGACTTGCGCGCCGAAGCGCTGCATGAGCGCGCCGAAGCATTGCGCGGCGTCCAGATTGTTGTCTTCGATCAGCCCCGCCAGCTCCGCAAGGCCCGCCCGAAGTGCCGCCGCGTCGGGCGGGCCGGTCGGCGCCACGTCATCATCGGGCATCAGCGCACCGAGGACGCTCGCCACGCGGGCCATCTCCTCGTCAAGCCCCGCGAGGTGCGCATCCAGCGCGCTCCCGGAAGGCCCTCTCAGGGCATCTTCCAGGTGGGACGCGCGCTCGAATACTCCGGAAAGCGCCAAGTTGCCCGCCACGCCCTTGACGGTATGCGCGAGTTGGGCCGCCCGTTCCGATGCCCCGTCCGCCAGGGCCTGGCGGATCTCCCGCGGCACACAGACATACCGCTCGGGAAAGCTTTTGAGCAGCCGCGCATAGAGCGCCTCATTTCCGTTGAGCCGGGCCAACCCCTCGCCGATGTCGACGCCGGGCAAGGTGGCCGGAAGGCGATAGTCCGATTTCCCAGGCGGGCGCGGGGCGCGCCCGGAGGCGTCCGCACTTGCGCCGATCCAGCGCGCCAGCGCGGAAAATAGGGCCTCCGGGTCGATCGGCTTGGCGACATAATCGTTCATGCCCGCGGCCAGACACGCCGCCTGGGCGCCCTGCATGGCGTGCGCGGTCATCGCGATCACCGGCAGGCGGGCAAGCCGAGGATCGGCGCGCAGGCGGCGCGTCGCCTCGAACCCGTCCATCACCGGCATCTGGACATCCATGAGCACCACGTCGTAGTCGGACGCGCCGAGGGCGGCGAGCGCCTCTTGCCCGTTGGCCGCCACCTCCACCACGAGGTCCGCCCCCTCAAGCAGGGCGGTCGCCACCTGCTGATTGAGTTCGTTGTAGATCGGAA